>NZ_JAKKSH010000030.1:0-56353 GCF_025653395.1 Shewanella sp. SW24
TGCTTTTGGTGTGCCACCCTGGCGTTCTAGTTTTAACTGTCTCACCCATTTATCCATAGTGGACTTACCAACGTTCATCGCCTTTGCAGCTTCGATGATGCTATGGTTTTTATCGAGGACTAATTGGGCTGCTTCAAGTTTGAATTCAGCACTAAATGTTTTTCTGGTTGTCGATCTCATGTGTTCACCTAAAGTCATCTACGAGGTAATAATATCACCTCTATTTAGGTGGCCAAAATTAGTGTGCCATATATGGACGCCTCAGCTTTTACAACACCGTTGAATGATTGGTTCACTACCATATATTCGGCGTCTAAATAGGCTTTTTTACCCGCGCCATGATGTAAATCCGAAACCTATTACCTTATCACTACATCGGCATTTAATGCCTTGGCACAGTCAGGCTCTAATAGGTACGGTTGACCGTTTATTCATCAGTGCATGTAAACTGTTACGTGATACTTAACGTCTTACGCAAACGCTTTATTAACGTCGAAATTATCGTTACTCGTGAGGATCCGCCATCCTATACGCGCTATTTTATTGGCCAATGCGACAACGGCTTTGTGTCGACCTTGCCTTAACGCAAGTGCATTAAACCATCGCCCAAGTCTATCATCATGTTTGCTCGCAAATCGGCCAACGGCTCTGGCGCCGTGGATGAGTAAAACACGTAGTTCTGAGCTGCCATTTTTCGTGATCGATCCTAGTCGAACTTTTCCACCAGAACTCGATTGCGATGGCACTAAGCCACACCATGCAGATAATTGCCGGCCATTTTTAAATTGATGACCCGAACCTAATTCACTCATAAAGCTTGCTGTGACTAATGGTCCAAAGCCAGGGATCGACAGCAATGCATTGTAGCGAGGTTGGATTTGACATAGCGCTTTAATGTCGCGCTCGATTTGATTAATTCTCTCATTTAAAACACATAAATCTTCATATAAAAATTTTAACAGGTAATGAAGCGTATGAGACAGTTCATGCTCATTATTTGCTAAAATACGGCTAAGTGACGCTTGTAATTGCAACCTGCCGACAGAGAAGATCACACCAGACTCGCTCGCTAGGCTTCGAATTTGATTGACCATGGCGGTTCGATTTTGAACGAGACGACTACGTACACAACGTAATGCTTTAATGTCTTGTTGCTCAACAGTTTTAACTGGAACCATGTGGATATTAGGTCTGAAAACCGCTTCGCATATAGCGAGGGCATCGTTGGCATCATTCTTTTGGTTTGCAACAAATGGCTTAACATGTTGAGCAGGGATCAATTGCACTTGATAACCAAGAGCTTGAAATTGTCTTCCCCAGTAATGCGCCGTACCACAGGCCTCCATAGCAATAAGGCTACCTTCGGGGAATTGTCTAATTTTATCGAGCAGCTTGTTTCTGTTAACCTTTTTGTTACTCATGACAGAGTTATCCATAAGACAAACACAAACTTGAAAAACATTTTTGGCTAAATCGATACCAATAACTTTAATATCCATGATGGAAACCTCCAGAACTATTTGTCAGCTTTAAGCTTGGCATAATACTGCAAGCTTAGGTGCTGAGGCGTCCATCACATCACTACACATAGAGTCGATGCAGTAAGTTGGTGGAACAGTACCGGAAGAGGATATGGAGCAAGACCTCCTGAGGTTAGAAACTGGATGCTGGACTCAAATAACTATTACCTTGATCATTACTCTATAAACAGATCGCAAGGTGCTATGTTAGGGCAAACATATTTAAAGCCATTGATTTAAAACGAGGTTCTTATGGGTGGCATTGAATCTGAAATTGTTAAAAAAATCGAGCTTGGGAATTCCTTTGAAGATAAGGGGGATTTTAACAAAGCATTGGAGGTTTATTTTTCGGCATTAACTGATATAGAAGATGCCATTGTTGATAAATATAAATCGGAAGAGGCTCGGTGGTTAATTTCATGCATATGTGGTGTGTATTTCTTAAAAAAAGAATATCTTGAGGCAAAGAAGTGGGCTCTTGAGATATTTAAATATAACATTCCTGAGTATGGAACGTCAGAGCTAATTGATTTAGGGGTAATATATTTCGAGCTGGAAGATAAGGATAATGCTTTTGAGTGTTTTTCAAAAGCATATGCAAGAGGGAAAGGCAGAGCCTTTCAAGGCTATAACAAAAAATATTTTGATTTTTTTAAATCGTATAAAAAATAGGGTAATGCCTCCAATCAGTTGAAATGGTGCCTTTCGATAAAGGCACCAATCACTTTCTCGGGTACTGTCGCAAAGTTGACGTTAAGAGTTTCATGGTGGATGATCTTCGAATATGAATTTGGAGCATCCACAGCATGACACTCAATTTTTCGGGACGGCATTATCCATCAGATATCATCATGCTGGCACTTCGCTATTACCTTGCTTATAAGCTTAGCTACCGTGATATTGAGGAAATCTTCGCTGAGCGTAATATCCACTTTGACCACTCAACCTTAAACCGTTGGGTTATTAAATACGTGCCACAACTTGAAGCTAAGTTCAGAGCAAAAAAGCGGGTTCTGTCGCAAACTGAGGAACGAGTTTATCATGAGCGATGCTCTCTTAACTAACATCATCAATGTCGCTAAACTTTTCTGGACGCCATTTCCCAACAGATATCATCATGCAAGCCCTACGATATCACCTGGCCTATAAACTGAGTTACCGTGAAATTGAGGAGATGTTCGCTGATCGTAATATCCATTTTGACCACTCAACACTGAACCGTTGGGTTATCAAATATGCGCCGCAACTCGAAGCCGTATTCAGGAAGAGAAAGCGTCGAGTATCAGGGGCGTGGCGAATGGACGAAACCTACATAAAGATTAAAGGTCGCTGGGTTTACTATTATCGCGCCGTGGATAAATACGGTGCTATTATTGATTTTTATTTGAGTGAGACCCGTGATGAACCTGCTGCTCGGGCGTTTTTCAATAAAGCTATCAACCAACATGGCTTACCTGAAAAGGTCGTCATTGATCAAAGTGGGGCGAATGCTGCGGCATTAGACACCATTAATATTCGTCTTTGGCTGTCTGGTTGCATGTTGTTTATGATTGAGGTTTTAGCCATAAAATATCTGAATAATATTGTTGAGCAAAGTCATCGAAAAGTGAAAGGTAAAATGCATCAATGTTTGGGTTGGAAGTCTTGGGAAGGTGCCGAATCAACGCTTGCTGGCGTTGAACTTTGGTTCATGATAAAGCAAGGGCAAATGAACACCACCGAAAAGATGAAACCATGGGAACAATTTTATTCTTTAGCCGCATAATTGTATCTGAGGGATCTTGCGCCCTCAAATCTTAGCTGCAAGCTCTCAGTTTGCGACAGAACCAAATATGTGTAATCGGCTATTACAAGCCGGCTCTAGGAGAACTAACTCGAAAACATATTGCTGCTCCTGCTTTTCCCTATCCCAAGTTCAGGTTAATCTACAAAGCCATGTTAATTGATCATGAATATGGCTCATGTTGTATGTGAAATAAAACCGTTTTTGTTCATGTGCCGAACCACGTATAAATGACTCCAAGCGAAATATTAGACAAGCTTGAAGTTGCACACTAGCTAAGCCATCAGGACTTAAGTCATCGGCACTTAAGTTAAATAGAACCTCAGACAGAACACGAATAATGTCTATCAGAGTCGGGTCGAGAAGCTAGAAGCGCAGGGCATAAACTCAGGTTTGAAATCAGACAATGGGATACTGGATCACTATGAATAAGCATTTTACATTTACGATTAACAGCATTTGTCTTGATGAAAATTATCATCCCTCAGACAAGACGCGTATCACGACCAACTTTGCTAATTTGGCCAGAGGAAGTCATCGCCAAGCGAACTTACGCAACGCGTTAAAGATGATTGATAACAGTTTTAATGCCTTAGCGCATTGGGATAACCCTAAAGGCGATCGTTATACTGTCGAACTTGAAATTATCTCCGTTAATTTGGATATTGACGGCAGCGGTCAAACCTTCCCATCGATTGAAGTTTTGAAAACCAATATTGTTGATCATAAAACCAATAAACGTATTGAAGGTATTGTCGGCAATAACTTTTCATCTTATGTACGCGATTATGACTTTAGCGTGTTACTGGCAGAACATAATAAGGGCCAAGCCAAATTTAGTATTCCAGATGATTTTGGTGGTCTACATGGCAAGCTATTTCAGTCTTTTGTTAATTCTGATGCTTATAAACAGAATTTTAATAAGCCACCGGTTATCTGTCTCAGTGTGTCGGATAATAAAACCTACCATAGAATTGAGAATCAGCATCCCGTATTAGGGGGTGAATATCAGCCAAATGAATCGTCTTTAACTGAGCAATATTTCAAAAAAATGGGCTTACAGGTGCGCTATTTTATGCCACCAAATAGTGTGGCGCCTTTAGCTTTTTATTTCTTTGGTGATTTACTCAATGATTACACCCATCTTGAGTTGATAAGCACCATCAGCACTATGGGAACTTTTCAAAAAATCTATCGCCCTGAGATTTATAATGCCAATGCTGTTGCAGGAAAATGCTATCAACCTAATTTGAAAAACTTGGATCATTCACTGACTCAAATTGTTTATGACCGAGCTGAACGTAGCCAATTGGCGAATGAGCAAGGCAAATTTGCAGCGGAGCACTTTATCAAACCATATCAAACGTTTTTTGAACAATGGTCTGCTAATTACGATTAGTTGCTCTGAGCCTAATCGTCACGCTCAATAATTAACCCAATACGGCATCATTATTATGACAACACGACTTAATAAAACATCGCTTAACCAGACACTGTTACCGACTTCAACTGCGGGCAGTTTGCCTAAACCTTTATGGCTTGCAGAGCCTGAAACACTTTGGTCTCCATGGAAATTGCAAGGAGAGGAATTAATTACCGGTAAACACGATGCACTGCGTTTGTCATTACAGGATCAACAGCTAGCGGGGATTGATATTGTCAGTGATGGCGAGCAAACGCGGCAACATTTTGTCACTACCTTTATTGAGCACTTCAACGGCGTTGATTTTTCAAAACGTAAAATCGTTAAAATTCGTGATCGCTATGATGCAAGCGTGCCCACGGTTGTCGGCCCAGTGAGCCGCCAAAAGTCGGTGTTTGTTGAAGATGCCAAATTTTTACGCAAGCAAACCACGCAACCGATTAAATGGGCGCTGCCTGGCCCAATGACCATGATAGATACGCTTTATGATGACCATTATAAAAGTCGCGAAAAGCTCGCTTGGGAATTTGCCAAAATTCTTAATGAGGAAGCCAAAGAATTAGAAGCGGCGGGTGTTGATATTATCCAATTTGATGAGCCTGCTTTTAATGTGTTTTTTGATGAGGTAAACGATTGGGGCATTGCGTGTTTAGAAAGAGCCATTGAAGGGCTTAAATGCGAAACTGCGGTACATATTTGTTATGGTTATGGCATCAAAGCCAATACAGATTGGAAAAAAACCTTGGGCTCAGAGTGGCGCCAATATGAAGAAGTGTTTCCTAAACTGCAAAAATCGAATATCGATATTATCTCGCTAGAATGTCACAACTCCCATGTGCCAATGGAGCTACTTGAACTCATTCGCGGTAAGAAAGTCATGGTCGGCGCGATTGATGTTGCCACCGACACGATTGAAACCGCAGAGGAAGTCGCTGACACCCTACGAAAAGCCCTTAAATTTGTCGATGCCGACAAGCTTTATCCTTGTACCAACTGTGGTATGACGCCTTTATCTCATCAAATCGCAAGAGGCAAACTCAACGCCTTAAGTGCAGGCGCAGAGATCGTCAGAAAAGAACTCTTGGCATTAAGATAAGACGTGTTAAGTGTTGCTGTTTTTTTTACAGCAGCATGTTTTATAGCAGCATGAATCCAGCTTTGTTGAAAGGGTATCGACGTCGGTATTAAAAAAAACGGGATTGGCAAATTGATGCCAATCCCGTTTTCATTTTTAAGCTCATGCATTTAGTGCTTGGGCTTAGCGCTTATTCGCCAAGCTTTGGTGTACGTGGCGGGATCATGCGCCTGTCACCTGTTGACTCAAATGCACCTGCAAATTTAAGCAGGTTATTATCGTCATAGGCGCGACCGGCGAAGGTCAAACCGACTGGCATGCCAATATCGGCCATCACGCCCATAGGCACAGTCACAGTCGGCACGCCTAAATGGCGAATCGCAAGGTTTCCGTTAGCGACCCAAACTCCGTTGCTCCAAGCTATATCGGCTGAAGCCGGATTCACATGGGCATCGGCAGGGCCCACATCTGCCACGGTTGGGAACAGCACGGCATCAAGCTTTAGCCCGTCCATCCAGTCTTCGAGATCTAGCTTACGCGTCTTCTCTAAGCCACGCAGACCATCGGGAATACTGTCGATCTGGTCATAGGATTTAAGACCACGCTTAGCCATGTTGACGTACTCTTCCATGCCTGCCGCTAAGTCACCTTCACGGTTAGGCAAGGTGCCCAAGTCGTGGGGGAAAATCAGATAGCCGTTAACATCTTCAAGCTTGTTGAGTTTAGGGTCATTGTTAGCACGCAGGAATTCATCGAATGCCCAACCTGAGAGTTCCCATAATTCATCATGGAGGAATTGAGGCGTGACGATACCGCGGTTAAACACTGTCGGCGCACCTGGGCGGTCGCCTTCACAATTTGATACCAGCGGGAAATCCACTTCAATCACTTCGGCGCCAGCGGCTTCTAAGGCTTTACGAGCCGCTTCCCATAGATCGATAACCGATTGGCGGGTATGAATACGTTGACCCGTTGGGCCGCCAATGCCCGGATTTTCGCTGGTGCCCGCCAATTCATCTTTATTGATGTACATGCGCGGCACACCAAAACGCTTACCCTTAAGTGTGTCTGCGCTAGCGGCCAGCGCCAGATAAGATTCTGGGCGAACTGTCGATGCTTTAGGGATTTGTACCCAAGGTTGCAGACGCCAGAGATCGCCACGGGTGATAGGATCGTCGGCCACAATCACATCCAGCACTTCAAGCATATCCGCCATAGTGCGAGTATAGGGCACGACGACATCCATGGTCGGCGTTAACGGCCAGTTACCGCGCACGGAAATCACGCCGCGAGACGGAGTGTAAGCACACAAACCGTTATTGGACGCAGGACCTCGACCGCTTGACCAAGTTTCTTCGGCAAGACCGAAAGCCGAATAACTTGCCGCCGTGCCTGTGCCCGCCCCATTGGAAGAGCCCGAAGCGAATGGTGCAGTAAGATACTCAGCATTGTATGGGCTTTCAGCGCGGCCATAGTGACCTCGCTGCATGCCGCCATTTGCCATGGGTGGCATATTGGTTTTGCCTAGGCAAATGGCACCCGCGGCGCGTAGGCGCTCAACGGCAAAGGCATCGTACTGGGCCACTAAATCTTTAAATGCTGGGCTGCCAGACGCCGCCGTCAGCCCCTTCACCAAATAGCTATCTTTGGCGGTATACGGAATACCCTCAAGTGGGCTTAAGGTTTCACCACGGGCGCGGCGCGCATCTGAGGCTTCGGCTTCTTTCAGCGCATCGGGATTGTGTACCACTAACGCATTGAGCTTAGTCTTTGTCGCAGGGCCGTCATACGCCTCAACCCGCGCGAGATACGACTTAACCAACTCCACTGCGGTGGTGTGGCCAGATTCGAGCGCAGCACGCAGCTCGGCAATGGAAACTTCAGTGACTTCAAACATCTTGCGCCCTCCCGCAGAAAGCCAATTGTGGTGTAATAACAGTGACATCAATCGTCATGCTGTTCTCCTTGGGTTACTTTCCAGCAGGGATTTGCTGAGTAATACAATGGATATTGCCGCCACCTAATAAAATCTCACGGGTTGGCACACCCACAATCTCATGCTCTGGGAAGATTTCCTGCAGTTTTTGGGCGGCGATATCATCGGTTGCAGGGTCAAGCAGTGGGAACACGATGCGATTATTGGTGATTAAAAAGTTCACATAAGAACCGGCTAAACGCTCACCCGCCGTGCGTGGCACGCCAGTGCCTTCGGTCACACCTTTTGATTCTTCTTCGGTGCAATACAGCGGCCCCGGTTGTGGCAATAGATGGATTTTTAACTTACGGCCTTTGGCATCCACGGTATTTTGCAAGACCTCTAGCGCCGCTTTTGAGCGTGGATATTGTGGATCAGTCTCATCATCGGTCCAGTGCAGAATGACTTCACCAGGACGGGCAAAACAGCACATATTGTCGATATGACCATCGGTCTCATCCATATACACGCCATCTTGCAACCAGATAAACTGCTTAACATTCAAATAGTCACGCAGTAAGTCTTCAATCTGTTCTTTTGTCAGTTCAGGGTTACGGTTGGCATTGAGTAAACATTCTGCACTCGTCATACAGGTGCCTTCACCATCGACATGGATGGAGCCACCTTCGAGGATCAGCGGCGCGCTGTAACGGGCAAAACCATGCTGCGCAAGCATTTGCTGCGCGACTTGCTCGTCCTTATCCCATGGGAAGTACAAACCACCGTTATGGCCGCCCCAAGCATTAAAACCCCAGTCAACACCACGGCATTCGCCATTATCATTCACAACTACGGTTGGCCCTGTATCGCGAGCCCAGCAATCGTTACTGTCCATTTCAACCAAGGTGACGTGCGATGGCATCACTTTTTGAGCTTCAGCTAAAAAGGCTTTAGGTACACCCATATACACGGGCGTTGCACCACCAATGGCATCGGCCACTTTAGCAAAGGTTGCTTGAGCATAAGCCCCAGCAGAGCGCCAATTATCGGGACGATATGGCCAAATCATCCATACGGCTTGCTGCGCCGCCCATTCGGCGGGCATATAAAAACCATCTTGTGATGGCTTAGTCGTTAACGGCGTGGCATCCACATTCGCGTTTGTCATGAATTTTGTCTCCAGTAATGCTCAAATCTATAAGGGAGTACGCCCCATTTTGGGCGACAGAATAGAAATACACCTAACATAATCAAATAAATCGAATGACCGTATTTATCACGCTGCGCTCATTACGAGCATTTATCACATGCATTCATCACATGTATAGTTAGGCCGAAATTGTTAGGTCTTCACTCAGTGAGTTTTAGCTTCATTGAAATATTGCTGCGTATCTTATCATTTAAGATGGCTTGCGCTAAATACTTGTATGCAGGACATAGATGAGAATTTATTGGGTCGTTAAATCGTCGATTTATTGCTCTTTGGGTGAATTTCACCACTACATGGCGCGAATGCACTTTTAGTTAAAATAAGACCTATTAAATAAGAACCCTAAGATCTGATCTCAGCATCAAAATAGCGCTTTTATTTTACCTCGCTTATCATCGCGTTATTATAGCCTTTTACTAACAAGCACTGCTGAGGCGTATTCTTTTTGTTCATCCTCAGTATTTAGCCTGTTTTAGCATTTATCTTTAAAGGAGGTAAGCATGACTTCCCACACTGCGCCATTAACTTCATTTTCAACCACGGAACCTTCTACAACGGGATTTTCTATAACAGATGTTGAGCCGCTGCTTAACATTATGGAAAAACTGCGTGATCCGCACACGGGTTGCCCGTGGGATAAAGCACAAACCTTTCAAACCATAGTGCCTTTTACTTTAGAGGAAGCCTATGAAGTTGCCGATACCATAGAGCGTTTAGCCTGGGATGAGTTGCCCGATGAACTTGGGGATTTATTATTTCAAATCGTATTTTATTGTCAGCTCGGTAAAGAGCAGGGGCTGTTTGATTTTGCCACAGTGATTGAGAAAATCAGCGACAAGTTGACCCGCCGTCATCCCCATGTGTTTGGCGAACAAAATCCGCAAATAGGCGATAGCGCCCAAGCAATGAAAGCCAATTGGGAGGCGATAAAAGCGACTGAGCGTGAACAAAAGGCCCAGCAAGTGGCGGGTAAAACCCAAACTGATACAGTGGTTTCTGCGTTAGACAATATTCCGCGTACCCAACCTGCGCTGTCGCGCTCAATCAAAATTCAGCAAAGGGTGGCGCGAGTCGGTTTCGATTGGGCCGAACTTGAACCTGTGGTCGCTAAAATCCATGAAGAAATCGATGAAGTCTTGCATGAAGTGAATCAAGACGAGCAAGACCAAGCTAAAGTGCAGTCCGAAATGGGCGACTTGCTGTTTGCCGTGGTGAATTTAGCTCGCCATCTTAAGGTCGATCCAGAACAAGCGTTGCGCCAAGCTAACCTTAAATTTGAACGCCGTTTTCGCGGTGTAGAACAGTTGGCGAGTGACAGCGGTAAAAGCATGGAAGAGCACACATTAATGGAGCTCGATGCCTATTGGGACCAAGTAAAAGCGATGGAGACGAGATAAACGGCAAATTATCCCGATTGGTGTTTGTCGAATCGCGCCGCCTTTGGTATACTACTGCCCCGTCCTAGTGCTTTCTTACAAGCACGTATTTTCAAACTCATTTTCTCAGGTTCAGCATGACTACAAGGTATATCTTCGTTACTGGTGGCGTTGTTTCATCACTAGGTAAAGGCATTGCAGCAGCATCATTAGCTGCAATTTTAGAGGCCCGCGGTCTCAATGTAACCATCATGAAACTGGACCCTTACATTAACGTTGATCCGGGTACCATGAGCCCAACCCAACATGGCGAAGTATTTGTTACTGAAGACGGTGCAGAAACAGATCTCGACTTGGGTCACTACGAGCGTTTCATTCGTACTAAGATGAATCGTCGTAACAACTTCACTACCGGTCGTATTTACGAAGAAGTATTACGTAAAGAACGTCGTGGCGATTATTTGGGCGCAACCATTCAGGTTATCCCACACATCACTAATGCGATTAAAGAAAAAGTATTAGCCGGTGGCGAAGGCCATGATGTCGCTATCGTCGAAATCGGCGGTACTGTGGGTGATATCGAATCCTTGCCGTTCCTAGAGTCTATCCGTCAGCTCGGTGTTGAGCTGGGTCGTGATCGTACTCTTTTCATGCATTTAACCTTAGTGCCTTTCTTAGGTGCTGCTGGCGAAGTGAAAACTAAGCCAACTCAACACTCAGTGAAAGAGCTGCGTTCTATCGGTATTGCACCAGATGTGTTGGTTTGCCGTGGTGACCGTGCGATTCCTGCTAATGAAAAAGCCAAAATCTCGCTGTTCTGTAACGTCGAAGAGCGTGCGGTTATTTCATTAAAAGATGTTGATAGTATTTATAAAATCCCAGCTTTGTTACGTTCACAAGGTTTGGATGACTTAGTGGTTAAGCGTTTCGGTTTAGAATGCCGTGAAGCGGATCTGTCTGAGTGGGAAAATGTTATTTATCAAGAAGCTAATCCAAACGGCGAAGTCGTTATTGGTATGGTGGGTAAATACATTGAACTGCCAGATGCCTATAAGTCAGTCAACGAAGCATTAAAACACGCAGGCCTTAAAAACCGCGTATCAGTGACCATCAAGTATATTGATTCACAAACCGTAGAAGCTAAAGGCGAAGAAGTCTTACAGGGCTTAGACGGTATCTTAGTACCAGGCGGTTTTGGCGAGCGTGGTGTTGAAGGTAAGATACTGGCGGCAAAATTTGCCCGTGAAAACAATTTACCGTATTTCGGTATTTGTTTAGGTATGCAAGTTGCCTTGATTGAATTTGCGCGTAATGTTGCAGGTATGGCTGATGCACATTCAACTGAATTCAATAAAGAAACACCGTTCCCAGTGGTGGGTTTGATCACTGAATGGATTGACGAAGAAGGTAATGTTGAGCAGCGCCATGAGGCGTCTGACTTAGGTGGCACTATGCGTTTAGGCGCTCAATTGTGTCATTTACTCGAGGGTTCAAAAGCGGCTCAAGCCTACAAAGGCAACAGCTGTGTAGAACGTCACCGTCACCGTTACGAAGTGAACAACAAATACAGAGAGCGTTTAGAGCAAGCTGGCATGATCTTCAGCGGTTTGTCTTCTGATCGTAAACTGGTGGAAATGATCGAATTAAAAGATCACCCATGGTTTGTTGCAGGTCAATTCCATCCTGAATTCACCTCAACTCCGCGCGATGGTCACCCATTGTTCGAAGGGTTTATTGCTGCGGCAAGTGCGCATCAAAAACGTGACCTGAAGTAAGAATATTTGAGGCCGGACCCGCGACAGTGGGGCCGGCCTTTTGTTACACTCATCAGACTTGAAACATAAGAACTTAATACCTCTGGGTATAAACAGCATGCGTACTAGTTGCATCTGTATGGACGCAAACCGTAAATGGAATTTTGTTATTTTCCGCGGTATGTGACTTCCATTTATTCCCATAGGTATTGGTTTTTTCTTTTATCTTTAAACTTAAATCGAGGGTGTTATGGCTAAGATTATTAACGTGATTGGTCGCGAGATTATGGATTCTCGTGGTAACCCAACTGTTGAAGCCGAAGTGCATTTAGAAGGTGGTTTTGTGGGTATGGCTGCGGCGCCTTCTGGCGCATCTACCGGTAGCCGCGAAGCGTTAGAATTACGTGATGGCGATAAGAGCCGTTATTTAGGCAAAGGCGTATTAACCGCTGTTGCTAACGTAAACGGTGTCATCCGCGCTGCATTATTAGGCAAAGATGCGACGGCACAAGCTGAGCTTGATCAAATCATGATCGACTTAGATGGCACAGAAAACAAAGACAAGTTAGGCGCAAACGCGATTCTGGCTGTGTCTTTAGCGGCTGCTAAAGCAGCTGCAGCATCTAAAGGTATTCCTTTATACGCGCATATCGCTGAATTAAACGGTACACCAGGCCAATATTCTATGCCTGTGCCTATGATGAACATCTTAAACGGTGGCGAGCACGCGGATAACAACGTTGATATCCAAGAATTCATGGTGCAACCTGTTGGCGCGAAAACTTTCCGTGAAGCACTGCGCATGGGCGCTGAAATTTTCCATACGCTGAAAAAAGTATTGCACGACAAAGGCCTAAGCACTTCTGTGGGTGACGAAGGTGGTTTTGCACCTAACTTAGCGTCAAACGCTGATGCGTTAGCCATTATCAAAGAAGCGGTTGAACTGGCTGGTTACAAGTTAGGTACTGATGTGACGTTAGCGCTGGATTGCGCTGCATCTGAATTCTACAAAGACGGCAAATACGATTTAGCGGGCGAAGGCAAAGTCTTCGACTCGAATGGTTTCTCTGATTTCTTAAAATCATTGGCTGACCAATACCCAATCGTGTCTATCGAAGATGGCTTAGACGAATCAGATTGGGATGGTTGGGCTTACCAAACTCAAATCATGGGCGACAAGATCCAATTAGTGGGCGACGATTTATTCGTTACTAACACTAAAATCTTAACCCGTGGTATTGAAAACGGTATTGCTAACTCAATCCTTATCAAGTTTAACCAAATTGGTTCATTGACTGAGACTTTAGCGGCTATTCGTATGGCGAAAGAAGCGGGTTATACCGCCGTGATTTCACACCGTAGTGGTGAGACTGAAGATTCAACCATTGCTGACTTAGCCGTGGGTACTGCTGCTGGTCAAATCAAAACCGGTTCACTGTGTCGTTCTGACCGTGTCGCTAAATACAACCAATTGCTGCGCATCGAAGAGCAATTAGGTGAAAAAGCCCCATACCGTGGTTTGAAAGAGATCAAAGGTCAGGCGTAATTTAATATTTGATGTAAAAAGGCCACCACTTGGTGGCCTTTTTTGTTGTACTATCTGCTGTATATTTTTTTAATCCAAGATACTGACGCTAATTCCTCCATGAAATTTTTTGTCATTGCACTCATAGTGCTACTCGGTGTACTGCAATTCCGTCTTTGGTCGGGAGGTAATAGTCTTCCTGAATATTTCGTTCTGCAAAAACAAATTGCCGCCCAGCAAGAAGGTAACGCCAAACTCAATGAGCGTAACCAAGTGCTGAAGGAAGAAATCATCGATCTGAAAAGTGGTACAGAAGCCATCGAAGAGCGCGCACGTAACGAACTTGGCATGGTTAAAGAAGGCGAGACCTTCTATCGCGTCGTGGGTGGTGAGCGCTCGGTATCGAGTCCATCTCAGTAATATGGAGTTAGGATGACAGAGCTAGGACATTTAGATCTTGGATTAAATGAACAATCCAATCCCGATAGCCAATCTGATCTGGTAACACAAATTGAATTGCAGCGCCAAGCTGAGCATGTCACTCAAGCTGTGGTTGCCATCGTTCCAGCTGCGGGCATAGGTAGCCGTATGGGCGCCGACAGACCTAAGCAATATCTTGAGGTGTGCGGCCAGAGTATTCTTGCTCATACCTTAGATAAGCTCTTGTCCCATCCGCACATTTCTCAAGTGATCGTCGCCTTACATTCGAACGATACTATCTTCGATACCTTGCCACAGGCCGTGCACCCCAAATTGATTACAGTATTAGGTGGCGGTGAGCGCGCTGATTCTGTGTTGGCGGCGCTGCAAATTGCGCCCGAGCACAGTTGGGCCTTAGTGCATGATGCGGCAAGACCTTGTTTAACCGCGACAGATATCGACAAGTTACTCGCATCCAGAGTGCAATTTCCCCAAGGTGCTATTTTGGCAATGCCTGTACGCGATACCATGAAGCGCGCGAATAAACAGGGTGAAATCAGTGCCACTGTGTGTCGCGATAATTTATGGCATGCATTGACGCCGCAGTTATTTCCAGCGCAGCAATTAAAAAATTACCTCAATGCGGCTCTGGCTGCAGGTGCGGTAGTCACAGATGAGGCTTCGGCGATGGAATGGGCGGGGATATCACCCGGACTCGTTTCTGGCCGTGCTGATAATATAAAAGTAACGCATCCCGACGATTTAGGGCTAGCCGAACTGTTTTTGATGCGTGCCGTTAAATAGTCATAATCAAAGTAAAATAATACGTTAGGAATATTAAATGAAAATCCGTATCGGCCATGGTTTCGATGTGCATAAATTTGGTGCGGCGCGGCCACTTATCCTTTGTGGCGTGGAAGTACCCTATGAAACAGGCCTAGTCGCACATTCAGATGGTGATGTGGTACTGCATGCGATTTCCGATGCCATCCTCGGTGCTTTAGCGCTCGGTGACATAGGCAAACATTTCCCCGATACCGATGCCGCCTATAAGGGGGCTGATAGCCGCGTATTGCTGCGTCATTGCTATGCTTTAGCGAGGGAGAAAGGCTTTGTGCTCGGCAATCTTGACGTCACTATCATAGCCCAAGCTCCTAAAATGGCACCGCACATAGAGGCAATGCGCCAGATATTAGCCGCCGATTTAACCGCGGAACTTGGCGATATTAATGTCAAAGCGACCACGACTGAACAGCTTGGATTTACCGGGCGTAAAGAAGGTATTGCGGTAGAAGCCGTGGTACTTATGGCCCGCAAACACGATTAACTTAAGAGTAAAAAAGTCCCATGAGCGAATTACATTATCTGTATGGTAAGCCTTTAGGTACAGCAGATCTAAGAACCCAAAATAGCGATTTTATCGTGAAAGAGATTTTGCCTTTTAGCCCGACGGGTGAAGGTGAACATCATATGCTGCATGTACGCAAAGAAGGGCTAAATACAGTACAAGTCGCTGAAATGATCGCTAAGTTTGCTAAGGTGCATCCAAAGGAAGTGACCTACGCTGGGCAAAAAGATAAAAATGCCATCACAGAACAATGGTTCGGTGTGCGTATTCCTGGTAAAGAAACGCCTGCTTGGAAGGATCTCAATAGCGAGCGTTTGACCATATTATCGAGCAGCCGCCACAGCAAGAAACTGCGAATTGGTGCCTTAGTCGGTAACCGCTTTATTCTTACCCTGAGAAATGTCACCCAAGTGGAAGACATTATCAGTCGTATCGAAAAGGTCGCTCAAGTGGGCGTGCCCAATTACTTTGGTGAGCAGCGCTTTGGTCACGATGGCAAAAACTTAGTGTTTGGTCGCCAAATGATGGCGGGTAAAAAAGTGAAAGACAGAAATAAGCGCAGCATGTATTTGTCTGCCGTGCGCTCAAATCTGTTTAACACTGTGGTGTCATATCGTTTAGCCAACCATGGCACTAAGCCTTTAGCGGGTGATTGTGTGATGTTAGCGGGCAGCAAAAGCTTCTTTGTTACGCCTGAATGGGATCTCATCGTATTGAAGCGTCTGATTGAAAAAGACATTCAACTTTCTGCACCATTGTGGGGGCGCGGCATGATGTTACCCCAAGGTGAAGCTGCTGCGGTGGAAACCTTAGCCATGAGTGAGTTAGCTGACGATTGCTATGGTTTAGAGCACGCCGGATTAGAGCAAGAACGCCGTCCGTTACTGCTTGAGCCCCAAGGCCTTAAATATGAACAAACCGCCGATGGCTTAGTGCTGGAGTTTGTGTTGCCTGCGGGCAGTTTTGCCACATCCTTGTTGAGAGAGTTGGTTAATTATCAAGATGTTAAAGAGCAGCAATGGCAAGCGACATTGGTGCAGGAGCCTGCGCCTGAGGTAATTAACGCTAACGTAGTGGCTAACATTGATACTGTTAAGACTGAAGCAGAGTCATGATCCGTATCCTTGTTAGCAATGACGATGGGATTAATGCTCCAGGTATCAAAGCCTTATCTGAGGCTTTGGCTGAAATTGCGACAGTGCTGACTGTGGGGCCGGATCGAAATTGCTCTGGTGCGAGCAACTCATTAACCTTGACTAATCCATTAAGAATTAATAGGTTAGATAATGGCTATATTTCCGTTCACGGTACACCGACAGATTGCGTTCATTTGGCTATCCGAGAATTATGTGATGGCGAACCTGATATGGTGGTGTCTGGCATCAATGCGGGGGCAAATATGGGTGATGACACCTTATATTCGGGGACAGTTGCCGCCGCGATGGAAGGACGCTTTTTAGGTTTTCCTGCAATAGCGATTTCGCTTAATGGCCGTAAATTCGAACATTATCAATCGGCTGCTGTTTATGCTCGGCGGATAGTTCAAGGTTTGTTGGCCCAGCCTTTGGCAAAAGATCAGATCTTAAATGTGAATGTGCCTGACTTGCCACTTGATCAAATTAAAGGGATCAAAGTGACTCGCCTCGGTGCTCGTCATAAGGCCGAAGGCATAGTGCGAACGCAAGATCCTGCCGGACGTGAAATCTTCTGGCTTGGTCCACCGGGACAAGAGCAGGATGCCACAGAGGGCACTGATTTTCATGCTATCGCCAATGGCTATGTTTCAATTACGCCCTTGACGGTTGATTTAACCGCCTACGGACAACTAACGGCATTGCAAAATTGGGTAGATAAAATATGACTCGAGTTGCCTTAACATCGGCGGTGAATTTAGCTAAAAAGCTTCAAGATGCGGGGATCCGTAATCAAGCCGTGTTAAAGGCGATATCGCATACGCCGCGAGAAATGTTTCTCGATAATGCGCTAGCCCATAAAGCCTATGAAAATACGGCTTTGCCAATTGGACAAGGGCAAACCATTTCGCAGCCTTATATCGTTGCCCGTATGAGCGAACTCTTACTGCACAAGATGCCACAGCGAGTGCTAGAAGTGGGGACGGGATCGGGCTATCAGGCAGCCATTTTGGCTCAATTGGTGCCTCAGCTTTGTACTATCGAACGGATCAAAGGTTTACAAATTCAAGCAAGACAGCGTTTAAAACGATTAGATTTGCATAATGTGTCGTTTAAATATGGTGATGGTTGGTTGGGATGGGCTAATCGTAGTCCGTTCGATGCCATTATGGTGACTGCGGCGGCGGCGACTATACCAGAAGCTTTGCTGTCTCAGTTGGCTGATGGAGGGGTGTTAGTCTTACCTGTGGGAGAGGATACTCAGCAATTGATGCGTATTACGCGCACTGCTGACCGCTTTAGTTCTGAAACCATTGAAACGGTTAAATTTGTACCTTTAATTAATGGAGAGTTAGCTTAACCTTGTGTTGTGCTACTGTGTTAAGCGAAGTGCTTGTTTTGCACAGAAGGCGTCATTTTTTCATCATAAACAGTAATACAACCTTACCAAGGAGTTTTTATTGTTGAATGCGGGTTTACTCTTAAACCTTTGCTTTATATTTCTGCTTGTAGGCTGTAGCTTTCAGGCCAGCAGACCCGCACCCGTCGAAAATATTTCCCATAGCTACTCTAAAAATAGCAAAGGCCACATTAAATCGAATTCATATAAAGTTAAAAAAGGCGACACTCTCTACTCTATTTCTTGGGCTGCAGGGAAAGACTTTTCTGAAATAGCTAAACTTAATCAATTAGATAACCCTTATACAATTTACCCTGGACAGATTTTATATTTAGCTAATGCTAAATCTAGTAACCAATCAAAATCTACGACTTTAGATGGAAATATAACGGGTAATTCAGATGCTAACTCAAGTAAAAGTGATAAAAAACAATTAGATGATAAGATTTATCAGTCTAATGCTAAGTCAAGTGACGATCTGAAAAAAACACTTGATCAGAAAGCTAAGCCCGCGTACCTTGTAACAAGTTCCCAACAAAATGTTAACCGGCTAATGGTTCCACCCACCTCAACACTGCCAGCCAGTGTGAGTCAGTGGCAGTGGCCAGTAAGAGGGAAGTTAATCGGAACTTATTCTGCCAATGAGCAGGGAAATAAAGGTATTAAGATCGCGGGAAATCGGGGAGATATCATCAAAGCTGCTGCAGATGGGCGGGTGGTATACGCAGGAAGTGCTCTTAGGGGTTACGGTAATTTAGTGATTATTAAACATAGTGACGATTACCTTAGTGCTTATGCTCATACGGACAAGATCTTAGTCAAAGAAAAGCAACATGTCCTCGCAGGGCAGACTGTTGCAAAAATGGGCAATACAGGTGCCAATCGGGTAATGTTACATTTTGAAATTCGTTACCATGGACAGTCTGTAAACCCACTTACTTATTTACCTAAACAATGATTGTTTGGGGGCCTTGTTGGCAAATGGAGGATAGGAAATTGCACTAATTCAGCAGTTTAATTAGGTTTGGGAGATTTGATCATGAGCCGCATAAATAGCACTGCCGCAGAAGCACTAGTAGATTTTTCCGTAGAAACCGTAGACTTTGATCTTGAAAAAGAAGAAGTTGCCACCGATCTAGTCCAAGAGCTAGGAATAGAACAACAGGTCCAAGATGACCTGCAAAAAAATCTTGATGCCACTCAACTTTATCTAGGTGAGATTGGTTTTTCCCCACTGCTTAGCGCAGAAGAAGAAGTTTACTTTTCCCGTAAGGCCTTAAAAGGTTGTGCAAAATCCCGTAATCGCATGATCGAAAGTAATTTACGTCTCGTCGTAAAAATTGCACGTCGTTACAATAACCGCGGCTTAGCACTGCTTGATCTTATCGAAGAGGGTAATTTAGGTTTAATTCGTGCCGTAGAAAAGTTTGATCCAGAAAGAGGTTTTCGTTTTTCAACCTATGCGACTTGGTGGATCAGACAGACGATTGAACGCGCTATCATGAACCAAACTCGTACTATTCGTTTGCCTATTCATGTTGTTAAAGAACTCAACGTATACTTGCGTACTGCCCGTGAGTTAGCACAAAAACTGGATCATGAACCTACAGCGGAAGAAATTGCTGAAAAACTGCAAGTTTCTAGCTCTGATGTGAGCCGCATGCTTAAGCTGAATGAAAAAATTACCTCTGTTGATACGCCTTTGGGGGGCGATAACGAGAAAGCATTATTAGATGTATTGGCCGATGATGATAGTGTTGGCCCTGACTATAAAGTGCAAGATGAAGACATCTCTAACTCTGTGGTGAAATGGCTTAACGAGTTGAACACAAAACAAAGAGAAGTATTAGCCCGTCGTTTTGGTTTGTTAGGTTATGAACCTTCTACGCTTGAAGATGTGGGGGCTGAAATTGGTTTAACCCGTGAACGTGTTCGTCAAATCCAAGTGGAAGCATTAAAACGCTTACGTGATTTATTGGGTTCTCAAGGTTTATCTGTTGAAGCTTTATTTAGAAACTAATATCTGTCTTCTGGTGCCTTTCAGAGAAGCTATCCAAAAAATGTACTTAGTGTGAGATCTCGTCATAAAGTAAAACGCCCACTATAGAGTGGGCGTTGTTATTTTTAGGCTTTTATTTAGATCACCTGATGTCTAGCTCAAGCGTTTCAGTTCATAGAGCAAATCAAGCGCCTGTTTTGGCGTTAAGTTATCGGGATTAATGCTACTTAATTTAGTCAAAGCTGGATTTTCAACCGGTTCAGGTAAAGCGAGTAAGCTTTGAATGGGCGTCCTCGTTCCTTCTGGTTGATGATCGCGACTCTCCAATTGCTGCAATTTATGTTTCGCTGCTTTAATCACTTTGTTTGGCACGCCGGCAAGCGCCGCAACTTGTAAGCCGTAGCTTTTACTGGCGGCGCCTTCTTGTACTGCATGCATAAAGGCGATGGTATCATCGTGCTCTATGGCATCAAGGTGCACATTGTAAACACCTGCCATTAAGTCAGGTAATTGAGTTAGCTCAAAATAATGGGTGGCGAATAGGGTCATAGCCCCTACTTGCTGGGCTAAATATTCCGCCGCCGACCAAGCTAGTGATAAACCATCATAGGTGGATGTTCCACGGCCGATTTCATCCATTAACACTAAACTACTGGCAGTGGCATTGTGCAGGATGTTGGCAGTTTCAGTCATTTCTACCATAAAGGTTGAGCGGCCAGAGGCCAGATCGTCTGATGCGCCAATACGGGTAAAGATGCGATCAATCGGGCCAATCAGGGCGCGATCTGCTGGAACAAAACAACCAATATGGGCCATCAGTGTAATCAAGGCGACTTGGCGCATATAGGTTGATTTACCGCCCATGTTAGGTCCAGTCACAATCAACATACGTCGTTGATTATGTAAGATTACTGGGTTAGCGATAAACGGCGTTTGGCTAACACGCTCCACCACTGGATGGCGACCTGCGTCTATTTGTACGCCGATATCTTGGCTCAGCTCTGGACAAGTGTAGCCCAAGGTTTCGGCACGCTCGGCAAAGTTACTCAGTACATCAAGCTCAGCCGCAGCTCTAGCAAAAGCCTGTAATTCATGTAATTTCGGCAGAATAAGATCGAATAACTGTTCCCATAACTGCTTTTCGAGTGCCAGGGCTTTACCTTGGCTCGAGAGGACTTTTTCTTCGTATTCTTTAAGTTCAGGCGTGATATAACGCTCCATATTCTTAAGTGTTTGGCGTCGTTGATAATTGAGCGGTACTTGTGAGGATTGCAGGCGGCTTACTTCGATGTAATAGCCGTGTACGCGGTTATAGCCGACTTTAAGTGTATTGATGCCAGTACGTTCTTTTTCTCTGGCTTCAAGTTGTACTAAGTAATCACTCGCTCCTTCGCTCAGACCGCGCCATTCATCTAGTTCGCTGTTGTAGCCTTCACGGATCACCCCGCCATCGCGGATAAGCATAGGTGGATTATCGACTATCGCGCGCTCAAGTAGGGCTTGCTCAGCGGGGAACTCGCCTAAGTGTTGACGCAATTGAGTCGTGTGCGGCGCGCTCAGTGTACTTAAACTCTGTTGTAATTCAGGCAATAAGCCCAGAGCTTGACGTAAACGTGCAAAGTCCCTTGGACGGGCAGTGCGCAGGGCTAACCTTGCCATGATACGTTCGATATCGCCAAGTGCCTTTAACTGCTCATGCAAACCTTCGTGGGCTGCGGTATCGAGGAGTTCAGTCACCGCCTGTTGGCGCGCCTTAATTTGCTTAGGATCTCGCAGAGGCTGATGGATCCAGCGTTGTAACATACGACTGCCCATAGGCGTTGCCGTGTTATCTAATACTGCGGCTAAGGTATTATCGCGGCCACCGGCAAGGTTTTGAGTGAGTTCTAGATTTCGGCGAGTTGCCGCATCGAGTACTATGCTATCGGTTTGATTGAAGCGGATAATGGCATTGATATGGGGCAGTGCCGTGCGCTGTGTGTCTTTGACATATTGCATCAAGCAACCCGCAGCTTGCAGTGATAAACGTGCATCTGCGATACCAAAACCATGTAAGTCTTTAGTGCCAAACTGAGCTAGCAGTAACTTGATACTCGTATCGTAATCAAATTCCCATTCAGGGCGACGACGTTTACCTTTAAAACCGTTAAGTAGACCTAGTTCGCCAAAGTCTTCACTGTAGAGAATTTCAACGGGATTAGTGCGTTGCAATTCTGCTTCTAATGACTCTCGCGTGTCGAGCTCTGCAATCACAAAACGTCCGGATGAAACATCTAATGTGGCATAACCAAAACCAACTTTACCTTGATAAACCGCGGCTAACAGATTGTCTTGGCGTTCTTGTAGCAACGCTTCGTCGGTTAAAGTGCCTGGCGTGACAATTCGCACCACTTTACGTTCTACTGGCCCTTTAGATGTCGCGGGATCGCCAATCTGTTCGCAAATCGCAACTGATTGACCAATTTGAACTAATTTTGCAAGATAGCCTTCCACAGCATGGTAAGGAAGCCCCGCCATCGGAATAGGATCGCCACCACTTTTACCGCGCGCAGTGAGTGAAATGCCTAACAGCTCAGAAGCGCGTTTAGCATCGTCATAAAACAACTCGTAGAAGTCACCCATGCGATAAAACAGCAACATATCGTGATGTTCTGCTTTCATCGTCAAGTACTGACGCATCATAGGAGTATGTTTTTCTAAATCATCGGTATCAATTACATTCATTAAATCGTTATCGTCCGTTGTGGCTGCCTAAAGGCGATACAGTTTGTGTGGTTAAGGGTGATTAAGCGCTATGGAAGCGGAAGACTGCTGTACAATTTTCAGCTAAAAAGACCACGCAAAATTTGTTGCGCCAATCTTAGCAATAATTTAGCGAAAATTGAGCCCTTAACGATGGATATTGATCAAAGGGAGCTATTATCTGATTTGATATTCGCTAAAACCTTGGCCATATTAAAAATCCTATCAGCTAAAAATAATTCAGTCACAGGTCTTGATACTGTATGATTGTACAGTATACTAGTCAGCAGAATTAAGACAAAAAGCGCGGCTTTTTGAATTACCCGTTTGTAAATTGAATATCACTTTTGACAGCTTAATGCTTGTCTTGATGAGGGAACAGGAATGAAGGTCGATCCAAATAAAGAGAAAGCACTTGCTGCGGTATTGATCCAAATTGAGAAACAATTTGGTAAAGGCTCCATCATGAAGCTGGGCGAAGATCGCTCTATGGATGTTGAGACCATTTCTACCGGTTCTCTGTCTCTGGACGTTGCTTTAGGTGCTGGCGGTTTGCCAATGGGTCGTATCGTTGAGATCTATGGTCCTGAATCATCAGGTAAAACAACACTGACTTTAGAAGTGATTGCGGCAGCGCAACGTGAAGGCAAAACCTGTGCCTTTATCGATGCAGAGCATGCACTAGACCCTATTTATGCTAAAAAATTGGGCGTAGATATTGATAACCTGCTGTGTTCGCAACCGGATACTGGCGAGCAAGCGCTTGAGATTTGTGATGCTTTAACTCGCTCAGGTGCTGTTGACGTTATCGTAGTCGACTCAGTGGCGGCATTAACGCCTAAAGCTGAAATCGAAGGCGAAATTGGTGATTCTCACATGGGCCTAGCGGCGCGTATGATGAGCCAAGCTATGCGTAAACTTGCGGGTAACTTAAAGCAATCTAACACCTTACTTATCTTCATCAACCAAATTCGGATGAAGATTGGTGTGATGTTCGGTAACCCAGAAACGACAACCGGTGGTAACGCGCTGAAGTTTTATGCTTCTGTTCGTCTAGACATTCGCCGCACTGGTGCGATTAAAGACGGCGATGAAGTGGTCGGTAACGAAACTCGCGTTAAAGTGGTGAAAAACAAGGTTGCAGCGCCGTTTAAGCAGGCTGAGTTCCAAATCCTTTATGGCCAAGGTATTAACCGTACTGGTGAGTTAGTAGACTTAGGCGTAGCCCATAAGTTGATTGAAAAAGCGGGCGCTTGGTACAGTTATAAAGGCGATAAAATCGGCCAAGGTCGTGCTAATGCTGGCAAATATCTGACTGAAAACCCTGCTATTGCTGCTGAAATTGACAAGACGCTACGTGAGTTGCTTTTGAGTAATCCGAGTGCCTTGGCTGCCAAAGCTGATGATAGTACTGAGGACAATATTGATTTAGAGACAGGCGAAGTATTCTGAGTCAGTCAGCCCATCAAATTGCGGTCGCGCTGTTAGCGCGCCGCGATTATTCCCGTTTACAAATCCGCGATAAATTGCTCGAAAAAGGTTTCGAACTTAACGATATCGAACCTGTACTCGATGCTTGCGAATCCTCCGGTTTTATTAATGATGCTCGTTATGCCGAACTGTTGGTGCGTAGCCACATCAGTCGAGGCCACGGTGCAATACGCATCCGCCAAGCAATCGCACAGAAAGGCTTATCTAAAGACTGCATTGAAGCCGCTTTGGTTAATTGTGATTGTGATTGGTTTGAGCTAGCAAAAGATAAAGCCACCAAAAAATACGGCATTCCCCGTGTGACAGAAGTGAAGGGCTCTAAAGCTCGGGATCTGATCGCAAAGGAAAAGGCCAAACGAGTGCGTTTTTTAATGGGCCAAGGCTTTAGCTACGATCAAATCACTTACGCACTAGATTCAGATCCCAATGATCTCGATGAAGATTATTAAATTTGGAGCTAAGACTGTAAAAGCTCATCTAAATATCATCAATGGGTATTGTCAATTTCATACTTCACATTAGACTCACTTGCTTAAATATTGTCCGTGCCGCGATAAACTTACACCGTCTTTATTTGTGCTTTATCCTGTCGTTTTGCTTCTAGTGACTCTGGTGTGGGCGATTCACGCTAAAATATTAAATTCCTGATGTGTATATCACCAATCAAGACTGGTCGTCCTTCCTTAGTCTGCTTATAATGCTGGGCAAATAGAAATACGGCTAGCCTAAGGCGTAGCTGGTAATGCTTACCCAATTCAGGATGATTTCATGTATCAAACTACAGCAGAGCTCAGAAGCGCTTTCCTCGAATTTTTCCGCAGCAATGGTCATCAAGTTGTGGACAGTAGTTCATTAGTGCCAGGCAACGATCCCACACTTTTATTTACCAATGCAGGCATGAACCAGTTCAAGGACGTGTTTCTTGGCATGGACAAACGCAATTATACGCGTGCGACCACTGCTCAACGTTGTGTACGCGCCGGTGGTAAACATAACGATTTGGATAACGTTGGCTACACAGCACGTCATCACACCTTTTTCGAAATGCTAGGTAACTTCAGTTTTGGAGATTATTTCAAAGAAGAAGCGATTCGTTTGGGCTGGACTTTTTTAACTGAAACGTTAAAGCTGCCGAAGGAACGTCTGTGCGTCACTATTTATCAGACAGATGATGAAGCCTATGAAATCTGGAATAAAAAAATTGGTGTCGCTGCCGAGAACATCATACGCATCGGTGACAATAAAGGTGCTGCATTTGCGTCAGATAACTTCTGGCAAATGGGTGATACCGGTCCTTGTGGTCCATGTACTGAGATTTTTTATGATCATGGTGATCATATTTGGGGCGGACGTCCTGGCAGTCCTGAAGAAGATGGTGATCGTTTCATCGAAATCTGGAACATCGTTTTCATGCAGTACAACCGTCAAGCATCGGGTGAAATGTTACCTTTGCCTAAGCCCTCGGTTGATACAGGCATGGGGATTGAGCGTATTGCTGCGATTATGCAGGGCGTACATTCTAACTACGAAATCGATATTTTCCGTACTTTGATTGCTAAAGCCGCAGAGGTCATTGGTGTTAGTGACTTATCTGAAAAGTCGCTGCGAGTCATTGCCGATCATATCCGTTCATGTGCATTTTTAATTGCCGATGGCGTTATGCCGTCGAACGAAGGCCGTGGTTATGTGTTGCGCCGTATTATTCGCCGCGCTGTTCGCCATGGTAACAAGTTAGGTGCGACCGAAGCTTTCTTCTACAAGCTGGTTCCGTCTTTGATTGCGGTGATGGGCGATGCAGCAAAAGGGTTAGCTGAGACTCAAGCGATTGTTGAAAAGGCACTGAAAGCGGAAGAAGAGCAATTTGCCCGTACGCTTGAACGTGGCTTAGGCATTTTAGATACTGCCTTAAACGAGTTGAAAGGTGACACCTTAGACGGTGAAACCGTATTTAAGCTGTATGACACCTATGGCTTCCCAATGGATTTGACCGCTGATGTCTGCCGTGAGCGCAACATCATTGTCGATGAAGCAGGTTTTGAAGTCGCCATGGCTGAGCAACGTAGCCGCGCACAAGCTGCCGGTAACTTTGGTGCAGATTATAACGCTGCGCTGAAAATTGATGCTGAAACTGCATTTAGTGGTTACACCGAATTAGCGGGTCAAGCTAAGGTCACCGCGATTTATCAAAGTGGTGAGTCAGTGACGGCGATCAAAGCGGGTGATGAAGCCGTTGTCGTGCTCGATGTAACCCCTTTCTACGCGGAATCTGGCGGTCAAGTAGGCGATAAAGGCCAATTGGTTGCGAACGGTATTGAGTTTACGGTAAACGATACGCAAAAGTATGGTCAAGCAACGGGCCATCAAGGTGTTTTGGCTACAGGTAGCTTGAGCGTTGGCCAAGTTATTGAAGCGAAAGTGGACAAAAAACTGCGTCACCGTACTCAGTTAAACCATTCTGTTACGCATTTACTGCATGCCGCGCTGCGTCAGGTGCTCGGTACTCATGTTTCGCAAAAAGGTTCTTTGGTTGATCCTGAGCGTTTACGTTTTGACTTCTCCCATTTCGAAGGCGTAAAAGCTGCTGAATTAAAAGAAGTTGAAGAATTAGTTAACACTCAAATTCGTCGTAACCATGAGCTGAAAACCGCTGAAATGGGCATAGATGAAGCTAAAGAGAAAGGCGCGATGGCACTCTTTGGTGAGAAATATGATTCACAAGTGCGTGTTGTGACTATGGGCGATTTCTCTATCGAATTGTGTGGCGGTACACATGTCGGTCGCACTGGCGATATCGGCTTATTTAAAATCACCTCTGAAGCGGGTATTGCTGCGGGTGTACGTCGCATCGAAGCCGTGACTGGCGCTGCTGCTATGGCTTATGTGGCGCAGCAACAAGCTGAACTGGAAGAAGCCGCTGCCTTATTGAAAGGCGATGCCAACTCAGTGGTGGCTAAGTTAAAAGTGCAGCTCGATAAGATGAAGCAACTCGAAAAAGAAATGGCGCAGCTGAAAGATAAGCTCGCGGCCGCAGCGAGTGCAGACTTAGTGGGTGATGCCGTTGTAGTTAATGGCGTTAACGTACTGATCAAAAAATTAGACGGCGTTGAGGCAAGTTCATTACGCGGCTTGCAAGATGAATTAAAACAGAAATTGAAATCGGCCATTATCGTGCTTGGTACAGCGCAGGAAGGGAAAGTTAACCTGATCGCGGGTGTGAGTAACGATCTGATCGGTAAAGTCAAAGCGGGTGAGCTCGTCGCTATGGTCGCTGCAGAAGTGGGCGGTAAAGGCGGTGGTCGTCCTGATATGGCTCAAGCGGGCGGTAGCCAGCCAGAAAATCTGGATGCGGCATTGGCTCAAGTATTACCTTGGATTACTGAGCGTCTAGCTTAAGAGGTTGCTGTGCCCCAAAAACGAAAGCTTAGTGGTAGCAAGCTTTTTGTGAAAAAGTTCGGCGGCACTTCGGTGGGTTCTATTGAACGTATCGAAGCGGTCGCTGAGCAGATTACAAAGTCAGCTCACAATGGTGAGCAGCAAGTCTTAGTTTTATCAGCTATGGCGGGTGAGACGAATCGCCTGTTTGCACTTGCAGCACAAATTAATCCGCGCGCCTCGGCGCGCGAGTTAGACATGCTAGTCTCGACGGGTGAGCAAGTGAGCATTGCTTTGATGTCGATGGCGCTACAACGTCGCGGCATAAAAGCGAAATCCCTTACGGGCGATCAAGTGCAAATTCATACAAATAGTCAATTCGGCCGCGCCAGCATCGAGCGAGTTGATACTGAATATTTGCAGTCTTTGCTTGCCGATGGTGTTGTGCCGATCGTTGCTGGGTTTCAGGGCATCGATTCTCAAGGCGAAGTGACCACCTTAGGACGCGGTGGTTCAGATACCACAGCAGTAGCCTTAGCGGCAGCGTTAGAAGCCGATGAATGCCAGATTTTTACCGATGTGGCAGGGGTATTTACCACAGATCCGAATATTGATAGCAGTGCACGTCGCCTCGATGTGATTGGGTTTGATGTGATGCTCGAAATGGCAAAGCTTGGCGCTAAAGTATTGCATCCTGATTCTGTTGAATACGCCGAGCGTTTTCGCGTACCGCTGCGAGTATTGTCGAGCTTTGAAGTTGGGCAGGGGACGTTAATCCAATTTGGCGACGAGTCGGAATTAACGATTGCCTCGTTAGTCCAAGGTATTGCGATTAATAAGGCGCTGGCAACGCTGACGATCGAAGGGCTGTTTACCACCAGTGAACGCTATCAAGCGCTGTTAGGCTGTTTAACTCGATTGGAAATCGATGTGGAATTTATTTCCCCATTGAGGATCCACGAGGATGATCCTTCGGGTCGAGTCAGTTTTATGCTCGCTGAGGCTAAGGTCGATACTCTACTTAATGAGCTCGAAGGCTTAAGTGAAAGCCTCGCACTCGGGCCATTGATTATCGAACGTCAACGTGCAAAAGTATCTTTAGTTGGCAAAGGTTTACAGGCAAAAATGGGATTATTGACTAAGATGTTAGAAGTCTTGGGTAATGAAACTATTCATGCTAAGTTACTCACGACGTCAGAGAGTAAATTATCAACCGTTATCGATGAAAGGGACTTACACAAGGCGGTTCGGGCGTTACATCACGCTTTCGAGCTAAATAAGGTGTAATTAAATAACCGTTTGAGTATTGAATACTATTAATTTGTACTAAGCTGACCTTATAATAAGCCCATCTACCGGATGAGTGCCGTGTGTAAGCTGAATTAAGAAATAAAGGAGCTATCGAATGCTGATTTTGACTCGTCGTGTTGGCGAAACACTGATGATTGGTGATGAAGTCACAGTTACAGTGCTAGGGGTAAAAGGCAATCAAGTGCGTATTGGTGTGAATGCACCAAAAGAGGTTTCTGTTCATCGCGAAGAAATCTACCAACGCATTCAATCTGAAAAATCAGGTACACCATCGGAAGGTGGTAACTTTTAGTACCTTGTTTTGGCAAGCGTACTACGGCAACAGAAGAGTCAGTTTTTTAACTGGCTTTTTTATTTTTTAGACCGAAAGATTGGCGTAAATCAATACATTGGCTTGATATAACAGCAATGTGATTAAAAACAGTTCAAATGGAATCTGTTTCGGAAAAAGGGTTTGACTTATTTTCGTCAAACAGTAATATGTGCGCCAAGAAAACGGAGAGGTGGCCGAGTGGCCGAAGGCGCTCCCCTGCTAAGGGAGTATGGGCTTTAACTCCCATCGAGGGTTCGAATCCCTCCTTCTCCGCCATTTCTTAAAGATAGAAAACAGTGCGCGTGTAGCTCAGCTGGATAGAGTACCTGGCTACGAACCAGGCGGTCGGAGGTTCGACTCCTTCCACGCGCACCATTTTTTATTAGTGTTTGATGTAAAAGTAAATTTAGATACAAGTCGCGCGTGTAGCTCAGCTGGATAGAGTACCTGGCTACGAACCAGGCGGTCGGAGGTTCGACTCCTTCCACGCGCACCAATTTAGATTAATATGATTTAAATCGTATTAATGTTTTACCGTTTAACATGCGCGTGTAGCTCAGCTGGATAGAGTACCTGGCTACGAACCAGGCGGTCGGAGGTTCGACTCCTTCCACGCGCACCAATTTAAATTAATATGATTTAGGTCGTATTAGTGTTTTACCGTTTAACATGCGCGTGTAGCTCAGCTGGATAGAGTACCTGGCTACGAACCAGGCGGTCGGAGGTTCGACTCCTTCCACGCGCACCAATATAGTTAACAAGATACGTCTTGTTGATTTAAAGCGTTAAACGCGGAGAGGTGGCCGAGTGGCCGAAGGCGCTCCCCTGCTAAGGGAGTATGGGCTTTAACTCCCATCGAGGGTTCGAATCCCTCCTTCTCCGCCATTCTATTCTCTTAGTCGAGGGGAATAGAATAAATTTGCGAGATAAAAGTGCTTATCCTAGACTCAATCATGATTGGATCTATTAGAAGTACAAAAACGAGTTTGCGCGTGTAGCTCAGCTGGATAGAGTACCTGGCTACGAACCAGGCGGTCGGAGGTTCGACTCCTTCCACGCGCACCATATAGATAAGCCCTGCAAGCAATTGCAGGGCTTTTTTGTTTTTTAATCTGTATGGTTTAACTCATTATATTTTTACCCGCTTAGGTTTAACCTTAACTTTGCATCATCATCTTTTGCCTTACCTTAGTATCTTCGGTGTCGCTATCTTTAGCCATTTCGCTTTAAACACTTCTCTTTCTTAGGTTCAACTCACTGAAGAATCTGCTTTTGCCTGTGTTAATAGTCGATGACGACATTGGATACCCATGTCAGTCTCTCAGTGCTGTCTCTGGAGGTATTAGTTGTTCTTTAGTCTACATGTGTGCGGTTTGTAGTGGCAGTTTACTCATGTAGGCAGTGATGGGCTACGTGTGAGCTCATGAGCGATAGACCACGGGGAGTGATGAGGATGAATTGTGAGGTGGTTTCAATACAGTGCCGTAGGTTAAATGGCAGTGTTTAGAATTGACTCGGGTTCAATGCGGCATCTGGCTCAAGAGCGTAGATTAAGGCTCATAATTGCTCATAGATTGCAGTGATATAGATACAAGAAGGGCAGCCTAGTGGCTGCCCTTTATTCAGTTAGAACTAATCATAACAAGTGAATCAGAGTAAATGAGAGGCTTAAGCTTCTAACTTAGCAAACTCAGATTTTTGTTCATTGAGTTTGTCCATATCTCGCTTGAGATCGGCCATCTTGGCGCGCTCTTTGTCGATAACCTCGGCTGGAGCTTTTGCCACGAAGCCTTGGTTCGACAATTTGCCTTCGATACGAGCGATCTCTTGGCCGAGTTTTTCAAGCTGTTTGTCGATACGGGCCATTTCGGCGGCGACATCAATTAAGCCTGCCATAGGGATCAGTAGCTCCATTTCGCCAATTAAACCTGTGGTCGACATAGGCGCAGTTTCGCCATCGGCTAAAATGGTCATGCTTTCTAAGCGGGCAAGCGTAGTGAAGAAGGTTTGGTTTGCTTCTACACGGGCTTTATCCTGCGCGCTAACACCACGAAGTAGGGCTTTTAGCGGTTTAGATGGGGCAATGTTCAGTTCGGCGCGAATGTTACGCACCGCGACGATTACTTGCTTAACCCATTCTAAATCAGCCATTGCTGCGCTATCGACTTTAGCGGCATCAAATGTTGGGAACGGTGCCAGCATAATGGTATCACCTGCGACACCGGCTAACGGTTTAACGCGCTGCCAAATGGTTTCAGTGATATACGGCATCATAGGGTGCATCAGGCGTTGCATCGCTTCGAGCACTGTCACTAAGGTGTGACGGGTGCCGCGCATTTGCGTTTCGCTGCCGTTTTGCAATACCGGTTTGGTTAACTCTAAGTACCAGTCACAGAACTGGTTCCAAGTGAACTCATACAGGGTATTGGCCGCTAAGTCGAAACGGTATGCTGTCATGTGATCGTCAAAGGTCTTAACGGTTTGATTGAACAAGCCAATAATCCAGCGATCGGCTAACGACAGCTCCATCTCGCCGCCTTTGTGCTCTGGTGAGCCTGGGCCGCAATCTTGATCTTCTGTGTTCATCAGCACGTAGCGTGAGGCGTTCCACAACTTGTTACAGAAGCTACGGTAACCGTCTAAGCGCTTCATATCCCAGTTGATGTCACGACCCGTTGATGCCATTGCCGCAAGCGTAAAGCGCAGTGCATCTGTGCCGTGGGCTTCGATACCGTCGGCAAACTCTTTGCGAGTGCTCTTTTCAATCTTGGCGGCCAGTTGTGGCTGCATCATATTACCGGTACGTTTTTCAATTAAATCTTCAAGGCCGATACCGTCGATCATGTCTAATGGATCGAGTACGTTGCCCTTAGATTTTGACATCTTGTTACCCGCTTCATCGCGGATAAGACCGGTTACGTAGACGGTTTTGAACGGGACTTGTGGTTTACCGTCTTCATCTTTGATGAAGTGCATGGTCATCATGATCATACGGGCAACCCAGAAGAAGATGATGTCAAAACCTGTCACCAACACGTCGGTTGGGTGGAAGGTTTTTAAATCTTCTAAATTGTCAGGCCAACCTAAGGTCGAGAAAGTCCACAGGGCTGAGCTGAACCAAGTGTCCAGTACGTCTTCGTCTTGGCGTAATGTCATCGAGTCGGCGATATTGTGCTTAGCACGGACGTCGGCTTCGTTGCGGCCGACATAGACTTTGCCATTTTCGTCGTACCATGCTGGGATGCGGTGACCCCACCACAATTGACGTGAAATACACCAGTCTTGAATGTCACGCATCCACGAGAAGTACATGTTCTCGTATTGCTGTGGTACAAATTTAATGCTGCCATTTTCAACGGCTTCGATAGCCGTTTTCGCCATTGGCGCAACAGCCACATACCATTGGTCGGTCAGCATCGGCTCGATAACCACACCTGAGCGATCGCCGTAAGGCACTTTCAAGGCATGAGGTGCGATTTTTTCGAGCAGACCTAAGGTGTCAAATTCGGCGACGATAGCATCGCGGGCTTTAAAACGATCAAGTCCGGCAAAGCGTTCAGGTAAGCTGCCATCGAGCGTTTTGTTAAAGGTACCGTCAGAGTTCACCACTTCGGCGCTCACGCGAATGGCGGCATCTAAGGTCAGCACGTTGAACATTGGCAGGTTGTGACGTTTACCGACTTCATAGTCGTTAAAGTCATGGGCAGGGGTGATCTTCACACACCCTGTACCAAAGGCCATGTCGACGTAATCGTCGGCCACGATAGGAATGCGGCGGTTAACAATCGGCAACAGAATAAACTTACCGACTAGCGCTTGATAGCGTTCATCATCGGGATGCACTGCAACCGCACTGTCGCCGAGCATGGTTTCTGGACGCGTGGTAGCGACTTCTAAATAGTCTTTACCATCGGCAGTCAGTTCACCGTCGGCCAGTGGATAACGCAGATGCCACATGTGGCCCTGTTTTTCTTTGCTTTCCACTTCTAAATCAGAGATAGCCGTGTGCAGCTTTGGATCCCAGTTGACCAAACGCTTACCGCGATAAATCAACTCGTCTTCGTACAGACGTACAAACACTTCTTGTACGGCCTTAGATAAGCCTTCGTCCATAGTGAAACGCTCGCGGTCCCAATCAACAGAAGCGCCCATACGACGTAGCTGCTTAGTGATAGTGCCGCCCGATTGCGCTTTCCATTCCCACACTTTATCCATAAAGGCATCGCGACCTAGGTCATGGCGATTTTTGCCTTCTTCGGCTTCAAGCTTACGCTCAACCAACATTTGGGTGGCGATACCCGCATGGTCAGTACCGACTTGCCATAGGGTATTTTTGCCTTTCATCCGTTGGTAACGGGTCAAAGTATCCATAATGGTGTCTTGGAAGGCGTGGCCCATGTGCAAGCTGCCCGTCACGTTTGGTGGCGGGATCATGATGCAATAATTGCCTTGGGATTCATCACCGTGTGGCTTGAAGTAACCTTGCTCTTCCCAGTTTTGGTAAAGCGTTTGCTCGATGGACTGCGGATCGTATGTTTTTTCCATGGGAACGTGTCTGTCTCAAACTAATTAAGTGGATGTGTTGCTAAGTCTTGGGTCTGTAAATTGACCCCTAAGCCGCGATACTGTCGATAACGTTCGCGAGCGACCGCTTTATGCTGATCGTCATTGGCAACAAAATCGATAATGTGGCCAAAGTTTACCGCAAATGGGGGCGCTTGGTCTGCAAGATTAATCAGAACTTGGCGACTTTTGTTGGCGCCGAGGCGATCAAAACCGATTTCAACCGGCGATCCCGTCATCGGGCCTTCACCTTTGAGGTTATGGGGTACAAAGGCACTTGGCTCAAACTGCCATAAAAGTTCATCAATTGCATGGGCTTGCTGTTTATCTTGGCAATGGATATAGACCCATTGTTGCTTCACAAAAGCCTGCTGCGCCAGTTGGCATGCCAGAAGATGCATCTCGCAAAGTGCAGGGTTCGCATTCGCGGTTGCAACAGGTGAATCAGCCTTGGTTTTGGCAGGCGATGCCACTGGCGGCATAAGATAAAACAGCACTTGAGTCATGATTTCAATGCCTTGCTTCACTTGTTTTAGTGGCGAACGAGAGCAGCAGTTTACACTAAAAGTCAGTATGGGTTAATGCTTAGGGCAAACCTTACGGTGAGGTTTTATCTATCACTGTCTGGCGGGACTTAATGGGATGCTTTCAAACCGTTGGAGATGAAGAGGGTAGAACTATAACTCTTTGAAAAATGATTCTAAAACCATTAGTTGTTCAGTTTTTTTATTTTCTTAATTTATTCAGGAAATCGATTTTCTGATTAAATTAAGAAAATAAAAAAGGCGAAGATTTTCATCTTCGCCTTTCATTTATCGAGCCTTTAACACACTAAGGCCGGATAGTTGGTTATTCGCCGAGTTCGACGCCAGCACGATTGATCAGGAACTGAGTCAATAGTGGCACTGGACGGCCCGTAGAACCTTTGTTAGCACCGCTATTCCAAGCTGTGCCTGCAACGTCTAAGTGAGCCCAGTTGTACTTTTTAGCAAAGCGCGAAAGGAAACATGCTGCAGTGATAGCTCCAGCAGGACGGCCACCTAAGTTGGTCATGTCAGCAAATGGGCTGTCGAGCATATCTTGATACTCATCCCACAATGGCATGCGCCATGCGCGGTCACCACTTTGCTCACCGGCACTTAATAGCTCGTGTGCCAGAGGGTTATGCGATGAGAACAGACCCGATGCGTGTTTACCAAGGGCAATCACACACGCGCCAGTCAGGGTTGCAGTATCGATAACTAATTCAGGATCGAAACGCTCAACATAGGTTAATACGTCACATAGGACTAGACGGCCTTCCGCATCGGTATTTAACACTTCAACGGTTTGACCTGACATAGTGGTCAGAATGTCACCTGGACGGTAAGCATTACCCGATGGCATGTTTTCACAGCCAGCCAGAATACCCACAACGTTGATAGGTAACTTCATATCACAGATGGCTTTCATGGTGCCGATAACACCTGCTGCGCCGCCCATGTCGTACTTCATTTCGTCCATGGCTTCGCCAGGCTTCAATGAAATACCACCCGAGTCGAAGGTTAACCCTTTACCGACTAATACGATGGGTTTTTCTGTGCTATCGACAGCGCCCTTGTATTCCATCACAGTCATGATGGATTCATTGGCACTGGCGCGACCGACTGCAAGGTATGAGTTCATGCCCAGTTTGGCCATTTGCTCTTCACCGATAGTGGTGACATGCAGAGTGTCGTGTATTTCAGCCATTTGGCGAGCTTGAGAAGCTAAATAGGCTGGATTACAGATGTTCGGTGGCATGTTTGCTACATCGCGACATAAATGCATGCCAGCAGATACTGCCATACCATGCTCGATGGCGCGCTCACCTAAGGTTAATTCACGGCGAGTCGGGACATTGAATACTAATTTACGCAGTGGACGGCGAGTTTCACCTTTGCGGGTCTTCAGGGCATCAAAGCTATAAAGACTGCTATTAGTGGTTTCAACCGCTTGACGTACTTTCCAATACGTATCGCGTCCTTTCACGTGCAGTTCAGTTAAGAAGCAAACGGCTTCCATTGAACCCGTTTCGTTAAGGGTGTTGATTGTCTTAGTGATGATTTGTTTGTATTGGCGTTCGTCTAATTCTCGTTCTTTGCCACAACCTACTAATAATACACGTTCACTCAATACGTTAGGAACATGGTGCAGCAATAACATCTGGCCAGGTTTACCTTCCAGATCGCCGCGACGCAGTAGGTTACTGATATAACCTTCGCTAATTTTATCTAATTGCTCCGCGATACCCGACAGACGACGGGGTTCATAAACACCGACCACGATACAGGCTGAGCGTTGTTTTTCGGGGCTACCGCTCTTTACGCTAAACTCCATGAGCACTCCTAGATTCTTAAAGACAAATTTTTATATTTATTGGATAATGTCTGCTTGTCCCGAAAAGGGCCTAAGTTATTACTCCAAAGGTGATTTATTCTCGGCGCTTGAGTCACGCATTTCGTGACGTTAAGTTTACCAAGAACCCCTGAAGCTGGTCAGAAAACTATCAAAAGTAAACAGTTTACATGAAAGTTAGTCTGTTACCAGCAAAAAGATAAGTTTAGAGACCGGATCCTGCCTGTGATTGTATTTAAATACCTTATTCGAGAAGTTTTAAAGGCACAAATTGCGGTACTTTTAGTGCTGTTAACTATTTTTATTAGCCAGCATTTCGTGCGTATACTGGCCGATGCCTCCGACGGCGATTTTCCCGCCTCTTTAATCATGACTCTGATTGGGCTTAACTTGCCTTATCTGGTGATCTTAGTGCTGCCGCTAAGTTTGTTCTTGGGTATTTTACTGGCCCACGGCCGTATGTATTCCGAAAATGAAATGGTCATTCTCCACGGTGTTGGGGTTAGTGAGTGGTATGTCACCCGCGTGACGCTGATCCTCGCCGTGATCAATATGCTGTTTACTGGCTATTTATCGCTTTATGTTGCCCCCTGGGCAGAAGAACAGCAAAACCAAGTGCTCGAAAAAGCCCAGTCCGAAGCGGGTCTTGCTGCCTTAATCCAAGGGCGTTTTCAGGCGAGTCCCAATGGTCGCGCGGTATTATTTGTTGAGCGTATTGGTAAAGATAACGAGTTAGATAAAGTGTTTGTAGCCCAGTTGCCAGATCCTGATGATGAAACTGGCGTGACCAATGTCGTGGTGGCTAAAGGTGGACGAGTACAGGAAGATAGTTCAGGTGCTCAACAATTGAACTTGAATGACGGCGTGCGTTATCAAGGCAGCCCGAAGGCAAAGGACTACCAAATGATCGAATTTGGTGGTTATAAAATGCAAATTAAAGAGCAGCAAGTTGATGAGCGTCGCCGTAAGTTATCTGCACTGCCCGTTGATGAACTCGTGAAAATTGAAGGTGCTGAAGCCGCGGCTGAATTCCATTGGCGTCTTGCTATCCCACTCGCGATTCCAATTATGACACTGATTGCTGTGCCGTTAGCGCGGGTGAATGTGCGCCAAGGTAAGTTTGCTAAGATGTTCCCGGCAGTTCTTTTGTACCTTGGCTATTTTGGACTAATGGTCGCGGGACGTAAGGCATTGCAAGATGGGATTATTCCACTGTATTTAGGTATGTGGTGGATCCATGTTTCTGCGCTCTTGATGGGGTTATTCTTGCTCGGCAAAGATAGGCCTATTTTCAGTCGTATATCGTCCTTGTTTGCCAATAAGAAGGTGGCAGCATGAAGATATTAGACCTTTATATCGCCAGAATATTGTTAAGCACTTCAGCGCTTTGTTTGCTGGTGTTGACTGGTTTATCAGGGATTATCAAATGGGTTGATCAGCTGCGTTTAGTTGGCCGTGGCACCTACAGCATGATGGATGCTGGCATCTATGTTTTATTTTTAGTGCCACGGGATATTGAAATGTTTTTCCCTATGGCCGTCTTGCTAGGCGCTTTGATTGGTATGGGAATGTTGGCATCGAATTCCGAACTTGTGGTGATGCAAGCTTCTGGCATGTCACGTTTGCAGATCACTATGTCGGCGATGAAAACTGCTGTGCCTTTGATGTTATTGGTGATGGTTTTAGGGGAGTGGGGCGCACCGATTGCTGAGCAAAAAGCGAATGAGTTACAAGCTGTTAAACTCTCTGGCGGGAGTTTAATTAAGTCCCATCGTGGAATTTGGGCAAAGGATGGTGATTTGTTCGTTAATATTGGTGAAGTTGAAAACATCAATAAACTCAGCAATATCACGCTTTATAAATTCAATAGCGAACTTAAGCTCACCAACGTGGTTCACGCAGACCGAGCGGTATTTTCCCAAGATCGCTGGCGTTTATTTGACGTTAAACGTACTGATTTAAGCTATGAAAAAGTCGTGCTTGAGTATCTTGAAGAAGACCAATGGCAGTCGAGTTTAACGCCAGATAAGCTCAGTGTGGTTTCGATTAAACCCGAGGCGTTATCTATACGTGGTCTGGTCGGTTATCTTGATTACCTTAAAACTAACAGTCAAGATCCCAGCCGTTATGAGCTTGCTTTATGGCGCAAGGTGATGCAACCCGTGACGGTCGCAGTGATGATGTTAGTGGCACTGTCGTTTGTATTTGGTCCGCTGCGGACTGTGACTATGGGCGCGCGCGTATTACTTGGGGTCGTAGCAGGTTTTAGCTTTTATATCAGTAATGAGATTTTTGGCCCCATGAGTATAGTGTATGAGCTACCCGCTTATGTGGGGGCTGTTGCGCCAAGCTTGTTGTTTACTGGCGTTGCCTTCTACTTTATCCGGCGATGATACGCAGCTTATTACTCCTTACTCCGGATTCCGTCAATTAAAAATAGCCCATAAAAAACGACGCTGTTGCGTCGTTTTTTGTATTTCGGATTTACTTAAGAATAAACTTATGCCCCATGCCAGTTACGCATTTGGTTGGCTTCTTTAGACAGCACGACCACTTCTGAGCGAGTCATCATATCCTGCAGTGCGCGTTTATCATCATTGATTAAAATCCATAAATTGCCAATGCCGAGCAGTGACCAAATGATGCGAGCATAGGCAGTGATCAGGCTTAAGTTTTGGCCATTAGGATGTTGAATTTTAAGCCGCCAAGCGCGCATCCCTAAGGTTTGACCGCCCTTACTCCAGAATAATGCGTAGAAAGTGCCGACACACAAGGCAAGCCAGAGTTGATAAATTCCCTGATAAACCGGCGTGCCATTGAGTGCATCTGAGACATGCTCAAAGCCATTCATGCCAGCCAGTCCTGAAGCTGTGAGGCCGTAGAAAATCCCAAAGCCCATTGCGCCAGCAACCATATAGACGGCCACTGCTAACATCGAATCGTAAACTGCAGCGCCTAGGCGGCGGAAGAATCCTGCGCGGGGGAAGTTAGCATGTTCGGTATTGAGCATTACAGTGTCCTGTTATTGAAGTGCTTACAGCTAATACAAAAAACAATTAATACATTAGCCTAGGCTTCAGGTTCTTCATCTCTGACAAAGTGGATATTGCTAAAACCAAAGCGGGCAAACTCTACTTTCCTGAATTCTTTTTCAGCCTTAGCACCTTTACGAGATGTCATGGCGACTTGTTGTTCCATTGCCAAAAATTTGGTCAGATCTATGCCTTCGGCTTCGGCCACAGCTTCATATAAATCATAGTGTTTGTCGTAGCTAAAGGCGATAGTTTTAGTCTTACCTTTGAAGGTATAAGTGACTTGACGGGCCATGGGGAGCTCTCCTGAAATAAGTCTGAAATTAATTAAATTCACTTCTAAAAATAAAATACACAGCACCTAAGATGCACAGTCCTGCCCACAGATAATCGAGCTTCAATGGTTCTTTCATATAGAAATAGGCAAAGGGGACAAACAAACTTAAGGTGATGACTTCTTGTAAAATTTTTAACTGGCCGACATTCATTACTGTGTAGCCGATACGGTTAGCAGGCACTTGCAGCAAGTATTCAAATAGGGCGATACCCCAGCTCACTAAGGCCGCAATAATCCAAGGTTTTGAGCCTAGCGTTTTCAAATGCCCGTACCAAGCAAAGGTCATAAAAATATTACTTAAGCAAAGTAAACCGATAGTGGTTAGGGTTGGATTCATTTTTCATCTCTATGATTAAATTTATAAATCATATACATAGCATCGTCAGTATAGCTGCCAAGACATTTATCGATTGCCTTAGGTTTAAAACCCATTTTAAGCCAATAGCTGTCGGCACCTTGTACGGCTACGAGGGATAAGGAATTGAGATTATAGCGATCCGCCAATAGTGTTAGGCGGGTCAGCGCCTTAGCGCCAGCGCCTAAACCTTGGGCTTTAGCCGAAATCGCAATATCGTGTAGGTATAAGGTATCAGCCTTGGGTAAATGGGTGATGGGCTGATATAGCGCGGGCGGCATATTGGCGGTCCATGGGTGAGCCAAGCAATAACCGACAACCGACTTATCCACTTCGAACACAAAACAGGACTGAGGTGATACCTGCCATTTACTTTGCAGTACGTGCAGTGGCTCAGGATCCAGTTGTGAGTAACACTCGTCTTGGATCGCTAAAATGGCATCCCAATCCTCTGGGGTGATTGCACGCAGTAACATGGCCGACATTTATCCTGTTTCAAGAGTCCTGTTGAAGGAACTCCGTGGAAAGAGTCCTGATTCAAATAAGCTCGGCATTATAACCTCAAGCGGCTTCAAAATGCAGGCTCCAGCGGCAATATAAAGCGCTTTAAAAACCCGTATAAACTGAGCTTTCAGCGTTTTTAAGCGTTCGCAGCGGTTAAATACCTAGATATCGTTGGCGCAGGTGACGCTCAAGATATTGACCATTTAGGGTTTCGCCCGTTGCTTGGCGGATCAGTTCATCGGTGGTGAGCAAGGATCCCTTAGACCAAATGTGCTCGCGCAGCCATTGGAATACCGAGTCCAACTTGCCTGCATCGATTAGGGCTTCAATCGGTCCTAAGGCTTTTTCCATCGCAAAACGACATTGAGCGGCATACATGGCACCTAAGGTGTAACTTGGGAAATACCCTAGTTCACCAACGGCCCAATGAATATCCTGCATGCAACCGTCTCGGTAGTTGCCATCGGTATTAATCCCCAGTAGTTGTTGCATCTGCGTCGACCAAAAATCAGGCAAATCCTCTACGGTTAAGCTGCCGTCGATAAAGGCTTTTTCTGCCTCAAAGCGCAGTAAAATATGGCAAGGATAGGTGACTTCATCGGCATCGACGCGGATAAGTCCGGGCGCTACGCGGGTGTAATGCTGTGCTAATTCTTGGGCGCTAAAATGACAATTAAGATGTTGCGCAATTTTAGGCTGCAATTGGCGTAAAAATGCCGGATTTGCCCCGAGTTGCATTTCGCAGAATAGACTCTGGCTCTCGTGGATACCCATAGAACGCGCCAGTCCCGCAGGTTGTCCACGCCACGCTTTAGGTAAACCTTGCTCATATCTGGCATGGCCTGTTTCATGAACTATGCCCATGATTGCACTACTGAAATCAGCCTCATTGTAGCGAGTCGTTATCCGCACATCGCTTGGCACGCCGCCACAGAATGGATGGCTGCTGATATCCAGCCTACCGTGGTTAAAGTCAAACCCCAGAAAATCCATTACGTCTCGGCCAAGGGCTTGCTGCGCGCTAACATCGAAGGGACCATTTAGCGTTAACTTAGGCTCGTTTGCCTGTTTAGCCAGCACTTCTTGGATAAGTGTCGGTAGCCAATCTTTCAGTCCGCCAAAGGTTTGCTCTAGCTTTGCCGAGGTCATTCCCGGCTCAAATTTATTGAGCAGGGCATCATAGGGGGAAATATTCTGGGCTTCGCCGCGGATCTGCGCTTCTTCCTTGGCAAGTGCAATTACGGCTTTGAGGTTTGGTTTAAAGCCTTGCCAGTCATTATTTTTACGTTGTTCACGCCACGCATTCTCACATTGATAGGCCATTTTAGTTTTGGCTTGCACGAGATCGCCGGGCACTAAATTTGCCTGCTGATATTGGTACTGCATTTCCCGCAGGTTAGCTTGTTGTTCCGTTGTGAGAGATTCGTCCGTCGCGCCGTGTAAGTGTTCGGCTAAGACAGTTGAGGTTTTGAGTGTGTGGATATGTCGCGCCAGTTCAGCCATTGCATCGCCGCGATCGCTATTACCGCCCATAGGCATCATGGCTGCTTGATCCCAGTCACCTAGAGCGCTGAAATGTTCAAAGTGAGAAATTTTTTGAAAATGTGCTGTCAGTTTATCGTAACTTGGTGTTGATACTTTGCTCTTGGGTGAGTCCATGGAATTTCCCTTCTGGCGCATCAAATCCTGCGCGAATAAATAACAATAACAGGATGATCATACAATGACGTCAACAGTATACTCAAACAACCTAAAGATGCAGGACTCAGTGGGCTGATATTAACGCTATAGTAACGCACTTGAGGCAAGGCCATTTATTGCTCCTGAATAAATGGCATCCACGCCATATATGGCGATTGCGGCTATTTGCAGCGCTAGCGCTAAGTTAAAAAGGGAGTTGTAGTGTTAAAGTGGTTTTCGATAGGGTACTAATAGCGAAGATGGTCACGCGATTTTGGCGCAGCAGAGCGATAGTCAAAATCTGTTTTAGGGACAATTTTTAGTTTGGAAATTGTGCTTGCCTTGCTATTCTGTGATGGTTAAGTCGATAATTACAGTGAAATAAATGGAATGCTGTATTGTTCAAGGAGATGATTATGTGGGCGTTTTTAGTTGAACAGCCTAATTTACCTTACACCATAGCTTTTGCCTGCGTACTGGCCCTTGGTGTGTTTGAAGTCTTCGCATTATTCATAGGTTTAAGCATGTTAAGTGCGTTAGACCAATGGGTGCCTGCTGATGTGGAATATGATGCTGATGTGGGCGCGGGTGGACTCACGGGCATTGCCGGTTGGCTGTGTCTAAATAGACTCCCATTACTTATTTGGTTTGTGCTTGCGCTGACCAGTTTTGCGATTGCGGGTTATATCGTCAATTTTATTAGTGTTAGTCTTGCCGGTTTTTTACTGCCGCAACTGTTCACTTTACCCATTGCTATTGTCGCTAGTGCATTTTCTTGCCGTTATTTTGGTCGAGTGCTTGCAGATCATTTGCCTAAAAATGAATCGAGTGCGATCTCGCTAGATGATCTTAGCGGCTATGTCGGCACTATCACCTTAGGTTGCGCAATTAAAGGCATGCCCTCTGAAGCCGTCGTTCGCGATAAACATCAACAAAAACATTATGTTTTAGTCGAGCCCGAAACTTCGGATATCGAGTTTGCCTCAGGCACTCAAGTCGTGCTGCTTAAGCGAGAAGGCCGAGTCTGGTCTGCTACGCGTTTTGATAATTAATCTTCCCAAGCCATAAATCAATTGAAAGGAAATCAAATGGATGTGTTAACAAACGTAGGTTCATCCGGTAGTTTTATTTTGCTCGTTGCGGGTATGGTGCTACTCGGCCTCATTGTGATCGGGTTAATTTTCGCCAAGCTATATAAACGTGCAACCAAAGAAATGGCCTTTGTGCGTACCGGCTTTGGTGGTGAGAAAATCATTAAAGATGGCGGCGCTATTGTGTTGCCTGTATTACATGAAACCATCTCGGTAAACATGAACACTCTGCGTATCGAAGTGGAGAAAACCCAGAAAGATGCGCTAATCACTAAGGACAGAATGCGTGTCGATGTGAAGGCCGATTTCTACTTGCGTGTCGCCCCACATTCCGATGGTATTTCAATGGCAGCGCAAACCTTAGGCACGCGTACAAACCGCGTTGAAGAGCTTAAAAAGCTGATGGAGTCTAAGTTTGTTGACGTGCTGCGTGCCGTGGCCGCCGAAATGACCATGACAGAAATGCATGAGCAGCGTGCCGATTTTGTGCAACGGGTGCAAAATAACGTCGCCAACGATCTGGAGAAAAACGGTCTCGAACTCGAATCGGTTTCATTAACGGGTTTCGATCAAACTGATTTGCAGTTTTTTAATGAAAACAACGCATTTGACGCCGAAGGTCGTGCGCGTCTGGCGAAGATTATCGAAGAGAAACGCAAAGAAACCAACGATATTCAGCAGGAAAACCGCATTAAGATCGAGCAGCGTAACCTTGAAGCTGAAAAGGAATCCTTAGAGATTGAAAAGTCGGAAGAAGAAGCGCGCCTGATCCAGCAACAGTCGTTAGAATTTAAACGCGCCGATCAAAAAGCGGAGATTATTAAGCAGAAAGAAAACAAGGCCCGTGAAGAACGCGAAGCCGAGATTGCCAAAGAGCGCGCCATTGAAACCGCTGAAATCGAAAAGACCAAAGATATCGAAACCCGTGAGATTGAAAAGTATAAGTCGATTGAGCAATCGCGCATTCAACAGCAAAGGGATATTGAAGTTTCTGAGCAGGAAAAACGCATTGCGGTTGCGGCCAAATCTGAAGAAGAATCAGCTGCCCGTGCTCGTGCAGCTGAAGCCGAAAAACTGAAAGTTGAAAAAGAAGAAGCGGTAATCACAGCGCGCCAAGTGGCAGAAGCTAATCGTCGCAAAGAGATTGAAGTGATTGATGCTCGTAAGGAAGCTGAGCGTGATGCTGTCGGCGTAACAGTGCAGGCCGAAGCTGAGAAACGTGCCGCTGAAGACAGATCGAGTGCTATTCTGATTGAAGCGCGCGCCAGTGCCGATGCGAAAAAACTGCAGGCTGAAGCGGATGAAAAAGTTTATGCCGTTGAAGCCGCAGGTAAACAAGCACTTTATGAAGCTGAAAACGTCTTAAGTGATGAGCAGATCGCCCTGCAAAAATCCCTCGCCATTTTGAAGGCCTTGCCTGAAATTGTGGCACAAGCCGTTAAGCCGTTAGAAAACATCGAAGGTATTAAGATTCTTCAAGGTTATGGTGCAGGTCATCAATTTGCTGCGGGTGGCGAAGGTGCTCACCATCAAGGTGGTATCGCAGAGCAAGTGACCAGTGCAGCGTTAAACTATCGCGCCAATGCGCCTGTTATCGATGCCATGCTCAGGGAGTTAGGATTAGTGAATGGTGACTCTGGAACCTTGAATGATTTATTGAACGGTAATAACACATTAACCGCCGAAGCCTTAAGTGGTGTTACCTTGTCGAACTCTAGACCTAAGGACTATAGCCAAACGCAGGCAGTAGAGAGCCAAAGTGTGCTCAAGCCTTAATCTCAACGACATTAAACTAAGTCAAATCAAGTAAAGCACTCGCTGTTGCTCTTTTGAGCCTTGTGCGGACAAAAGATTGATAAATAGGACGAATGAAATAAAACCGCTCACCATTATGGTGAGCGGTTTTATTTTGGCATTAAATCAAATCTAACGGCTTATTTGTGTACCTTATCGACCCCCGATGAGCGACCTTCGGCATGACAGGTTGCGCATGACTCCTGTCCTGATTGGTAAATTCGACCACCGCTGGCATCACTTTGGTAAACTCCGCCAAAGCTGCGTGCATGGACGACTAAACTATCGATAAGCGTGTGACAAGCCGTGCAGGTTGCTAAGGTTGGTGAGTACTCGGCAATTTGCCCTATGTTGGCGGCATCGGGTGTCGCAACTAACAGGGATTGTTGTGCACTTAGCCCCTCGAGACTGAGCTGTCCTGCGCTATGGCAAACACTGCAGTTATTTTTTGCATTAGGGTAAGTGAGTTCGGGACGTGGATTATCAAAACCCACTACAGTGCGGGTTCCCGCATGCAGTGAATGCACCATTTCCCTGTAGCTCAAAGTATTGTTGATGGTGCGATAGGGCTTGATTTGGCTGGCCCCAGGAGTATGCATCACATTGGCATTGAGATACATAATCGCATCATTACTGTGGCAACTTTGACATTGCCCATCGGTCAGTGCGGTTGCCGTTTGCGGCGCATGACAGGTGCCACAGCTGCTATTGGGTTCAAAAATTCCTTTCATTTGATGCGCTGACAGAACTCTATCTTCTAATCCTTGATCATGACATTGGCGGCAGGCCTGTTCATCGACCTTAGCTTTTGCCGTAACAGCTTGACCTTGCAGGCTTAGCGAATTAATGGCACTGAGACTCACCTCTTGATTTGCGATATTACAGTTAACGGCAAAGCCGGTATTTTTATCGGCACAGAGCACCAGTTTACTGTAGAGTTTTGACTGACTCAGATCGCCAAAATCGGCAGCCGACAGGTTAGATATAGTGACTGTTAGCTGATTGGGTGCGGTAATTTTTAAGGCGACGTCGCTCGTGTTTGCTAATAAATCCCACACTTTACGCTGGCCGTTATTGATTGGCATATTCGCGCTATTTGTTTCACCTGTGGCAATCAACCAGAAGGATTTTATCATAGGTTGACTGGCGGGCAGTTGCTCCATTTGCTGCACTTGCAATGTCACCGCAAGGGTCTTAGCTTCAACGCTTAGCTGCGAACTCAGTAACTTAACTTGGTAATCGCTCACCAGCTTAGTGGCTGTTTTCACAGCGGCATTGTGGAAAAGCCCGACACCTTCAGGATTAGTGCTATCAGGGTGGCAGCCGCTACAGCCCAGTGCCCATGGGTTGGCAAAAATTTCCCTGTTGTGGAATAAACCCGCTACAGTACCATTCCAATCTGCGGGGATTTGCGCTTTGTGACAGTCAAGACACGCGGTTTTACTGGGGATATTACTATTGCCACTTTGCGCCGTTGCGCCGGGAATATGGCATTGCTGACATTGGGTCATATCACCGGGAAAGGTCACATTGGCGTAGTCATATAGCTGCCCCTTGTAACCTACAATTTGATATTTGGCTTGGTGGATCTGGTGTGTCAATGTCGCCATATCAAGGCTATTACCCGTTTCAGGATCGCCAGAGTAAGTCGTGTGACAGACAACGCAGCCCTCAAAGGCAAAACGTTTATTGCCGTGCATCAAAAGGCGAGTATCGGTATTGGCTAAGTCTGGGTTATGGCATCGAAAACAGGCTTGTTCCGGCGCGATCACTTTACGGCCCATATCCGCAGCGACGGTCTGTCCTGTGGCGGGCACAAAATCGTACACGCTGTTGATCAACTGAGTGTCGATTGTGCTGTTTGCTAACGGTTTTAACTCTAGGTAAATCCTGTGGGTGAGCTCAGGCGAGTACTGGGTATCTATCCCCGTAAATTGGGAGTAACCCGTGAGTGGTTTACTCAAAGTGTAACGGTATTGGCCCGCGCCTAATGAGGTTAGACACGCCGTTTTACAGCTGCTTTCAATGCCAGCTTGCCACTGAGTCTGTGCATTCGCTTGGGCATTTGTGGCAGGTTCTACTTGATTATTGATGTAACTGGTCCATTGCAACGCAGCATCTGTCGCGCTTGCTGCAGAGTTAGTGACTTCTGTGCCAGTTGTTGCCATAGCATTCGCCGCGGCTTGGGTGATTTGATAGTGCTCCTGCGGCGGTGCTAATTTGGCAATACCGACACCTAAGGTATCTAGCTCCTTCAGGTTTTCTAGTCCTGTGACCGCAATACCATTGGCATTGCTGAGGAAGAAATCGACCTGCACATGAGTTTGTGCATCGATAACCACATTTTCTATTGTCGCTTTGAGTGTATCCGCTTGTTCAATGCTGATACTCACAATCCCTGGTGGACCTTCTTTCCCATCGTCACCATCGGAACAGGCTGTCATCAGACAGACTACGACTGCCATTGGCGTAAAGATTTTCCATTGAGAACGGGTATTCGTTTTCATCATTTTCCATTCCTTTTTAATTAGATTCTGTCGGGACTCTAATCGGAATGTATGCGGTATAGATATTAACTTAGTTATGAGTCGAGTTGCACTTAATTAACCAAATTTAAAAGTTATTTGTTAATTATATTAAAGTAATTTGAAGTGAGGCATTATTTAAATTTGCTAGATGTTGAATTGTTAATTCTTGAAAACGTTACTCTGATGCATGTCGTGTAACTTGATCTAATAATGCCCCAATATGGGTAATTGTGACGCAGGTTAAAAATCAAAGACATAATTACTTTAGCATAAATTGTCGGGAATCAAAGTGTATGCATATTTTAATTATATTGCTTTGACTAATAAAGGATCAAATATGATTACCAGAAGAGGAATGCTTAAAGGCGGTATGGGCGTTGCTGTCGGTACAGTTTATAGCGGAACATTAATAAGTTTTCTGACCGGTTGTGGCAGTGACAGTAATAGCCAAGAGATAGTAGAAGTCATGCCTGGTGGACTCATGGTGGTGAACCCTACGGTTTGTGTTAGCTGCAGACGCTGTGAAATTGCCTGTGGTTGGAACCATGAAGGGGATAGCAGTCCGACACTTGCCCGCGTCAAAGTAGAAAGAAATATGAACTATGGCCCACATGGTGTGCAATTTGACTATGAAATACAACGAGGAGAATGCGGCGATAAAACCGTTGTTCCTTCCACTTGTCGCCACTGCGAAGTTTGCACTGAAGTTTGTCCACAGCAAGCTATTTCAACGAACGAACAAACTGGCGCCAAAGTGATTGATGAAGAACGTTGTGTCGGATGTGGTTATTGTGCAGATAAGTGTCCTCAACAAGTCATTAAAGTTGTTCGCAGTAAAATGAAAGCCGTCAAATGTGATTTATGTAACGGTAAACCTGCCTGCGCGCAAGTTTGTCCTACAGGTGCAATTAAATTTTATAACTGGGAAGAGGCTGAAGCTGCATTAGAACAATATGAAAAATATACCGGCTTAGTTTCTTAAATTCAGGAGAAATAATATGAGTGATAAAATAGGTGGTTGGGCGGGTAAAGTCCTCAGAGTTAATTTAACAACTAATCATATATGGTATGAGCCAATCAATAAATATTATGACTATATCGGTGGTATGGGGATTGGTTATAAAATATTGTGGGATGATCATAAGGATAATATTACAGCAATCGACCCAGATAATATTATTGTCTTTTCTGCCGGACCATTAACGGGTTCAGGCGTTATTTGTACTGGACGAACAACCATTACTTCCCGTAGTCCCGTAATTGAAAAACATCTGATTGCCGATGGTCACTTTGGTGGGCATTTTTCACCCGCAATGAAATTTGCGGGCTTCGATGCGATTGCTATAGAAGGCAAAGCGAGCAGTCCTGTGTGGCTTAAAATTGTGGATGATAAGGTCACGATTGAACCTGCCGATGCCCTATGGGGTAAAGGTATATTTGATACCCACGCTATGATCGCGCAAATGATGGGACCCAATGCACAAGTCGCTGCGATTGGCCAAGCGGGTGAAAACCAAGTGCCTCTTTCTGTCATTATGACTCAGGGCGGGCACTCAGCAGGTGGTCATGGCTCGGTAATGGGGTCCAAAAATTGTAAAGGGATCGGCATTATCGGCACTGGCGCCGTTAAAATCGCCGCCAATAATGAAAAGATGCGTGCCTTAGATGACCATATTTTAGGTATTATCGGTGCCAACAATAATGGTGTCGTTCCTTCAACGCCGCAATCTTGGGCTGAGTACTCAGCACCTATCAGCCGCTGGAAATCTCGGCCCGGTTTGAAGTGGGGCGCTGCCGATCAAGAAATCGATTTAGGCGAAGTGCCATGGAATGAACGCAATCGTATTGGGTTTCGAACTTCAATGGCAGAGAGCTACATAGGTGTGGAATACGCCAATAAGTGGATGAAGCGTACGGGAGGCTGTCATTCATGCCCAATACGTTGCTTCTGCGAGCTAAAAGTCCCTGAATTGAAAAGCAAATACGGTCGTAAAACCGAACATATATCTAACGTCTGTATGGGATTCCTCGTACCGCAGTATTTAATGGGCACCAAAAATGGTACAGAAGCACATGCTATGGCGGGCGCTTTAGGGGCTCATATTCTCGATGACTATGGTATTTGGTGTAACTATGGCTCCATTTCACATCTATTTAAATTCCTAAAAACAAAGGATATGTTTAAGCATTTATTACCTGAAGATGAATTTAACAGTATTCCTTGGGCGCTCTGGGATAACCAAGATCCCGCTTTCTTACTTGATTTTTATCGCCGAGTGGCGTTTAAAGAAGGTGAAATCTCCCATATGGCCGACGGCTTATATGATTTGATCAAACGCTGGGGTTTAGATGGAACCAATCCCAAGTTAGGTCATTGGGATATTCATAAAGAAAGTGCCACTAAGGTATTCAACAAGAAAACCAATGCTGCCGTGCACCATGCCAGTGAAACCGCGGGCCAGGTGGGTACGTTAATCAACGTCGTCTTTAATCGTGATGCTCAGTGCCATTCCCACATCAACATAGTTAACAGTGGTTTGCCACACGATATGACAGTGGCGATTGCCGAGAAAAAATGGGGTGAAGGTGCATTCGATAAGGTGAATTGGTATACCCCAATCAATGCGGCTAAGATCCGTTTTGCAAAATGGTCGCTGGTGAAAAACGTATTACATGACTCTCTGACACTGTGTAACTGGATGTTCCCATTGTTGGCATCACCGGATAAAAATCGCAACTATGAAGGCGATAGCACTATTGAATCGCAGATGTTCAGTTTAGTGACTGGGATTGAAACCACAGAAACGGAATTGGACTTTAAGGCGGAAAGAGTGCTGCATTTACACCGTGCCTTAACCGTATTGCAAATGAATGAAAGCAATATGCGCGAAGAGCATGATGTGCTCAGTGACTGGGTTTATGATTTGAATCCAGATAAAAACTTCGGTCAAGAGGGCACCATCAAGATGGACCGCGCAGACATGCAAACGGCGCTGGACATGTTCTATGAAGCCTTTGGTTGGGATATTCAAACCGGTGCGCCAACTCGGGCCACGCTCGACAAGTTTAGCCTAGGTTTTGTTGCCGATAGATTGGCGGCGCGAGGCCTGTTACCCAGTTGAACACTATAGTTGGACACTATGATTGAACTTGTCGGTTATATCAGGGTATTTAGCCAACACGGACGCTTAGTCACGGCGGAGCAAATCGCCGCCGTGGCAGGGCTCGAGTGGGATAGTGAGCAAACGGTTAACAGTTATATTCGCCTAATCCTCAATGAGGCTTACAAGGATGTGCAGATGCGTTTGTCGGATAAGCGGTATTTCTTCTATTCCGACAGAAGCATAGTTGAACGTTACGCTGAGCAATGGTTAGCATTGGAGCGGGGTGAAGCGTTTGAGGCCATTATTGCCCAGATCCGTCGCAATAGCTGCCGCCATACTGAGGTCTATCTGGAGAGTGTACTGACGTTTGCCCCCTATCTTTATGATGAGCCTACATTAGCCAATGTGCGTGAGCAATTGCCGCAACAGCTTGGGGCCGAGGATATCCATTATGCAGTGGACAATCAGGGGAAAGGTTATTACTACTCGACTCTGGGATTGAGTCACAGTTATGCGGCCGTACTCGCTAATTATGATCCTTGTGAATGGTCAAACTGAGATTCTGCTACCTTATTGATATTGATTAAGCGCCTTCGGGCGCTTTTTTATCGCAAATATCTCATATAGCTAGCGTGAAATTAGCTTGCCAGCGTTTGAGTGTACTTTTTGATGATTTCGTCAATTTTACCATTGGCCTTCAGTGTCGCTATGGCTTGATTGATGGCAGGAAGCAAATCGGCATGTTCTTTTCGCAACCTAAACACTAAGTCACCATCAGAATGCACTGCCGCCAGTGCAACTGGGATCCGCAACTGAGTCGACCAATACAACGCCGGGTAATTACCAGCAATAACGGCATTGACTCTGTGTTTATCTAAGGCTTTGATCAGCTCCTGCTCTGAGGTAAAGTCTGCGCGGATAAAATCTTTATCGTCGTGATATAAATAACCGCGCACTGTACCTATTTCTTGGCCTTTTATCTGGCTGATATCTTTATATTTACTGACATTCTCTGGTAATGTGACCACATATTCAGTGATTTGCATTATGGGGGCCGATTTGACAAACAGCGGCCCTAAATCCTGCTTTTCAAACCAACTGGGGCTGACGATATCAAAGTCGAGTTGACCGGTTTCTAGCGCATTATTGGTGCGCTTGGGCGGCAGGGCGAGGATTTCACCTTTGATTTCAGCCATAGATAAAATCATCGGAATAAGCTCAGTGATCATCCCCGGCGCCTCGGCTTGATCACCGATAAAATACGGATACCAAGAATAGGAGCCAGTGATATTGTATTTGAGCTGTTCCGCAAAGGCGTGCTGTTGAGTCAAGCAAAGGGTGAACAAGGCAAATCGAACTAAGTGTTTATACTGCAAACATCGCTTAACCATATTGCTTTTATCCTTGTTATCTCTGCTTTAGCCAAGGCCTATCCGATGGCCATTCTACCTAAACTATGTGAATGAATTGTTTATTGGATCACAATCAGTCACATCCGCCATATTCAAGCTATTTTCTGCTTTTCGCTGTTATACCAATCACATTAAATATCTAATCAGTTCAGAGCCTCACAGGCATCTCAATCCAAGGCGCATTGACGCAGAAATGGTTATTCCCTTTTAAGTCAATGCAACACCGGAGTGGGATGCCTGTGTGGCTCCCGAAGGGCGGCTGATGTTCACTACATGGCAACGCGCTTTATACTGCGTTTAAGGCTTTCGGCAGAGCACCACTATGCCGAAAGCCTTCGCCTTATCTAAAGCGCGTTGAACTCCCGCTGAATGAACAGATATTTAATACGATTGGTATTACCTTAAGCCAATAGCTGACACAAAGCTGGTTGCTGATTATTAGGGAAAATTTGATAGGTTTTATGGTGCTTAATCAAGCTAGTTTTTTTATTGCCTTGACTGAGCAATAACCCATGGGACAGGGCGATACGCGTTAGTGTCTGTTCATCGGCGCGGACATATAAGTTGATTGGCTTGATCAGCTGATTGTCTTTAATATGTTGATTAAATTCTTTGGCATCAATCACTAAGCTAGATTGACCATCACCATCGAGTTTCAGCTTGGCACTGATTTCAGTGTCAGTAAAGACTAACCAATCGGCTTGTTTTAAGGTTTCTATCATGGCATTTAATGCCGTGCCTAAAGCGGGCTCAGATGTCTCAATTGATTGATATTGATACACTATCCTTTCTAGTAAACGCTTGAGTTCGGCGCCCGCACCTTGGCTGCGAGCCAAACGTATCCAAGCCGTGAGATCGTCGGCTACCAGTTTAGAAAAGCGTTTTTCCTTTAAGGACTCGACCATCCAATTACACAAAAAATGACTTTCCTGCGCAGAGGTGCGCTGGGCTTTCTTGGTCTGTGCTGAAGCGGTTAAATCGGCAAGACCCGCAAGGGCGAGTTCGAGCACAGCTTGGTTATAGGTTTGAGAATTCATTATGACTCCGCCGCGGGCTGAAGTGATGTTATCTATTTGAACTTGGACGATATTGATTGCGGCGGAGCTAGTTTAGCAAAGCGGCCGCTAAATCGATAACGATTCTTAACGGCTGCTTTGATGAGGGATGGATTATTCTGGTGCACCGACGAGGCTGGCAGCCGTCAGAATCAATTTAGGTGCGGGTCTCACCTTATAGTTGGGATTCACATATTGGAAGTGGATTAATCCTTGAGTATCAGCAATATAAATTGCCGGCACTGGCAGAACTAAGCGTTTATCGCCTTCGGGCGTTGTCCACAGTGGGTTATCCAGTTTTAAGCGACTCAGATAAGTATCAGTGACTTGTTTGCTAGTGTAAAAGGCAAGACCAAAGGCTTGCGATGCCTGCATTTTTTCATCGGAAAGTAGCTGATATTTGAGTTCGTTTTTAGCGGCCGATGCCTTTAGCTGTGCGGGTGTATCAGTGGAAATCCCCACCAGTTGAAAGCCCATGTCGATAAGTTTAGGTTCGATGGCTTTTAGTTGCCCCATTTGGTTGTTGCAAAAGGGGCACCAGCCACCACGGTAAAAGAAGAAAATGGTTGGTTTTTGTGCGGTTAATTTTGCTAAATCAACGCTTTGGCCATTCATATCTTGTAAGGTAATTGCGGGAATTTGTTCGCCATTGAGCAGTGGGCTAACCGAATATTCATCCTTAGCGATAGGTTGAGCTTGCGTGGTAAAACTGCCAAGCAGTAGGCTGGTGGTCAATAAAAAGCGCTGTAGTAGGGACGGCATAAGTAATCTCTCTTAGTTATGGGTTATTCTATCAATTCAAGCGATTGGCTCTGGTTTGTACGCTTGTTGGGTCGTGAATGGGGATGACAGCTATAAGAACGGCGAATGCTGCAATTTATTGCAGTGTGTATCCAGATATCGTGGTGTTTTTAAAGCAATGATTGCTCAATCACCCAAAAGCTCGTTTTAGTCTCATATGAGTCAATGGTGTGAGCCGATAACATGGGCTAATTGAGTAAGCTAATCGAGTCTGCTAATTAACTGAGATAAGGTGGGGCGCTGAACGCGAAAGTGATAGTATTGCCACAGCCTTGAAAGGCTGAAGTGATGTTTGGTAATTTTTTCAATAGGAAAGTGGTAAATGGATAAGGGATTATTTAAGGCGTTAAAGAAAGTCTATTATAAAAAGTCGTACCGCAAAGACGAGCATGGTTATCAACAAAGAATCGATAATGGCGATGTGTTTGATGTCGATACGGGAACTTATATCTACTCCTATCAAGGCCTATCTGATGCTGAAATCGCATTGATTGAACAGAGTGGCTATCCGGTCAACGACCGAGTTAAGCTGAGTCATGATGATGTGGTGCTCGGCTATAAAGCGATACTAAAGCAGCCGAATCTTGTGCTGGAGAATTTACTGGCGGCCTATTTATGTGGTTTTTCAAGCTTCCCTCGCGGTCGTCAACCCATTCTCAGTTATTTGTTTGCTAAGGCGCTACCAGAACATTCGATGGCAACCGATAGTGACATTTGTCCTGTGTGTTCCATCAAGCGCGTTAACTGGATTGAGCAGGGACAAGAAATCTTTTCCTGTTACGCTGGCAGTGTGTGGAACGAGCGCTGGGCGCACAATCTCATAGAATTACAAGAGTTTTGTACGCTATCGCCTTGTAAACCCAGTATAGAGGATGTGGCCATCTTCAGTGCGTTAATTGAAGCTATCCGTCAGGCTCCTTTAGATGAAACACCCGGAAAACTCGAGCAAAGGGTGAAGAAAGCCAAGATTATTCCTCAATTTAAAAAGTACAGTTTCCGTGGCCAACTGACGGTGTTAGCTGAGCTTGGCATCATGCCAAATTCCTATGTTACGCCGCTTTATGAAGCATTTACGCCATTTGAAGCGATCTGCAATATCAAATACCCGGGCAGTATCCGCTCTGACATCATCTTACCGCTAGCGGGTTGGCGCGGCGAAAATCCCATTGATGAGCAAAGGCTTAAACAGTTATTTGGTGGTTTTTTCGAATAAGTGATCGGCCTCAGTTATGTAGGCTAAGTATTGACTTCGTCACAGAGTTCGGACTGAGATAAGCCATCTTTGAGAGCGAGTCACTCTTATAGCCTATGGTTTATAGCTCATTAATTCGGCTCAATAAAAAAGCGTCCCTTGGGATAATGCCGATCAGTTAAGACAGATCGCTTGACGATCTCGCTGAAAAGATCAAAATCCGATGACCTCATGTCATCGGATTTTTTATGCAACTCTCAGAAGCACTCGCCCGTACTCATATTACCCGCCTAACCGAATTCACCTGCTTAGCAGATGTGTTAGAACCTGAGTTAATTCAATCTTGTCTAGACTCTCAGGGCGTTGCGACGTTAAGACGGCGTAAATTGCCGATGGACGCGATGATTTGGGCCGAATACCTGGCACGCGAGAGCTGAACATCCTCATTGGTGCGGCCTTAACTTGTATGGTGTTGACGGTGTAGTGTGGCGGACACCCGATAGTGTCCAAAATCAAGCCGCCTTTGCGCGTACCGCAAACGCTTCAGGCGAAGCGGCTTATCCGCAAATTCGCATGGTTTGCTTGATGGAATTAAGCAGCCATTTGTTGGTCAACAGCGCCTTTGATTCGGTTGCTGAAAATGAAATGAACTTAGCGTCCCAGCTCATTCCTAGCATTCCCAATCACAGCCTAACCCTATTTGACCGAGGATTTTACTCGCTCGGCCTGTTACACGCTTGGCAGCAAGCGCAACCTGATAGCCACTGGTTGTTGCCATTGAAGAAAGGCACTCAATATGAGGTGGTGCGAACGCTAGGAAAGCATGACCAGTGGGTGAAACTCACCACTACACCTCAAGCCAGAAAGAAATGGCCGCAGCTCCCTGAAACTCTTGAAGCGCGTTTATTGACTAAGACAGTGAAAGGTAAGTCAGTCGCCATTTTGACCTCGTTGACTGACCCGATGCGTTACCCCAGCGAAGACATCGTCGACTTATATGCCCATCGATGGGAAATCGAACTGGGCTACAGAGAGATGAAACAACATCTACTGGAGAGCCGTTTTACGCTCCGCAGTCAGCTACCAGAACTGGTGACTCAAGAGCTGTGGGGCATACTGCTGGCCTACAATCTAATCCGATATAAGATGTTACTGATGGCCAAAAGCTTGCCATCGGTCCACCCCAATCAACTGAGTTTTCGGGATGCGGCGAGTTATATCATCTTCAAGTTGACACAACTGCCATCACAAACACCGGGGAATGTCCCGAGAGACGTATTGGATATAGAACGAAATGCACGGCAATTTAAGCTGGATGGTAAACGGGAAAGGGCATATCCACGAGTTCTTAAAATGAGCAAAAACAAGTTTCCGGTTAGACCAAAGAAAAATGCCGTTCACTCTTAAGTGAACGGCATTA
>NZ_JAKKSH010000004.1:0-203537 GCF_025653395.1 Shewanella sp. SW24
CATCGGTCGGTCCACCCCAATCAACTGAGTTTTCGGGATGCGGCGAGTTATATCATCTTCAAGTTGACACAACTGCCATCACAAACACCGGGGAATGTCCCGAGAGACGTATTGGATATAGAACGAAATGCACGGCAATTTAAGCTGGATGGTAAACGGGAAAGGGCATATCCACGAGTTCTTAAAATGAGCAAAAACAAGTTTCCGGTTAGACCAAAGAAAAATGCCGTTCACTCTTAAGTGAACGGCATTACCCTATTGGGCGCTTTATTCAAAGGTTAAGCAAAGTCATTAATCACTCGAGCAAAACCTACGTGAGCAATTTACGCAGGTAGAGATAGCGTCGTTAAACCTAACATAGTTTGCATTACGCCAACCACTTGGCAACTGTAACCAAATTCGTTGTCATACCATACATAAAGAATGGCACGCTTGCCTTCTGCAATAGTCGCTTGTGAATCAACCACACCCGCGTAGCGAGAACCGACTAAATCGCTCGATACAATCTCAGTAGAGTCTGTGTAGTCAATTTGATTTTGCAGTGGTGATTGTAGCGCCGTATCTTTCAGATACTCGTTCAGCTCGTCTTTACTGGTTTCAGCATTCAGGTTCATGCTGATGATCGCCATAGAGACGTTAGGCGTCGGCACACGAATCGCGTTACCTGTTAACTTACCGGCTAATGCAGGCAAAGCTTTAGCAACCGCTTTTGCTGCCCCCGTTTCAGTGATCACCATGTTTAATGGTGCACTACGGCCACGACGGTCAGCGGTATGATAGTTATCAATCAGGTTTTGATCGTTGGTATAAGAATGAATCGTTTCAACGTGACCATTCTCGATACCATATTTATCATTCACAGCTTTCAGTACTGGCGTAATAGCATTGGTGGTACAACTCGCCGCAGAAACAATAATGTCTTCCGGGGTAATATCGCCTTCGTTCACACCGTAAACGATATTCTTAATCGCGCCTTTTGCAGGAGCCGTCAGTAATACTTTGCTGGCACCTGGGCTCTTAAGGTGTAAACCAAGACCCGCTTCATCTTTCCAAATACCTGTATTATCAACAATCAATGCATCATTGATGTCGTATTTAGTGTAATCCACTTCGTCGGGTGAATTGGCATAGATCACTTGGATATAAGTGCCGTTGGCTATGATGGCGTTGTTCTCTTCGTCAACTTCAACAGAGCCATTGAAAGGACCATGAACTGAGTCACGACGCAGTAAACTCGCGCGTTTTTCTAAATCGCCTTTCTTACCGCCACGTAAAACGATAGCGCGTAACCTTAACTTATTGCTGCGACCTGTGCGTTCAATCAGCAAGCGTGCCAATAAGCGACCGATACGGCCAAAACCATAAAGCACGACGTCACGCGGTGCGACATCATCGGCATGGTCGATAGCATCGGCCAATTCTTTTGCCATATAGCTTTCAATTTCGCTGACATCAGTATGGTCGCGCCAGTAATTGACAGCGAGTTTACCAATATCCACTTTACATTGTTTAACTGCGAGTTTGCTCAAAGCTTGAACGAAGGGGAAACTCTCGCGTAAACGTAATTTTTCACCGACATGACGACGAACTAAACGGTGCGCTTTAATGATTTCAATCGTAGAAGCATTGAGTAACGGCTTGCCGTAGACCACGACTTCAACGCCTTGGTTACGGTACAACTTGCCTAACAAAGGCTGCATCGCCTCTGCCATTTCAAAACGTTCTTGCCAACTTTGTAGGTGTTTATCAGCGCTCATTTACAGATCCTTTATCTCACTTTTCAATAAAATGTACTGAAAGGTTTGAGTAACATGACGAAAAGACCAATAATCTAATGCGGGTTTTAGGGAAAACCCTGTTTTGGTCGGCGCCATTGTAATGAAAGTCGCGCTTTGTTGCCAGTAAGATATTTTCTGTAAATCTGTAATTTTATTAGAAAAATTATCGTTTGGAGAGTGTTTTGAGACAAAATCTAGTAATAATTACATCATTTACCTTAGGGATGAGCTTTTTCAGTCTTTTCGGTTGTGATAATGACCGAAATATCTCAGCAATTTGTAAAAATAATCCTGAAATTTGTGCCGATTTGCATAAGGACAGCTGGTGTTTGACTGAAAAGACCAAACTTATCCAAAACCGCTACAAGTTAAAAGACAACGAAAACCTCACAGGTAAGCAGCTCTACTCACAATTAACCTACCTTGAGGATTACAGCCGTTGCATTGAACTCGCCTCTGGCGTTCAGCATATCATCCACACCAATCGCACAGCTGATAGAGCCAGAGCCTTTAGACTAAGCACTCAAAATTTAAGTTTACTACAAGATCAAACCCGTGAACGGCAAGACCCTTTTATGTCCTATTACCAATGGACTCGCTTTGGCGATACCGCAGCGTTAAATAGATTATTAGAACAGGAAAACGCCGGAGAAGTGACCGACCCCTTTCTACTTGCCCAAGTCGCAACCTATTACAGCAATCGAAATGCCATCAAAGCGCAACAACTCTATCTTAAAGTCTTTGCGGAGATCCAATACGATGATTTCGACGTTAACTGGTTACTTGGGCTCGCATCTGCCTATCGCCAGCAACAAGTTTTAGATAAATCCTATATGCTGACGAAAGCAAATTTACTACTTACGCAGCAGAAGTATTCTGAAGAAAAAATGCTAGCCTTGCTCGGTGGCAATAAAACGCTGGCGATTGAACTCGATTTAAAAGCCCAAGCCCTTATCGATGCGCTAAAAAAGGGCACTTATTCTATGAGTCCAGTAAGACAATGGCTTGATCCTCAAGCGGTTGCCCAAGCGCCAACTGAAACCGAAGCTGTGCCGCCTGCACCTGTCGAAAAAGTAAACTAAGCAACTGATGGCAAAATGTTTGCCATCTTGTAATTTTTTACCCAATTAATTCGTAAAAAATGGCGATTTCGCGACCGATGTAAAAAAAATACCTAATTTGTTAATCAAGACAGCGGTAAAATGCCGATTTAACTTGACGATAGCTGTCAGTTTGGTAATTTTACTACCAGTTGAATTTTATAATCACCAGAGGGATATGAGATGACTATCCGTGTAGCAATAAATGGCTATGGCCGTATCGGTAGAAACGTATTACGCGCCTTGTACGAAAGCGAAAAAGCTTATCCAATCAAGATTGTCGCTATTAATGATTTAGGCGACGCTTCAATCAACGCTCACCTGACAAAATACGATTCTGTTCATGGTCGTTTCAATGCGAAAGTTGACCATGATGCCGAAGCTATTTATGTGAATGGCGATAAGATCCTCACTTTCCAAGAACGTGATCCTGCAAAACTGCCATGGGCAGAGCTACAGGTTGACGTGGTTTTCGAATGTACCGGTATCTTCACTTCTAAAGAAACCGTTCAACCACATTTAACCGCTGGCGCGAAGAAAGTGATTATTTCTGCTCCAGGTAAAAATGTGGATGCCACAGTTGTTTACGGTGTGAACAACAACGTGCTGACGTCAGACATGACAGTGATTTCAAATGCTTCTTGTACAACAAACTGTTTAGCCCCTTTTGCTAAGCCGTTAAATGACGAGATTGGTATCGAATCAGGCCTGATGACCACCATTCACGCTTATACCAACGATCAACGTTTATCTGACGTGTACCATACAGATTTACGTCGTGCCCGTGCTGCGGCACTGTCAATGATCCCAACTAAAACTGGCGCAGCTGCTGCTGTAGGTTTGGTTGTACCTGAATTACAAGGTAAGTTCGACGGTTTAGCGGTTCGTGTACCTACAGTTAACGTATCACTCGTGGATTTATCTTTCATCGCTGCCCGTGACACGACAGTTGAAGAAGTGAATGCCATTATCGAACGCGCTGCCAGCGTTGCGCCATTGAGCGAAGTGTTAGCGGTAAACAAAGAGCCATTGGTGTCTATCGACTTTAACCACAATGCGTTTTCTTCAAACTTTGACGCAACTCAAACCCGTGTAAACGGTCGTTTAGTGAAAGTGATGTCTTGGTATGATAACGAGTGGGGATTCAGTAACCGTATGTTAGATAACGCGGTTGCACTGATGAACGCCAAGTAAGCGTAAAGTAATCTAGTCACTAGATCCCGCGTTACTCAATCAAGCCTCGCATTTGCGAGGCTTTTTATTGCCTTAGTTTTAATAAAAACAACAGACATAAAAAATCCCCACGCTATGGTAGGGATTTTTATTAGGCTGAAGAAAAGCTAAATAACGCGCTTAGGCATTACCCTTCACTTTCATATTCAGTGTCTTGGCAAAATCCAGCATACGCGTCAGCGGGATCAGCGCTTTAACTCTTAAGTCTTCATCCACAAAAATCTCATGGGTGGTTTTATCGCTGTCGGCGAGTGACGCTTCAATCGCCTGTAGACCGTTCATCGCCATCCAAGGACAGTGGGCGCAGCTCTTACAGGTTGCGCCATTTCCGCCGGTTGGCGCTTCAATTAAAATTTTACCTGGCGCCGCCTGCTGCATTTTATAAAAAATGCCGCGATCGGTTGCCACGATAAAACGCTCATTTGGCATGGTCTGCGCTGCTTTAATCAGTTGACTGGTCGAGCCAACTGCATCGGCCATCGCCACCACACTGGCTGGCGACTCAGGATGCACAAGAATAGCCGCATCTGGGTAAACGCTTTTCATATCGCGCAGCGCATTAGATTTAAACTCGTCGTGAACGATACAATCGCCCTGCCACATCAACATGTCGGCGCCCGTCTGCTTGGCAATATAGCTGCCTAAATGACGATCGGGTCCCCAAATGATCTTTTTGCCTTCGCTGTCTAAGTGCTCTACGATTTCAAGGGCAATGCTCGATGTCACCACCCAATCGGCGCGCGCTTTAACCGCAGCCGAAGTATTGGCGTAAACCACCACAGTATGATCTGGGTGCGCGTCGCAGAAAGCGCTGAACTTATCAATCGGACAACCTAAATCCAATGAACAGGTCGCTTCAAGGGTCGGCATTAGGATAGTTTTTTCAGGGCTCAAAATCTTGGCGGTTTCGCCCATAAACTTGACCCCAGCAACGATCAAGGTTTTTGCTGGGTGATCGCGGCCAAAGCGCGCCATTTCTAAGGAGTCTGAAACGCAGCCGCCAGTCTCTTCGGCAAGGGCTTGGATTTCAGGATCGGTATAATAGTGGGCAACCAGAACGGCATCTTTTTCAATGAGCAGTTGTTTGATACGCGCCTTGTAATCGGCTTTTTGCGCATCGGACAAAGGCACTGGTTTAGGCGGAAACGGGTAATCAATGGTTTCTATTGTTGGAGCAAATGGGCTGGGGGCTAACTGACTCATAACACATCCATCAGGATAACTACGTTCGGGAATTATACGTAATCGGGATCAAAAGATTAACCCATTTGTGCAAAGCAAATAAAAAAGGACGCTTTTAGCGTCCTTTTTGTGTCAGTTATTCGTGCCAGCGGCTTAGCGCATCGCTAATAACATCTCTTGAGGCTGCTCAAGATACTGTTTCCACAGATTACAGAAGCGAGCAATGGTGCCGCCATCGATCACTCTATGGTCACCTGACCAGCTCACTTGCATGATTTGGCGAGCTTCGACTTCCCCTTTCGCGTTAAAGCGCGGTAGGGTTTGCAACTTACCTAAGGCCACAATCGCCACCTCAGGTTTGTTGATAATAGGCGTCGCCACTGTGCCACCTAAGGCGCCAATGTTCGATATGGAAATCGTGCCGTCTTTCAGATCCGCTGGCGCCACGCGGCCGCTGCGGGCTGCTTGGGTCAGGCGGGTGATTTCTGCCGCCACTTCTAAAATGCTCTTGTCCTGCACATCTTTGATGTTGGGCACCAAGAGACCGACTTTAGAATCCACCGCCATGCCGATATTGTGGCGCGCCTTATAAGTCAGCTCAGTGCAATCCGCATTCACTTGACTGTTCATCACAGGGAACTGACTTAACGCGAGCGACATCGACTTCATGAAGAAAGGCATCATGGTCAGCTTCACTTCATCTGACGAATACTTCACTTTCATGCTTTCACGCAGTGCAACTAAGTCTGTTAAATCAAACTCTTCGCAATAGGTAAAGTGCGGAATGCTCGATACAGATTCCACCATCATGCGTGCCATCACAGCTTTTACGCCGCGAATCGGCTCAACCGTGTCAGCGCGTTGAGTCACTGTCGATGTTGGAACTTGGGTTTGAGATGTTTGAGTCGCTTGAACTGACGCCTCTTTTACCTGAGCCGCACTTGATGCAGAAACATTGCTCGCGCCTTGTTGGAAGCGAGTGATGTCTTCCTTATACACACGGCCGTGCTTTCCTGTGCCAGGTACTTGGCTCAAATCGATATCTAACGACCGCGCCATGCGACGAACTGCGGGGCTGGCTAAGGCTTTACCTTGGCGAGCAGGCTCTGCATTCACAGCCTGCACTGCAGGTGCCGCATTAGCCGCAGTATCTGTATTTGTTGTCGCCGCAGGTGTAGAAGCCGCCTGTTCAACTTCAATGGCAAATAAAGGCGCATGTACTTTAGCTAGCTGACCTTTGCGATAATGCAGTTTGGCAATTTTACCCGCTTTAATGGCAGGAATTTGCACCAGCGCTTTATCTGTCATCACGTCGGCAATCGGTTGATCTTCCTCAACCCAATCACCTTCACTCACCAACCATTCAACTAGTTCACATTCAACAATGCCTTCGCCGATATCTGGTAGCAAGAATTCTTCAATGCTGACAGATGAATGAGATGACGTGGTCGCGTTTGTTACTGCCACTGGCTCAGCCACAGCAGATTCAGCCGCAACAGACTCTTCAGCTGCGATTTCAACGGCACCTTCAATTTGTACGGCATAGAGCGGAGCATGCACTTTCGCAATATCGCCCTTGGCGTAATACAGTTTAGTGACCACGCCCGCAAAAGGCGCAGGGATTTGCACTAAGGCTTTGTCTGTCATGACATCGGCAATCGGCTGATCTTCAACGACTGTGTCGCCTTCTTTGACCAGCCATTCAACCAACTCACACTCCACAACGCCTTCGCCAATATCCGGCAAAATAAAATCTTTAATCATACCGGACTCCTAGAAGGTCACTGATGCTTTGATGGCTTCAAACGTTTTGAATGCATCTGGCATGTATTCTTTTTCATGAATGAGTGGGTACGGGGTATCCAAACCACAAACGCGGCTGATGGGCGATTCTAGATACAAGAAGCATTCTTGCTGAATCGTCGCCGCTATCTCACCAGCAAAACCACCGGTTAATGGCGCTTCATGGTTAACCAGTAAACGTCCGGTCTTTTTGACTGAATCGGCAACGGTATCGATATCCCAGGGTGACAAGGTGCGTAAATCGATAACTTCACAGGAGATCCCTTCTTTAGCGGCCATGTCGGCGGCTTTTTCAAGGATTTCCATTTGCGCGCCCCACGCCACTAAGGTGATGTCTTTACCTTCGCGAACCACTTCAGCCTTACCCAGTTCAATTTCATAATCGCCCGCTGGCACTTCGCCAACCGATGCACGATATAAACGCTTAGGCTCAAAGAAGATCACCGGATTTTTGTCACGGATTGACGCCAACAGCAGTCCTTTGGCTTGCTCAGGGTTGCGTGGCACCACCACTTTTAACCCCGGCGTCTGGGTAAAATAGGCTTCAGGTGATTGTGAGTGATAATGGCCGCCCGCTATGCCGCCGCCATAGGGCGTACGGAACACTAATCCACCGACATCGAACTCATTACCGCTACGGTAACGGAACTTAGCCGACTCGTTGACGATTTGATCAAACGCCGGAAAGATATAATCGGCGAATTGAATTTCAGCCACGGCGGTCATGCCATTTGAGGCTAAACCATTGGCAAAACCGGCAATACCTTGTTCTGTCAGCGGCGTATTAAAGCAGCGAGCGCGACCGAATTTTTCTTGAAGACCAGAGGTGGCGCGAAATACCCCGCCAAAGTGGCCCACATCTTCACCAAAAACCACCATGCGTTCATCGGCTTGCATGGCAATCGACAAGGCCTCATTGACGGCCTGTAACATATTCATTTCAGCCACGGCTTATAGTCTCCCTGCACTTTTTGGATAGGCTTGCGGATATTTCTTGATATGTTCTTTAAGATCGGCAAGTTGCTTTTTCAGCACTGGCGTCGGCTTGTCGTACACATCTTCAATAATTTCATCCAGCATAGGCACAGGAATTTTTTCAGCCACTTTTACTGCAGCCAATACTTCTTCACGATATTTTTCATGCAGTTTCACATCATCCGCTTCAGCCAACCAACCTTTGTTGATAAGCCATAATTTGAAGCGTTTAACCGGATCGTGTTGCTGCCACTTGGCTTCTTCATCTTTCGAGCGATAACCTGAGGGATCGTCTGAAGAAGAGTGTGCGCCGAGACGGTAAGTCATGGCTTCAATCAGCACAGGCGCATTATGCTCAATCGCATAGGCACGGGCTTGCTGGGTTGCCGCTAACACGGCCAACATGTCATTGCCGTCTACACGAATGGTGTGCATGCCATAACCTACACCGCGGCTGGCAATACCGTTTCCAGCAAACTGCTCTTCAGTGGGGGTAGAAATCGCGTAGCCATTGTTACGACAGAAGAAAATCACTGGGCATTTCAGTACCGCGGCCATGTTTAGGCCAGCATGAAAATCCCCTTCCGATGCAGCGCCTTCGCCAAAATAACAAACCGCGACTTTGCGCTTACCTTGCATTTTTAAGCTGTAGCCCACACCAGTCGCCTGCGGGATTTGCGTGGCTAACGGTGACGAAATCGTTTGATAATGCAATGCCGCACTGCCGTAATGGATTGGCATTTGGCGACCTTTACCAAGATCTTTCTCGTTACTGAACATCTGATTCATAAACTGTTCAGTGGTAAAGCCGCGATAACGCAGCGCCGCATGCTCACGATATTGTGCAAGGATCACATCTTCTTGATCGAGTGCGGCCACACTGCCAACAATCGCCGCTTCTTCACCCGTACAGGTCATGTAGAAACTGATGCGTCCTTGACGCTGGGCGCCAAGCATACGTTCATCAAGTACCCGAGTGAATACACAGGTATCGTAAATTTTAGTGGCTAAGGTTTCATCTATCACAGGCAAAACCGCGGTTTCATAAGTGGTGCCGTCGGCTTGTAGAATTCGAAGGATAGGAATGTGTAGCGATGCCTTATCCAAGAAGCCGACACGGTGCACTGTATCAGTGTTGAGTGTTGCTTTGCTCATATTGTGCTCTTGTTATCTCATTACGCATCAAAGCGTTTTGATGCGTCTGTTTATACGAATATGCCCGACGAACATTACGTTAACGTAAACTACCTATCAACCATTGGCATAGCTCAAACCACAAGTTATCCCTGCCACGCATGTATATATTGCTTTACAAGCCTAACGCACGTCCGCATTCACCGCAGGGATCAGGCAAATCACAGTGCGATTACCAATAGGCACTTTGGCATTAGGGAACACGACAGACTCAAACTCATGTTCCACTTTAATTTCTTGCCCACCTTCCCGCGCTAAAACAAAGCCCTTCGGGAAAGATCTGAAGTTTTCGACATCAGTTGCGAAGGTAAATTCAAAATCATCGAAATGTTTATTGATGACGCGGCACACTTGGTACAAGTTAACCTTATCGGCATCAAATGCATCCAGCGCCAACGGCTTAGCGGTGATCAAGCGCATGAACATTTCATGGGTGGCGATAAAACGCATCATGTCGTTCTGCCCCATGGGATACACTTTGCCAAGCTCAATGGTAAAGGCATCGGCACCGTAGCGTTCAGAGGAAAAATAGCTGAAGGTCGTGGTCGGTTCATGGTGGAAAAGTACTGTATCGACGCCGCTTGCGGCTAAAAACATAATTTGCTCGCCGCTAAAGGCGCGCCCAGGACGATAGGGATAGATAGCGAACTTTTCATGCTTCGAGGCGCGCATCGCCGTGTGCAGATCATAATGGATGCGCTGACGTCCATCGGCAACCGCAGTATAAAAACGATCGACATAGGCTTCGAGTTTTTTCGCGCGAACTCGCTCAGGGTTCACTAACCCTGGTGGATTGGAATGCTCACCACTAAAGAGACGATTCATGTTTTCGTCAATAATCCGCGTGCCGTTATTAATCGCTAATGGGTTACCAATGAGAAATAAAGTGCGCTGCTTTGCGATGATCTTTTGCTGTAGAAGTTGTTTAATTAAGCTATTGCAGAGTTCAATAGGCGCGGTCTCGTTACCGTGAACACCGCAGGAAAGCACAATATCTTTTCCTTCATTCTTTACTGGTTCGAAAACAATAACACCGGTATCCCACACTTCCACTTGAGTATGATCGCCTAAGTTAAATGAAAATTCGCCATCGAACTGTTTAGGGTGGGCTAAGGTGAGCGCTAAAAAATCCTTTGAATCTAACAGAGCTTGTAACACAGAATTCTCCTTATAATGATGTGTAACAGTATTGGCGCAATAGCATAAGTACAGGCAGTAATTACCACTTAAGCATTTATCTCACCGCGGTTAGTCTCACTCGCACCTAAAAAACGGCTTCAATACTAACACATGTTTTTAGTGCTGTTCTCAGACATTTATTGCCGTAGGACCCAGTTTTAAGCGGAATGACATTCAACTAAGCTGATTGTTAAATTCTTAGGACATTCCCTAAGAATTTCCCATGATAAATATTCCAGCTTGAGGCTTGCTTTTGCACTCAAGTTTTATCACAATCCTTAGCCATCTAGACTTCTATTGGATTTAATTATGGCGTTAGCAACCTTTGGTGCCGGCTGTTTCTGGGGCGTAGAGTATTTTTTTAGACAAGTGAACGGCGTATCGAATGCCACCTGCGGCTATATGGGCGGCAATAATGCGGCGACGAGCTATGAAGAAGTCAAAAAAGGCAAAACGGGCCATGCCGAAGTGGTGCAAGTGGAATTCGATCCCGCCCTTGTCAGTTATGAAGACTTGCTCGATGTATTTTGGAAAAACCATAATCCTACGAGTCTGAACATGCAAGGCGGAGATATTGGCACCCAATATCGCAGCACCATTTTCTTCCACGACCGTGAGCAAAAAGCGGCCGCAGAAGCCTCAAAGTTAGCTTTTGCCCGCTCGGGCCGTTGGGGATTACGCCATATCGTCACTGAAATAGTGCCACTTCAACAGTTCCATGTGGCTGAGGAATATCATCAAAATTACATCGATAAGAATAACTTACCGAGTTGTCATATCGAGTACTAAATACGGTCAAATCAGTATTAGATCAACTACTCACAGCTGAATTAGACACAAACAAAAACGCACTCAAATCTGAGTGCGTTTTTTATTTTGAGACGTTAGCTAAACCTACTACTGCATTAAGCGTTTAGCGCCTTATCAATTAATGCCTGCGCATCTTTGATGATCTCAGCCAAATGCTGCTCACTGATAAAACTTTCGCCGTAGATTTTAAATAACGCTTCAGTGCCCGATGGACGCGCCGCAAACCACCCATTAGCGGTGGTAACTTTGATGCCGCCAATCGCCGCATTATTGCCTGGCGCATGGGTTAACACGTTTTCGATTGTCTCACCTGCAAGCACAGTGGCATTTAAGGTATCGGCATTGAGCAAAGCAAACTTGGCTTTGTTTTCAAGACTGATTGGGCTATCGATACGCTTATAGAAACTTTGGCCAAATTGTTTTACTAACTCTTGGTGACGCTGACCTGGGGTTTTACCTGTCACCGCAAGAATTTCTGCGGCAAGTAATCCTAAAATGAAGCCGTCTTTATCTGTGCACCATGTGCTGCCATCACGGCGTAAAAATGCCGCGCCAGCACTCTCTTCACCGCCAAAGGCGATTGTGGCTTCGGCTAAACCGTCGACAAACCACTTAAAGCCCACAGGCACTTCGAGTAACTTTTTGCCGTGGAAAGCACAGATTTTATCGATAAGCGCACTCGATACTAAGGTTTTACCTATGGCTAAGGTATCGCTCCAATCTGGTCTGTGTGTCAGTAAATAATCAATAGCGACCGCAAGATAATGATTCGGATCCATCAAACCCGTACCAGGGCAAACGATGCCGTGACGGTCATAATCGGGATCATTACCAAGGCATAAATCAAAGGATTCTTTATGGGCGAGTAACCCGGCCATCGCGTAGGGAGATGAGCAATCCATGCGGATTTTGCCGTCTTTATCCAGCGGCATAAAGCTAAAGCTTGGATCAACCTTATCATTAACTAACGTGATATCGAGCCCATAACGCGCGGCAATCGGTGCCCAATAGAAAATCCCTGAACCACCGAGCGGGTCAACGCCGATACGCAGCTTAGCGTTGGCAATCGCCTGCATGTCGATAACATTTTCTAAATCAGCCACATAAGGCGTGATCAAATCAATGGCGTTGACATAGCCTGATGCCAGCGCTTCGGCATACGCTAATTTTTGCACGCCAGCTAACGCTTGGCGCAAGTAATCATTGGCCCGCGATTCAATCCAAGCGGTGATATTACCTTCGGCCGGTCCACCATGGGGTGGATTGTACTTGATGCCACCATCTTGAGGCGGATTGTGGGAAGGCGTAATGATCAAACCATCGGACAATGCCGCACCCGTAATATTGGCTTCGCGATTGGCGCAAATCACCCCATGGGAAACCACTGGCGTTGGCGTAAATCCATCGTTCTGTTGGATTTTCACTGTGACTTTATTTGCCGCCAGCACTTCAATTGCCGACAAATAGGCCGCATAGGATAACGCATGGGTGTCAATCCCAAGGATCAGCGGCCCATCGATATTTGCCGATTGACGGTAGTCAACCACAGCTTGGGTAATCGCCCAAATGTGTTGTTGGTTAAAACTGCCATTGGAAGCGCAGCCTCTGTGCCCAGAAGTGCCAAAGGTGACGCGTTGTTGTACGTCATCCATATTTGGCGTGATGCTGTAATAATGGCTCATCAGTTTTGGAATATTGACCAGATCCGTCTGATTAGCGATTTGTCCTGCCCTTTGATGTATTGCCACCTATGGCTCTCCTGCACTCAATTACAATTAGAAAAAGTAGAAAAATGTCGTACTAACCAGGCTCACCCGAGGATTAAACGCGCTCGGCGATGCCCGCTGCTACTGTCGCATCACAACCAAATTGCACTAAAACTTCCGATAAAATAGTGCGTTTCTTGGCGGTATTGTTGTTACTCGTTACCCAGAAACCACTTGCACCAATTTCTTTTGGGTTAGCCGAAGCACTCGCTTCGAGCAGTTGCTCCTTAGAGCGAGCAAAATACAAACGATCGCGCCCTTGGATCTGCAAAATTTGTGAGAATTGCTCTGGGGCTAATTGATACAAACTTTCGAGCAAAAACAGAAAACGACCTACTGCGCCTTTTTGCTGCGATAACTGATGTTCATCGACTAAGCGACTAAAATCATTCACTGCTGGCACTGTTTGCGCCGCGATGGGCTGAATAGGTTCAGCTTCAAGACTGGGTTGGCTAATCGCCAAAGGCTGGGGTTGTTCGACCGCATCGACGGACAGGCCGAGTAATCGACGAAGAATGTCAGAGGCGCTCTCACCAATTCGTTCTGTTTTGCTGGCAATATGACGATAGAGCTCTTCATCTACTTCGATATATTTCATAACCTTAATTATCCTTTGTTATTCGACAGGCTTAACCGAAAAAAGTGTACCACAGCGATCGGGGCAGATCATTGCGATCTGTTACCAGTGTATCTATCTCTATCAATCTGATAAAGCGCCATTATTCTAAAAGTGCGGGAAATAGCACAGCAAACTAGCAGTTAATCGACAATTGCCGAAAAAGCACACAAGTTACTGGCCGCCCCCACTATAGAAATGGCAACTGACTTGTCAAGCCAACGGCATTAAGGGCACAATTCGCGTCACGCTAAGCTAAAAATCTCCAACAGGAATCACCATGAACTTTGTTTCCACAGGCCAAGGACCCGCAGTGCTCTTGATCCACGGCTTGTTCGGTAATCTAGATAACCTCAAAGGTCTAGGGCAAGTATTAGAAAATCAGTATCAAGTTATTCGTGTCGATGTGCCCAATCATGGTTTAAGTGAGCATTGGGATCAAATGGACTACCCTCGTCTGGCCACTGCAATGATCAGCTTGCTCGACGAACTGGCTATTGAACGCGCCCATATTGTGGGTCACTCCATGGGCGGTAAAATCGCCATGGCGACGGCGTTAGCCTTTCCAGAGCGCATTATCAGCATGGTGGCAGCCGATATCGCCCCCGTAGCCTATGAGCCAAGACACGACACAGTGTTTGCTGCATTAGAAAGTCTGCCCTTAGAAGGCCATACCGACAGGCGCTTTGCCCTAAACCACTTAATAGACAATGGTATTGACGAAGCCACGGCACAATTTTTACTCAAAAATCTACAACGCACTGATACTGGCTTTCGTTGGAAAATGAACTTAAGTGGCCTAAAGGCTTGTTATCCTAATATTATTGGCTGGCAAAATCAGACGCCAAATCCAGTACAAAGCTATGCTGGACCAAGTCTGTTTATTCGCGGCGGCGACTCAAATTATGTCACTAGCGAGCACAGAAGCGCTATCATGGCGCAATTCCCCGCGGCACAGGCAAAAACACTTGAAGGATGTGGTCATTGGTTGCATGCGCAAAAACCCGTCATTTTTAACCGGATCGTGTCTGAATTTATTGACAAACATTCAATGTAAATCAGCAGCAAACTCGACCGAAAGCATATGGCAGCCGCCATCTTGTTGTGATATATTCGCGCCTCTTTTGGCCTTAGAACACTCTCAAGGACTAAGAAAGTATGTTATCTCAGTACATGGAACAAATTGAAACCATCGGCCTGAACCTGTTTTTTGCCTCGATATTTTTCTTTATCGGCATGGCCATCCACGATGTGCTTAAACAAGGTAACGTGCCAAAATTTGGTCGATTTATTGTTTGGTTAGTGTTATTTCTCGGCTGCGCCGGGTTTATTGTAAAAGGTATTATCCAGATCACTTGGGAAGGCTCAGGGATCGGTTAACAATAAGAACATGGCAAAAGAAGCGACAGACAGAACCACCATTGACCTTTTTGCCAATGAAAAGCGCCGGGGCCGCCCAAGAAGTAATCCTTTGTCCCGTAGCCAACAGCTTAAGGTCAACAAACGCAATCAAATCCAGCGCGATAAAGCCAACGGATTAAAGCGAATAGAGTTAAAGGTGTCACAAGATTTGTATGACGCCTTGAATGAGCAGGCATTGGCCAGTAACATCAGCCGTAGCCAGTTAATCGAATTAATTCTTCAGCAACAAGTTGAGTGCTGAACGAGTACCAGCAAGATTAACCTAATAAGTGAACTAGACATTAAAGGATAGACAATGGCAACTGTAGGTCTTTTTTTCGGTAGCGACACAGGTAACACCGAAGCTGTAGCCAAGATGATCCAGAAAAAACTGGGTAAAAAAATGGTTGAGGTGAAAGATATCGCCAAAAGTACCAAAGAACAGATTGCAGAGTATGACTTGCTGCTGTTCGGCATCCCGACCTGGTATTACGGTGAAGCGCAATGTGACTGGGATGATTTCTTCCCTGAATTAGAGCAAATTGATTTTACTGACAAACTTGTCGCTATTTTTGGTTGTGGTGATCAAGAAGACTACGCTGAGTATTTCCTTGATGCCATGGGCATGGTTGGCGATATTGTTCAGGCCCGTGGTGGCATCATCATCGGCCATTGGCCAACTGCAAGCTACAATTTTGAAGCCTCTAAAGGTCAAGTCGATGACGACCACTTTATTGGTTTAGGTATCGATGAAGATCGCCAACCAGAGCTGACTGAAGAACGTGTTGATGCTTGGGTTAAGCAAATTTACGAAGAAATGTGTTTAGCTGAATTAGAAGATTAATTCTGTTAACCATTTGATTAAAGCGGCTTAACGCCGCTTTTTTTATGCATATATTTCTGACTTGTTGCAACTATCTACTTTTTGTAACTAAGAATAACGACATACCACACTCATGACCAACACAGCCCGCTCTAATCACTGGGATATTTTTTGCACCGTCGTTGATAACTACGGCGATATTGGCGTCACTTGGCGTTTAGCAAAACAAATAGCCAATGAGTATCAGATCCCTGTTAATCTGTGGGTCGACGACCTCGCAAGCTTCTCCCATATTTTACCGACACTCGAACCACTAAAAGCCACTCAAACCTTCAATGGTGTGAATATTATTCATTGGAAAGAGCCTTTGCCTGTAGCGTTTGTCGCAGGAGCTGTGCTCATCGAAGCCTTTGCCTGTGAACTCCCTGAACAGGTAAAAGCGCAGCTGGCTTATTTACATCAGAACGCCCCAAAATCTGTACCTGTCTGGCTGAATTTAGAGTATTTAAGTGCTGAGGATTGGGTTGAAGGCTGCCATGGTTTGCCATCGTTACAAGCCAATGGTTTGAAGAAGTATTTCTACTTTCCCGGTTTTAGCGCCAAAACGGGTGGACTCATTTGCGAGCAAAATTTGTTTGCAGAGCGTGATGCTTGGCAAGCTGATACTGCCAATAAATTGCAGCTTTTTACTGATCTAGGTCTTAAGGACATTCAGGCACAAGACACTGTTATTAGCGTTTTTAGCTATGAGACCGAGGCGCTACCCGCATTATGTGAGTTATGGCAGCAATCGGTAGAAAAAATCCATGCGCTGGTCCCCAAGGGGCGTAGCTTAAACAGTCTGACGCATTTACTACCCTGTGAAATTGCTGCTCTAGTGCCGGGTCAACAGATAAATCATGGCAATTTAACCCTGCACATTTTACCCATGACAGACCAACAGGGGTTTGATCGCCTGCTCTGGAGCAGTGATTTTAATATCGTGCGCGGTGAAGATTCCTTTTTACGTGCCCAATGGGCCGCAAAACCCTTCATTTGGCACATTTATCCCCAAGAAGATGATTATCACCTCGTAAAATTAGAAGCTTTTCTCAAACTTTACTGCGATAATCTGCCACCTAAAATTGCTTGTTATTGGTCTGAATTGAATCTCGCGTTCAACCAAGCACAGCAATCAGCCGTGAGCCTTCACTGGCAAAACCTTAATCCTGTTAATTTGCCCTTGTTGCATCACCATGCTAAACAATGGCCAATTAATGCATTAAATGCTGCAGATCTCGCTACTCGACTAGTTCAGTTCGTTAAAAACAGCTAAGATACTGCGCGAAAACAGAAAAATCTAAATATAGGAAATAGTGTAATGAAAACTGCTCATGAAATCCGTCCTGGTAACGTGATCATGTTAGATGGCAGCCCATGGGTTGTGCAGAAAACTGAAACAACTCGTTCTGGCCGTAACGCTGCTATCGTTAAGTTAAAGTTAAAAAACTTGCTGCTTAACTCTGGTACTGAAACGACTTTCAAAGGTGAAGATAAGTTAGAAGACATCATCCTAGATCGTCTTGACTGCACATATTCTTACTTTGCAGATCCTATGTTTGTATTCATGGATGCAGAATACAACCAATACGACGTAGAAGCTGAAAACCTAGGTGATGCAGCGGCTTATATCGTTGACGGTATGGAAGAAACTTGCCAAGTGACTTTCTATGATGGCAAAGCTATCTCTGTTGAAATGCCAACCACTATCGTACGTGAAGTGATCTACACTGAGCCTTCAGCCCGTGGCGATACTTCAGGTAAAGTGATGAAGCCAGCGACTATCACTGGCGGTGGCACAGTAAGTGTTGCTGACTTCGTGAAAGTAGGCGACAAAATTGAAATTGACACTCGTACTGGTGAATTCAAGAAGCGCGTTTAATCGCCCTTCTCGTTTCCAGACGAAGAAAAGCCAGTGCTTGCACTGGCTTTTTTGTCGCTATTTTTTAGTCACTCATTTTTAAGACTCTTGAGTCATTGAAGGGGTTAAAACTTTTATAAGTAATAATTCCCTTATTCATAAAAGCGTTAGCATTGCGGCCCTAAGAAACGTCGCTCCCAAGCCCCTATCTCACTCAAATAACTTTGGAATTCAATTTCCTTCACCGATACAAAGCCAGTGACAAAATCGTCCCCGAGTAAGCGTCGTGCCGAATCACTTTGGCGCATTTGCGTTAACGCAGCTAAAAATGTCTGCGCGAGGTCATGGCAGCTATCGTAGGCGCTCCCAGTTTCTGGTGCACTTGGCGATAATTTTTCTTCTATTCCGGCAAGGCCCGCAGCCAAAGATGCGGCAATCATCAAATACGGATTGGCATCGGCGCCCGCAATACGATTCTCTACCCGTCTCGCCACTGGAGCACTTAATGGCACACGTAGGCCCGTGGTGCGATTATCAACGCCCCAGCTTAAATTAATCGGCGCTTGACTGCCGGAAATGTAACGTCTAAATGAATTGATATTGGGTGCAAATAACAACATTAAATCAGGTAGATACTTTTGTAATCCGCCGATATAGTGGTGAAAACGGTCAGTGTCGCTACCATCTGCATGGCTGAAAATATTATGACCTTTATCATCGACGACACTTTGATGTAAATGCATAGAACTGCCGGGTTGACCCGCTATGGGTTTCGCCATAAAAATCGCATTCAAGCCATGTTTTATGGCGATTTCTTTCGCGGCGTATTTAAACATAAAGGCTTGATCTGCAAGAGCCAGCGGATCGCCATGCACTAAGTTAATTTCATATTGCGATAGCCCCATCTCATGGATCCAAGTATCACCTTTAATCCCAATCGCATCGATAGCGGCATTAAACTCATCCCAAAATGGCGCGAGTTCATTGAGCATATTCATGCTAAACGCAGATTGACCGTTTTCAGCTCGGCCACTTTTTGAAATGGGCGCCTGATACGGCACACTCGGATCGGTATTGGCTTCAGTCAGATAAAACTCAATCTCAGGGGCCACCACGGGTGTTAACCCAAGGGCTTGGTAACGGGCCAACACATTTTTTAACATAGAGCGCGGCGCAAATGGACATAAATTGCCATCCAGTAATACGCAGTCATGGATGGCAAATGCGCGCGGGACTGTGCTCCATGGGATCATCTTGAGAGTGCTGTAATCGGGGACGAGTAAAAGATCAGGATCAGCATCAGGGAAAACAGGATCGTAGGAATACTCACCGGTAATCGCCTGCATCGAAATCGCTTGGGCAATACGTAATTCAGCACCCTGAGCAAAACTTCGGGCTGGCATAAGCTTTCCCCTTGGATAGCCTGAAATATCAGGGAATAAACACTCGACATCACGTATTGTGCCGTGCTCGAAAAACGCAGTAAGAAGAGTTGAGTCCATTTGATTCGTTTGCCACTAATGTTGAAAATAATGCCCTGAAGGATGCAAAGTATAATCAGGCTTTGATTTGAAAAGCTACATGGCGACGATGAAATATGTAAAATATAAATGACAATTCCGTAAAATATAATTTGACATCAGTTGAAAATCTTCATTTAACAGTGTAATCGTGTTTATCCTAGTTCAAGCCTCCTCACTCTTTACTCACCTTTTACTCATTCTAGCCGCCTAACCCCATTACGGCAGACATAAAAAAACCAGCCGTAGCTGGTTTCTTATATTAATCGTGACAGAAGTTATGCAATCACAATAAAGCCGATAAATGCTATTACTGCTGCGATAAGTGCATAAGGTAACTGAGTCACAGCATGGCTCACTAAGTTACAACCTGAGCCTTGGGCGGCCAATACGGTTGAATCTGAGTAGAAGCACGCTTGGCTACCAAATGATGATGCAGACAATAAGGCCCCAATGACTAATGGGATGTCCGCCCCAACCGCTTGCGCTAATGGCATCACGATAGGAATCGTCACGGCAAATATACCCCAGCTCGAACCTGTGGCAAACGCGAGTATAGCCATAGATAAAAACACTACCGCAGGCAGCAATTTAGGTGTCATAAATGGGCTTAATGACTCAATGACATACTGCGGCAGTAACAACTGATCGCACACATCCTTAAACACAAACGCCGCAATCACAGTGCTAATCGCCGGTAGCATGCTCTTAAAGCCATCGATCATCTGATCCATCATCTCGGATAACGGCATTAAACGCTGCCCCGCATAATAAGGAATCGTGATCACTAAGGTCGCCAGCAAGCCTTTCCACACATCGATATCAAAGTACACGGTAAAGGCCACTAACAAACAAATCGGCACTAAAAAGTTATGCAGTTTGCCATGATTATCGGCGTGCTTAAATTCCTCTTCGATGGCTTTAACCGCATATTCATCCGAGGTTTGCACTTGGTCGAAATCCACTTGGGCTTCTGCTGGTTCGCCTTGGGCGGCGCGCAGCTGCGCAGTCTTCATCGGACCAATGGCAGGCACTATGCCGAGTGCCACAAGCAGCACCATAGCCACGGCTAACCAAGCATAAAGCATGTAAGGAATCGCTTGCATATAAACAGCAATGCCCTGACCTTCTGCTGCCACACCGTTATCGACCAGTAATCCACCAAAGAATACAGCCCAGGTCGACAATGGCACTAACACGCACACGGGCGCGGCGGTGGAATCTACGACATAGGCGAGCATTTCACGGGATACTTTAAATTTATCCGTTACACGCTTCATGGTTTCACCCACGGTCAACGCATTGAGATAGTCATCGATAAAAATCACGATCCCAAGGATAAAAGTCATTAATAGGGAAGATTTAGGTCCTTTCGCCAATTTAAGTGCATTGCGGCCAAACGCTAATGCGCCGCCAGTTCGAACTAAAAGTGCGATGAGCGCGCCAAAACCACCACACACCAGAATCAACCAACCTATGGTTTCATCGGCCATAACCTTCAATGACACACTAGCAAAATTGTTTAAGACTTGACTGGGATCGAGTAACAGGAAACCGGTTACCGCACCTATGATCAAAGATAAAATAGGACGGCGTAACCAAATAGCTAACACCAATACCACCAAAGGTGGAATGAGACTTAACGCTGTCGGTTCAGACATGCACTTAGGTCCTCTAAATAAATCGCCTAAAAGGCAAATGGTTTTAGAATAACGTCTGAAATCAACACGATTCAGAACGTCAACACAGCTGCTTCATGATGACTAACCCTGAAGATAAAACCCGCGAATTGCTTGCTATCTAAGGTGCCTTGCCAAAAACATCGCGCAGAAAATAAAGCGCATCGAATATTGAGTCAACTATAAATTTAACTTGATAGAAAATAAATTTAATTCCCGCGAGAAAATTTTACATAACCGTATAATCTAGAAGACTTTTAACGCCATTGTAACTTAAACATTTATGATCTTCTTAGCTTAATAAGCATTCAATAAATATGCCTAATTATCACAAAATAAAATGCCGCTTGCATAAGTTTACCTTATCAAAAATCTGTGATTAAAAATCAACCATTAAGTATCAGCTAAAATACATTTTCTTCTGTCACGATTGATATGGCTAATATAGAGAAATTAAATATGGGTCAGCTAATGAAAACGCATTTTCATCTTTCGAAATGAAAAAACATAAACAAGATTCCCCTACCAACCCAATAGATAAACAATCTTAAAATCATGCCAATGTCAGAACATAAAACTTGTGCAGATTTCTTTAATCGACTGTTAAAGCATATTTAACTGAGGGGTATTTATAAAAAAAGCGCAATTCTGTGCTTATCCCCCCTTTCATCTGCAATGAAATTTCGTTATGGTGCGCTAACTTAAGCCAAAACTTTATGCATGTTCCGAGGTGTAAATGCGCCCTATCATCAAATCCAACAAGCTGGATACCGTTTGCTATGACATCCGCGGCCCAGTGCACAAGGAAGCCAGACGTTTAGAAGACGAGGGGCATCGAATCCTCAAACTCAACATTGGTAATCCGGCCCCCTTCGGTTTCGAAGCGCCTGAAGAAATTGTGCGCGATGTGATCCTCAATTTACCCAGTGCCCAAGGCTACTGTGAGTCAAAAGGATTATTCTCTGCCCGTAAGGCCATAGTGCAGCATTATCAAGCCCAAGGGATTTTTGGTGTCGATATCGAAGATATCTATATAGGTAACGGCGTTTCAGAACTCATTATGATGGCAATGCAAGGCCTGCTAAATACCGATGATGAGATCTTAATCCCCTCACCAGACTATCCCCTGTGGACAGCAGCGGCGAATCTCGCGGGCGGCAAGGCTGTGCATTATCGCTGCGATGAAGAAGCGGACTGGTTCCCCGATCTCAACGACATTAAAAGTAAAATTTCATCACGTACTCGCGGCATAGTGCTGATTAACCCGAACAACCCAACCGGAGCGGTATACAGCAGAGAATTACTGCTGCAAGTGGTTGAACTGTGTCGTCAACATGATCTGATCCTTTTTGCCGATGAAATTTACGATAAAATTTTATACGACGAAGCCAAGCATATTCCTGCTGCGGGTCTATCAGACGATATTTTAACTGTTACTTTTAACGGTTTATCAAAGGCTTATCGTGCAGCAGGATTTCGTGTTGGTTGGATGATGTTATCTGGCAATCTTAAGGCTGCTAAAAGTTACATCGAAGGCTTAGAGATGCTGTCCTCGATGCGCCTCTGTGCAAACGTGCCCAATCAACATGCGATTCAAACTGCGCTCGGCGGTTATCAGAGTATTAACGAGCTTATTTTGCCTAATGGCCGCCTCACAGTCCAAAGGGATGCCTGTTACGAATTGCTTAACCAAATTCCAGGCGTGAGCGTTAAAAAACCCAAGGGCGCACTCTATGCCTTCCCGAAACTGGATATGAAAAAATTCAATCTGCGGGATGATGAGCGTTTAGTGCTGGATTTGCTCAGAGAAAAGAAAATCCTGTTAGTCCATGGCAGCGCCTTTAACTGGCCTGAGCCTGACCATTTGCGAGTGGTTTTCTTGCCCTATAAAGATGATCTGAAAAAAGCATTTACCGAGTTTGGCGCCTTCCTCGAAAACTATCGGCAGTAAGTTTATCCTCAGTTAACAGTTTGAGTCATAAAGCGATCTTAGTGGTCGCTTTATTTTTAGCTATTTCTTTAAATCCTCCACGCTCATGCTCACGTGTCATCCAAGGCTGTGATAATCTAAGACTTCACTAGCGTCAATACTGCCTATTCACTCGTTTCATGTCTTCCATTGCAGCTTGTCGCCTACCGATTTCACTCTTTAGCAGGAAAACTATGAGTCACTTATTTGCGCATTTAGCTCGCATGAAACTTATCCAACGCTGGCCTTTGATGTACAACGTTCGCACTGAAAATGTTCAAGAACACTCGTTGCAAGTTGCCATGGTGGCCCATGCACTGGTGATCATCAGTAATAAGAAATTCGGCACGACGCTCGATCCCCATCAAGCCACGAGTCTGGCGATTTTTCACGATGCCAGTGAAATTCTCACGGGTGACTTACCGACGCCGGTAAAATACTTCAATAAAGAAATTGAAGCCGAGTATAAAAAGATTGAGGCGATTGCCGAGCAGCGCATGTTAGATATGGTACCTGAGGAATTTAAAGAAGATTATCGCAGTCTGTTCATCAGCGATTACGCCGATCCCGTTTACAAGAGCATAGTGAAATCGGCTGATACTCTGTGTGCCTATCTTAAATGCCTTGAAGAAAACCGTGCAGGCAACAGTGAATTCAATACTGCCCGCAAGCGACTTGAAGACATGCTAGCGACGAATCCTAATCCTGCAGTACAGTATTTTATGAACTGCTTTGTGCCCAGTTTCACTTTGAATTTAGACGAAATTAACAAGATGCTTTGATTTTCCACTCTCGCTAGGAATGCATATGACTTCAAGTGTTTGGCAAGAACGCCGTCATGGTGAAGATAAACAACGGCGCTTTGATCACCGCAGCCCTTACCAAAGAGACAGGGCGCGTATTCTCCACTCGGCCGCCTTTCGCCGCCTTCAGGCCAAGACCCAAGTGCTCGGCGTTGGCATGAATGACTTCTATCGCACCCGATTAACCCACTCACTCGAAGTCTCGCAAATTGGTACCGGCATAGCTGCTCAGCTCAGGCGCAAATATCCACAACATAAACAACTGCTTTGCTCTATGAGCTTATTAGAGTCCCTGTGCTTGGCCCACGATATTGGTCATCCTCCCTTCGGCCACGGTGGTGAAGTCGCATTGAATTACATGATGCGCGACCATGGCGGTTTTGAAGGTAACGGCCAAACTTTTCGCATTTTATCTAAGCTTGAGCCCTATACATTAGATTTTGGGATGAACTTGTGTCGGCGTACCATGCTCGGGATTTTAAAATACCCAGCGCCGCACTCGAGGCTATTTGTCGCGGGTGAACATAATGAAATCACCAACCATAGACAGCTCAAGCCGTCACAATGGCCGCCGGTTAAGGGCATTTTCGACGATGATAACGACATCTTCGCTTGGGTGCTTGAGCCTTTGTCTGAGGCGGATAGCCGTCGTTTTACCTCGACACAGCAAGGTTCACACCCCGCCCTGCACCACTATCCACATCTGCGAACCCAGTTTAAATCCTTCGATTGCTCGATTATGGAACTGGCAGATGACATCGCCTATGCGGTGCACGATCTCGAAGATGCGATTGTGATGGGCATAGTCACAGCGTCCCAGTGGCATCAAGATGTGGCGCCGACACTGACCAGCAGCAGTGATGCGTGGATAAAACAAGAGCTGGCAGATATTGGCAACAAGCTGTTTTCACATGAGCATCACCTACGTAAAGATGCCATAGGCACACTCGTTAATGGCTTTGTCACCGCTATTGTTATCTCAGAAGATGACGTGTTCGAAGAGCCATTATTGCGCTTTAATGCGACGTTAGAGCCGGAGTTTGCCATTGCGCTCAATGTACTTAAGCAACTGGTTTATAAATACGTTATTCGTAAACCCGAGATCCAAATGCTCGAATATAAGGGCCAGCAGATTGTGATGGGATTATTCGAAGCCTTCGCTTCCGATCCCGAGCGTTTACTGCCACTGAACACCCAAGAGCGCTGGCGCGAAAGTGAGCAACAAGGCTTAAACAGTCACAGAGTGTTGGCGGACTATATTTCAGGGATGACAGATGAGTTTGCGGGGCGACTGTATCAACAGTTATTTAGCCCCAAAGCCGGCTCAAATGTCGAATTGAGTAAGGAAATGTAGCCAAGCTGACATTACGTAGCCCGACTTGCTATAAATCCAGACCGTTTGTAAATGTGCGAGTTACTGTAAAAACCAGACTTTCTACAGAGTCAGCTATCGCAGCCGTTCTTTATCAAAATGCGAAAAATAAAAGACAAAAAACCACCTCGCGGTGGTTTTTATTTTGTCACTATTTCAAACTCGATTTATAAAGCGCCAATGGCATCTTTACAAAGTTGAGTGATACGATCCCAATCGCCGTGTTCCATTGCATCCGTTGGCGCAATCCAACTACCACCAATACAATCGACGTTTTTCAGCGCTAAATAATCTTTATAGCTACTTGGCGTAATGCCACCTGTTGGGCAGAAGCGAATATCCGCTAGCGGACCCGAGAAGGCTTTAAGAGCATCAACACCACCCGAAGCTTCAGCTGGGAAGAATTTAAAGTGGGTGTAACCGAGCGCCATCCCCGTCATCACTTCTGAAATGCTCGCAACCCCTGGAATTAAAGGGATTGGACCATGCATACCCGCTTTGAGCAGTTCAACCGTTGCACCTGGGGTAATAATAAACTGCGCACCCGCGGCAATCGCAAGATCAAGCTGAGCTTCGTTTAAAATAGTACCCGCGCCCACTAAGGCCTCTGGCACTTCTTTGGCGATTTTAGTGATAGCTTCGAGTGCACAAGGAGTACGCAAAGTCACTTCTAATACGCTAATGCCGCCGGCAACCAGTGCTCGCGCTAATGGCACCGCATGTTCAATCTTGTTAATCACCATAACAGGAACAATAGGGCTGCGTTTAAAAATATCTTGTGGCTGTAGTGACCAGTTATTCTCAAGCATTGCGTTATTCTTCCTTTGTATTAATAAAGTTCATCGATGGCATTAGTACAACGCGCACCAGTTTCTGGACTACTTAGATTTGAACGTAGCGCACTAAATAACTCGCGGCCCATGCCATAACGTGAGCGATGTAAATCCACAATTCCCGCGGCTCTGGTGGCAAGTTCAGCTTCAGAGACCAGCAGGCTCAGTTCGCCAGTTAACGCATCGACACGGATCAAGTCGCCATCTTGGACTTTGGCAATTAAACCGCCATCTAAGGCTTCTGGCGTTAAATGAATGGCCGCAGGGACTTTACCCGACGCGCCAGACATACGACCGTCGGTCAGCAGCGCGACTTTAAAGCCTTTGTCCTGAAGCGTTCCCAATAATGGGGTTAACTTGTGCAGTTCTGGCATACCATTGGCTTTCGGGCCTTGACCTTTAACCACCACAACACAATCTCTATCCAGAGCACCGGCTTGGAACAAGGCATCGAGTTTGTTTTGATCGTCAATCACCACAGCGGGCGCTTCAACGACACGATGTTGTTCTTGTACTGCTGACACTTTGATCACAGCGCGGCCTAAGTTACCTTTGAGTAATTTCAAGCCACCGTTGCCTTGGAAAGGTGATGCGACTGACGTTAACACTTCAGTATCTAAGCTAGTCGTTGGACCATCGACCCAGCGCAGTTCACCGTCGAGCAACCTTGGCTCTTGGGTATAACGGCGTAAACCAAAGCCCGCAACGGTATTCACATCTTCATGCAATAAACCCGCATCGAGCAATTCTTTGATTAAGTACGCCATGCCACCGGCTGCATGGAAATGATTAATATCGGCATGACCGTTTGGATACACGCGCGCCACTAATGGTACAGCATCGGATAATTCAGAAAAATCATCCCAGTTCACAATAATACCGGCAGCACGAGCCGCGGCGACAATGTGCATCGTCAAGTTAGTAGAACCACCAGTAGCCAAAAGTGCCACTATGCCGTTAACCACAGATTTTTCGCTGACCACTTCACCGATTGGGGTATATTGAGTCCCCATTTCGGTTAAACGACACACTTGCTTAGCTGCCATCTTATTTAATGCTTCGCGCAGTGGATCATCAGGATTCACAAATGACGAGCCAGGTAACTGCAGGCCCATCACTTCAAGCATCAACTGATTCGAGTTTGCCGTGCCGTAGAAAGTACAGGTTCCCGCACTGTGGTAAGACTGGGCTTCAGCTTCTAACAGTTGCGCGCGATCCACTTTACCTTGGGCAAATTGCTGACGAATACGGGCTTTTTCTTTGTTCGGGATACCTGATTTCATCGGCCCAGCAGGCACGAATAACATAGGCAAGTGACCAAAGCTTAAGGCGCCGATAAGCAAACCTGGAACGATTTTATCGCAAATGCCGAGCAGTAAAGCGCCATCAAACATGTTGTGAGACAAGCCCACAGCCGTTGCCATCGCAATCACTTCACGACTCAGTAAGCTCAATTCCATACCGGGTTGACCTTGAGTCACACCGTCACACATGGCCGGAACACCGCCCGCCACTTGTGCAACACTGCCGACTTCCTGACAGGCTTTTTTAAGCAATTCAGGATAGCTTTCATAGGGTTGGTGCGCAGATAACATATCGTTAAATGCCGTCACTATGCCGATGTTCGCTTTATTCAATTGACGCAATGCATTTTTGTCGTCTGGATTACAGGCGGCAAAACCATGGGCTAAGTTGCCACAGCTCAATGAGCTACGGTGTACACCATGGTTACGGGCATCATTCAATGCGGCGAGATAACCTTCACGTGACGCTTTACTACGGGCAATAATTCTGTCGGTAACAGCTTGAACTACTGAGTGTATTTCTACTGAGTGCATAGTGACTCCTTAAGCGCTCCAGAACACATCAACGGGCGTTTTACGCTGCGCTAATACGGCTCTGATAGGCATAGCATGGACATCATCACTTTCTAACGCTTGACGATATACGGATAATTTCTGTTCCCCGACCAAGTGCAGATAAATTTGTCTGCTGTTCAGAATCGCACTCTTAGAGAGCGTAATTCTACCATGGGGCGCTGTGGTGGGGTTCGTCGCCACACACAGGGCTTGGGTTGTGAGCGCATGTTCAAGCTCAGCACTGCAGGGAAACCAAGAGCAGGTATGACCATCGTTACCCATGCCTAACACCACCACATCAAAAGGACGTGGGAAGTTAGACAAGGACTCGGCGGCCATATCGGCGCCCGCTTCTGCGGTCGAAAACATGTTTTTTAAACCGCGGAATTTGGCATTCGCCGCACGGTTTTGTAATAAATGTTCACGCACGAGACGCTCATTAGAAGCATCGGCGTCGGCTTCAACCCAGCGCTCATCGGCAAGCGTGATATAAACATCACTCCAATCGATGGATTTCATGCTCAATAGTTGAAATAACTTAAGCGGCGTCGAACCACCGGAAACCACTAAGCTGGCTTTTCCGCGGGCATCGACGGCTTCCTGCAACTGGCTCGCAATTCTATTCGCAAGCTGTTGTTCTAACGCACTTGGCGTATCGAAAGATTTGAATACGGTTTCTTTAATCATCAAAGTCTCCTACTCGTCCCACGAACGGCCATCTTTGGTAATCAAAGCAACTGACGCAACTGGACCCCAAGTACCCGCAGGATAAGGTTTTGGTTTTTCGTTGCTTTGTTCCCACGATTGGATAATGCCATCCACCCAAGTCCATGCCTGCTCGACTTCGTCGCGGCGCACGAACAGCGCTTGATTACCGAGCATAGCTTCGAGTAATAGACGCTCATAGGCATCGGCGATACGTTCATTTTTAAAGGTATCGGAGAAGCTCAAATCGAGTTTAGTGGTTTGTAGACGTTGTTTTTGCTCCAAACCTGGCACTTTGTTCATCATCTGGATTTCAACCCCTTCATGGGGCTGCAAACGGATTGTCAGCTTGTTCGGTGGCAGATTACGGTAGCTTGAGCGATACAAGTTATGCGGTGGGTTTTTGAAATACACCACAATTTCAGAGCTCTTAAACGGCATACGTTTACCGCTACGTAAATAGAAAGGCACGCCCGCCCAACGCCAGTTGTCGATATCCACACGAATAGCCACGAAGGTTTCTGTGTGTGATTGAAGGTTGGCGCCTTCTTCTTCTAAATAACCCGGTACTGGGCTGCCCTTTAAGAAGCCAGCACTGTACTGACCGCGTACGGTATTTTCATACACATTGTCAGAATTAATCGGACGCAGTGATTTGAGCACTTTGACTTTTTCATCACGGATGCTGTCAGCGTCTAAGTTGACCGGTGGATCCATAGCAACGAGCGTTAACACTTGCAGCAAATGGTTCTGGATCATGTCACGCATTTGACCCGCTTTGTCGAAGTAACCCCAACGGCCTTCGATGCCCACTTCTTCTGCGACTGTGATCTGGACGTGGTCAATCGTACGGTTGTCCCACTTAGAGGCAAATAAAGAGTTAGCAAAACGCAGTGCAATCAAGTTCTGTACGGTTTCTTTACCTAAGTAATGATCGATACGGTAAACCTGACGTTCTTTGAAGTAAGCGGAAACTTGGTCATTGATAACGCGAGAAGAGTCTAAATCTGAGCCGATGGGCTTTTCGAGCACCACGCGTGAATCTGGGTGGATAAGATCTTGTTCATGCAAACAACGGCAAATGTCGCCGAATATTGCAGGTGGCGTAGCAAAGTAACTGACCATAACGCGCTCTTCTGGTTTGAGCAGATCATGGAAGGCACTGTAGCCCGCTGAATCGGTAAAGTTAGTGCCTATATAATGGCAGCGGGACAGGAAACGTTGGAGAGTCTCTTCGCACAAAGGCTCTTTCACGAAGGTGTTTAATGCAAGCGTGACTAATTCGATAAACTCATCTTGAGTAAACTCGTCTTTCGCGACACCGATCACTTTCGTATCTTTATCGAGAAGTTCAGCTTTATCTAGCTGGTATAAAGAAGGTAACAACTTGCGTCGTGCCAAATCGCCTTTAGTACCAAAGAGTACGAAGTCACAAGCTTTGGCGCCTGATGTTGTTTTGCCCATTGCGTTACGATCTCCTTTGTATGTCGTGTCCCTTCATGTCGATGAAGAAATCCACACTTTTGTTGTAATATAACAACAGAATTTGTTAAATGCATCTATTTTTATAAATATTAACATTCTTGCTAACTAGTCACTTGCTGCATAAATCTGATATGCTTTTTGTGCTTAAATTACTGAAGGTAGTAAAGTCTTATTTCAAAATTGTACTGAAAAGTTACTACATAGAGTCTATTAGTGGGCCGCCAGTCTTGATCAGCTCCCACGAAATAAAAATAAATAAAATTACATTCTCAATTTAGCGGACATACGCGTATGAATACCCTAGAAAAGGTTCAAAAAAGCCTCACCCATTTTAGTAAATCAGAACGCAAAGTTGCAGAGGTGATCTTAGCATCACCACAGACAGCTATACATTCTAGCATCGCCACACTGGCTAAGATGGCAGATGTCAGTGAACCTACTGTGAATCGTTTCTGCCGCCGCTTAGATACTAAAGGTTTCCCTGATTTTAAGTTACATCTAGCACAAAGTCTTGCGAACGGTACACCTTATGTGAGCCGCCACGTTGAAGAAGATGATTCGACAGAGTCTTACACGACAAAAATATTCGAATCTTCAATGGCTTCGCTCGATACCGCACGTCAAAGCCTAGACATTTCAGCCATTAATAAAGCCGTTGATATTCTCACTCAAGCTAAGACTATTTCCTTTTTTGGCCTAGGCGCATCCGCTTCAGTTGCCCATGACGCGCAAAATAAATTCTTCCGCTTTAATGTGCCTGTCATCTGTTTTGACGATGTTCTAATGCAACGCATGAGCTGTATTAACAGTAATGAGGGCGATGTGGTGGTATTGATTTCCCACACTGGCCGCACTAAGTCATTGATTGAAATAGCGCGTTTAGCGAGAGAAAATGGTGCAGCTGTGATTGGTATTACTGCCCGCAACTCGCCTTTATCAATGGAATGTACACTGCCCGTGACAATGGAAGTGCCAGAAGATACTGACATGTATTTACCTATGGCCTCGCGTTTAGCCCAATTAGTCACTATAGATGTATTGGCAACGGGTTTTACCTTACGTAGAGGCCCACGTTTCCGCGATAATTTGAAACGAGTGAAAGAAGTGTTAAAAGAGTCTCGCATCAATAAAGATCCGATACTGTAACTCACTTCCTTTTCTAAAAATGGCTAGCGTTGATCATTAACCTAGCCATTTATCGTGCAAATATCAGCGATACCTCACAATTTTCATACATAACTTTAGATCAATTTGATTGTAACTTTACTACAAAATTTGGAATTGCATGGTAATATAGTCCCAAGATTTTTTTTAACTTTAACGGAGTATCCTTATGTTCCGCAGAACCAAAATCGTCACCACTCTAGGTCCCGCTACCGATCGTGATGATAACCTACGCCGCATCATCGCGGCAGGTGCAAACGTTGTACGTCTTAATTTCTCCCACGGTTCCCCCGAAGATCATCTAAAACGAGCAACTCAAGCGCGCGAAATCGCTAAAGAGTTAGGCGTTCATGTGGCCATTCTTGGTGACTTACAAGGCCCTAAAATCCGCGTTTCTACTTTCAAAGACAATAAGAAAGTACAACTCGTATTAGGTCAAGCCTATGTACTTGATGCCGAGTTAGCCAAAGGTGAAGGCGACGAGACCAAAGTGGGTATCGATTACAAGCAATTGCCAGACGATGTGACTGTTGGCGATATCCTGATGTTAGATGATGGCCGTGTTCAATTACGCGTTGAGCGTGTTGAAGGCCGTAAAGTGCATACCACAGTGACTGTGGCAGGCCCTTTATCTAACAACAAAGGTATTAACAAACAAGGCGGCGGACTTTCTGCTGCTGCGCTGACCGAAAAAGACAAGGCTGACATTCTCACTGCAGCAATGATCCAAGTGGATTATTTAGCCGTGTCTTTCCCGCGCAGTGGTGCTGACTTGGACTATGCACGCGATCTTGCCCGTCAAGCCGGTTGTAATGCGTTGATCGTTGCTAAAGTTGAACGTGCTGAAGCGGTTGCGACCGATGCCGCTATGGATGATGTTATCTTAGCGTCTGACGTTGTTATGGTTGCCCGTGGTGACTTAGGTGTTGAAATTGGTGATGCTGCACTCGTTGCAGTACAAAAGAAGTTAATCGCCCGTTCACGCCAACTGAATAAAGTCGTCATCACTGCCACCCAGATGATGGAATCGATGATTTCAAGCCCAATGCCAACCCGCGCCGAAGTGATGGACGTGGCGAACGCTGTGCTTGATGGTACCGATGCTGTGATGTTATCTGCTGAAACTGCTGCCGGTGACTTCCCAGAAGAAACCGTTAAGGCAATGGCAAACGTGTGTGTTGGCGCTGAATCTCACCCAAGTGTGATTGTGTCTAAGCATAGATTAGATGTGCGTTTCACTTCAGTTGAAGAGACCATTGCGCTATCAACTATGTATGCAGCAAACCACCTAGAAGGCGTTAAGGCGATTATCGCTCTGACTGAATCGGGTGCAACACCACAGTTAATGTCTCGTATCAGTTCTTCACTGCCAATCTTAGGTTTATCACGTCACGCAACAACCTTAGCCAAAATGGCCTTGTACCGCGGCGTGTTGCCAATCTACTTCGATTCAACGATCCACCCAGCCGATGAGCTAGCGCAAAAAGCGTTAGAAGCATTAACAGCGGCTGGTTATTTGAATAGCGGTGATATGGTATTAATGACCAAAGGCGATGCAATGGAAACCATCGGCGGCACTAACACCTGTAAAGTGTTGATCGTAGCTTAAGTTGCTTAAGCTTCTTCTAACAACTCAAGCTCGTTAGAAAACAGCCAATAAAAAACCACCTCATGAAGGTGGTTTTTTTATATTGACTGTTTTCTGTAAGTGCAGATTTCTGTTGGTGAAAATTTGTTGGTCTCTCATTTCAGAGGTAAATCCAAACGGCCCAAGCGGCTTAGCTATCGAACTTAACACCGCTTAGACCAAACTGCGCTAACATCAAACACTAATAATCACTATAACGCTTCGAAATCATTCACATTAATTGCCGCTAAGCGCAGCTTATCAGCATGCTGTAACTTTTGTTCTTCGTCGGCAGTGATAACGCCAGTCTCGAGTGCTTTTGCAAACAAGACTTGATTCGGCACTTTTGCTGGCAACTCACCGGCACGCTGCGCTTTCTTCAGTTTTTTATAGATATCTTTACAGGCATATTGCGCGATAAATGCTTGCTCAACTTCAGCAATACCGCCCTTATCCCCTTCAAATTCAGGACATAAGAAAGTAATACGTTCGCGAGCAGGGCCAGGCTTCAACATGCCGCTAACTAAATCGGTCGCCATTTTGTCGCTCGGTGCAGTGAAGTGATTACCCAGCGGGAAGATTAAGCCACGCAGTAACCATGCCACAGGACGGCTTGGAAAGTTACGAATCGTGTCTTCCAACGCTTTCGCCGCCAAGTGCAAACGATTGGCCATTACATAACGTACCGCAGGCAAATCGTCCTGTTGACGGCCATTATCTTCAAACAACTTCAAGGTTGCTGAGCCTAAATATAACTGGCTGAGCACATCACCCATACGTGCTGAGAGCATTTCTTTGCGTTTTAAATCGCCGCCCATGATCAGCATTGATAAATCTGTCATTAAGGCTAATGCAGACGAAATACGCGACATATCTTTATAGTACTGCTTAGTTTCACCGCTCACTGGCGCACTGCCAAAACGGCTACCGCTTAACGCGCTAAACAAAGCACTGAAAGCATTACGCGTGGCATAACCCATGTGACCCATTAATAACGCATCAAAACGCTCTAAGGCTTCATGTTGGTTTTCCATCGCTGCGGCTTCCATTTCGGCAAGTACGTAAGGATGGCAGCGAGTCGCACCTTGACCAAAAATCATCAATGAGCGGGTTAGAATATTCGCGCCTTCCACAGTGATCGAAATTGGATTCGACATATAAGGGTGGCCTAAATAGTTTTTAGGTCCTAATTGAATGCCCTTACCCGATTGAATATCCATGGCATCGTTCATCACAGAACGGCCTAATTCAGTCATGTGGTACTTAGCTATTGCAGTCACGACCGAAGGTTTGACTTTAAGATCGATACCCGTGGTTGTTAAACGGCGTGCGGCTTCTAACTGATAAGTGTTGGCAATAATACGCGCCAGCGCTTCTTGCACCCCTTCAAACTGACCAATTGCCATTCCAAACTGGTGACGCACATAGCTGTAAGCCGTTGTCGTCTTAGTCGCCATGTGACCAGAAGCCGTTGCCAATGCTGGCAATGAAATACCGCGGCCCGCTGACAAACACTCAACCAGCATACGCCAGCCTTTACCGGCAAACTCAGGGCCACCGATAATCCAATCGAGCGGAATAAACACTTCTTTACCTTGAGTAGTACCGTTCATAAACGCCATGCCCAGCGGATTATGACGACGACCAATCACCACACCAGGATGATCCGTTGGGATCAACGCACAGGTAATGCCTAAGTTTTTCTTATCGCCAAGCAGACCTTCAGGATCGCGCATTTGGAACGCTAAACCCAGAACTGTTGCTACAGGCGCCAGCGTGATATAACGCTTATCCCAGGTGAGTTTTAGCCCGAGCATTTCTTCGCCATTGAAGGTATCACGGCACACAATACCCACATCTGGGATAGCGCCGGCATCACTGCCCGCTTCTGGACCAGTTAATGCAAAACAAGGAATTTCATCGCCTTTAGCTAAAGCAGGTAACCAACGTTCTTTCTGCTCGCTCGTACCATAGTGGGTCAGCAACTCACCTGGGCCTAAAGAGTTCGGCACCATCACAGTAACAGCGGCGCTTACGCTACGGCTGGCTAATTTGCTGACAATGGTCGAGTTTGCATAGGCAGAGAAAGCTTTACCACCAAATTTCTTCGGAATGATCAGTGCGAAGAAACCTTCTTTCTTAAAGTATTCCCACAGCTCTGGCGGTAAATCCTTGCGGTTATGCACTATGTCGAAATCATCGATCATCGTCAGTGCTGTCATCACTTGATTATCAATAAAGTCTTTTTCTTCTGCAGTTAGCGTGGGTTTGCCATAGCTATGCAAGGTATTCCAGTTAGGATTTCCGCGAAATAACTCCCCTTCCCACCAGACATCACCCGCTTCCATCGCTTCACGCTCGGTATCGGAAAGTGGCGGCAAGACCTTCTTGAAAAAACTAAAAACTGGGCGGGTAATAAACTGCATCCGGATATTTTTCACCGCAAACAACACGACAATGGCTATCAGGGCAAGAATTATAATCGTCAACATTATCAAGACCTTTTAATTAAGAAGAAACGGGGACTGATACGCCAGCCGCCATGTAGGGGATCACTTTACGGATCACGGCTTCGATGTCGTTATGCTCACCAAACTCAGCAGCAGCAATGTCATTTAGGGCATCAGCGGACGCCATAGTGAACACGATAGTGCCTAAGGTAAAGTGTAAGCGCCAAAACATTTCAGCGGGTGGAATATGTGGTGCACTGGCCGACACGGCTTTAACAAAAGCATCGAGATGCTGGCCGTAATGGGTAGTAATAAACCAACGTAAATGCCCTTGGCTTTCGATATAGCCACGGCCTAAAAGCTGCAGGAAGATCGTGGTGCCTTCGGTACGTAGCGCGTTTAAATCCAATAAAGGATCGACCAAAGAAGACAGGATCTCTTCGAGTGTTGCTTGTGCTGGAGCGGCATTTAAACGATGAATTTGGCTTGAAGCGGCAGGCATAAACACGTCTAAATAGCGGGCTAACACTGCACGGATCAGCTCTTTTTTAGAACCAAAGTGATAATTGACCGATGCTAAATTCACCTCAGCTTTGCTGGTAATGAGTCGCAAGGAGGTCTCAGAAAAGCCCCGTTCGGCGAACAGTTTTTCTGCGGCATCAAGTATTCTAGTTTTTGTATCGGATCGACTTGCCATTCCGTGACCTTGAATTAATTTAAAACACTCGTTTAAATTAAACATTGGCACCACGGATGTCAAACTAAAATTGGACAAATTCACCGCTTTCTAGTCTGTGATACAAGCGGTATGTCGTACATGTCCGAATAAGTGTTAAAAACAAGTCAATTAACCCTTGTGCAATAACTTTGTGGTTTAGGTAAACTGTGTAACACAAAAACAACAAGGACAACTAGACATGGTTATTTCATTGAATCGTCGCAGTAAAATCGCCCTCACAGTGGCACTCGCGCTGGGATTAACGGCCTGTAATGATGCACAAAGTAAAACAGACAAGACAGCTACTGCAGCAGCTGTCATCAATATCGCCCCAGATAAAGCACAAGCCATTGCTTTTATTAACGATGCTGAAGCCAAGATGGCCGAATTATCGATTGAATCTAATCGCGCCGAGTGGATTTACAGCAACTTTATTACTGATGATACCGCGGCCCTGTCTGCCGCAGTCGGCGAAAAGGTCAGTGCCGCGTCGGTAAAATTTGCAACCGAGGCGGCTAAGTACGCCAATGTAGAACTCGATCCCATTAATGCCCGCAAGCTCAATATCCTGCGCAGTGCGTTAGTGTTACCCGCGCCGCTCGATCCTGCGAAGAACACCGAGCTGGCGCAAATTAGTTCAGAATTAAATGGCTTATACGGCAAAGGAAAATACTGTTTTGCCGACGGCAAATGTATGACCCAGCCTGAGCTATCGAGCTTAATGGCCGAATCACGAGATCCCGTAAAATTACTGGAAGCGTGGAAAGGCTGGCGTGAAATAGCTAAACCCATGCGCCCCTTGTTTCAACGCGAAGTTGAACTGGCCAATGAAGGCGCAAAGGATCTCGGTTATGCCAACCTGTCTGAGCTATGGCGCAGTCAATATGATATGAAACCCGATGATTTTTCACAGGAACTCGATCGTCTTTGGGGCCAAGTAAAACCCCTTTATGAATCTTTGCACTGTTATGTGCGCGGTGAACTCAATAAAGAATACGGCGATAGCGTCGCACCGACCACTGGCCCCATCCCTGCACACTTACTTGGCAACATGTGGGCCCAGCAATGGGGCAATGTGTATGATCTCGTCGCCCCTGACAATGCCGATCCGGGTTACGATGTCACTGAGTTATTGGCAAAGAAAGGCTATGACGAGCATAAAATGGTGAAACAAGCCGAAGGCTTCTTCACATCATTAGGGTTCGCACCATTGCCAGAAAGTTTTTGGGCGCGTTCTCTATTCGTACAACCAAAGGACCGTGATGTGGTTTGTCACGCTTCGGCGTGGGATCTCGATAATCTCGACGATATCCGCATTAAAATGTGTATCCAAAAAACTGCCGAAGATTTTAGCGTTATCCACCACGAACTTGGGCATAACTTCTATCAACGCGCTTATAAGCAACAACCCTTCCTATTTAAAAACAGCGCTAACGACGGTTTCCATGAAGCAATTGGTGACACGATTGCACTGTCGATCACGCCAAGCTATTTAAAGCAAATCGGCTTATTAGAAGAAGTACCTGATACATCTAAGGATATCGGCCTTTTACTAAAACAAGCCTTAGACAAAATTGCTTTCTTGCCCTTTGGCCTGATGATAGATCAGTGGCGCTGGAAAGTGTTTAGCGGCGAAATCACGCCCGCCCAATATAACCAAGCTTGGTGGGATCTGAGGGAAAAATACCAAGGCGTCAAAGCACCGACTGAACGTAGTGAAGCAGATTTTGATCCGGGTGCTAAATACCATGTACCAGGCAATGTACCCTACACCCGTTACTTCCTAGCGCATATTTTGCAATTCCAATTCCATCAAGCGCTGTGTGAAACTGCAGGCGATAAAGGTCCGGTACACAGATGCAGTATTTATGGTAATCAAGCCGCGGGAGAGAAACTCAATAAGATGCTCGAGTTAGGCTTAAGTAAACCTTGGCCAGAAGCATTGAAAGAAGTCACCGGCAAAGAAACGATGGATGCAAAAGCGGTGCTCGATTACTTCGCCCCACTTAAAACATGGTTAGATGAGCAAAATACCACCGCAAACCGCCAGTGTGGTTGGTAAGGGTTCATAAAATCATCACCCAATAACATAAAACAAAATGCCCAATAAAATTGGGCATTTTTATTCAATACTTATCTGTTTAATCTAACGCCATCCCATTCCTTTACGATTGGCTTCACGGTTTTCAAGCTTAAGCTGTTCTGACTTAGTTAACATCACATAAAGTGCCCCAGCACCGCCCTGCTCGGTTTTCGCCGAATGATAGGCAAGCACCATGTCGAGTTGTGATAACCAATAGCACACAGCGGATTTGAGCAATCCCGCAAAGGGTTGACTCTGATAGCCTTTACCGTGGATCAACATGACACAGCGTTCACCATGTGCCTGCGCTGCCAGTATATAGTTAAGGACGGCATCACGAGCTTGGTTTAACCGATAAGCATGCACATCAAGCTCCATCTTGATGCTGTATTGCCCCATTCGGAGTCGTTTAAAAACGCCGCCTTGTACCCCCTCACGCTTAAAGCTCACAATGTCATCTGGCGCTTGCTGTGGAAACGCTTTTAAATCCAGTGGCATACACGCTAGGAAGGCTTCCCGTTGTAAAGCATCGCGTCTGTGTATTTGCTCAGCCGTCAACGCTTTCGGTGCTAAATTTACCACTGGCATATCGCCTTTTAGTGGCACGACTCCAGCCATTTCCTCAAAAAACAGTGCTGATTCATCATCCAGCATGGCAAGCTCCTTTACTTCACACTCTTGTACAGAAACACACTTTGTAAACATTCAAGGCTTTAGTTCAGCGGGCGCCTCCATTATAGTGACGCCATGATTGCCAGATTAGAATAAAGTAATGAAATTTTTGCCGCTAGTCCTGATGTGCTTATTGTCACTGCCAAGCTTAGCCAATCCAGCTAAAACTCATACAAAATCCACTGATGATCAATTGATCAACGCTAATTACCCTTTGTTTATTAGCGCTTTTAATCAATTGTCCCCTGAGGTGACCCGTGAGATTTACGCTGATGACGCTAGCTACTTATCTGAGAGTCAAAGTAAAGAAATTTACTATGGACGAGACAATATTGTCGCCATTTACAAGAAGTTTTTCGATAAAATCCGCGCCAAAAAAGCTACTATTGACGTGGATTTCCGCATTACTAAACGCAAAATTATCGGTAATGGTGCCATAGATACTGGCTATTATTTGGTTCGATTTTACCCAGCACAAGAAACTGGCGAACCTGTGAGTGAATTTGCGGGCAAATTTGCTATTGGTACAGAAAAAGTCTCATCCACCCAATGGAAAGTGAGCTTAGATACCAATAACCGCGCAGAACCTAGCTATTATCTGAATGCGAAACCAGTGCCTAACTTGTATTATGGTCGCCAATTTCCGCCTTTACCTGCGGGTAAAAAATTACCCTAATGTTAATGCCGATTACGTTTAAATGGGCTGTCTAACATCTAACGCATTTAGATAGAAATCGAATAAATTTAAACAAATACAATTAAATTAAAGATTTAGCTAACATGACTACAACTAAGCAAACCTGTCCCTGTGGCAGTGGGCTAAGCTATCAAGATTGCTGTGGTCCACTGCATACGCATGTAGACTCTGGGCAAGAGATTGCCCGCACACCTGAACAGCTTATGCGCTCACGCTACTGCGCATTTGTATTGAAAAATTTTGATTACATTTTGAAAACACATCATCCCGAGTACCTAAACGGCCTCACCCTAGCAAGTTTGAATATTGGCCCTCACCCACATTGGCTAGGATTAGATGTACAGAGCAGCACTGAAACACCAATCCACAATGCTCAAGCGGCGATAGCTGAACAACGACATGGCACTGTTACTTTTAAAGCTTGGTATAAGCTCGATGGTGAAATTGATGCTATCTATGAGCGATCCGAATTTATCTACCAAGCAAGTCGCTGGTATTACAGCCAAGGCCAGCAAATGACGGCTAAATTACCCGGTAGAAATGATCTCTGTATTTGCCATAGTGGCAAAAAATTCAAACAATGCTGCTTAAAATCTTAATAGGTATACAGTGCTGAACTGCACTGGAGAATGACGGTGAAGGTTTATAGTGCTGATTGAACAAGCACAGAGATGAATAATAAAGGCAACCTAGATTACAAACCTAGGTTGCCTTTTTTTATCGTGAGCAGCACATTTGAAATAATTGTGACTTAGTGGATTATGTGTAACTTTAATGGGTTATGACCGAAGCGCTTTTAGCCGACAAGATAAATTGTGCAAACTCAGGCTCCCGTAATGCAGGGCTATAGAGATAACCCTGTGCCTGATGGCAAAAACTTTTCGCTAAAAATGCTTCTTGCTCAAGGGTTTCAACCCCTTCTGCCGTCAGAGATATATTCAATGCATTCGCCATAGCAATAATGGCTGACACAATTTCGCGACTTTCGCGGCTGACGGTAAGATCTGAAATAAACGAACGATCAATCTTAAGTTTACTGATCGGAAACTGCTTCAAATAACGCATAGAGCAGTAACCCGTCCCAAAATCGTCAATCGCGAGCCCTACGCCTAATTCCGCTAATTCTTGGCATAACAAGGTCGCATGGCGAATATCACCCATCAATTCAGTCTCAGTGATCTCTAAGATTAAAGTCTTAGGTTTCAAGCGATAACGCGTCAACAACTGCCACACTTGCTCAAATAAATTACCACTGAAGAACTGGCGGGCCGACACATTCACATGCATTGTCATATCTGCATTATGATGCTGCCATAGGTTTAACTGTCGACAAGCGGCCTCTAAAACCCAACTGCCGATAGAATTAATCATCCCCGACTGCTCTGCAATATCAATAAAGGAAGCTGGAAATAACACGCCTCTTTTAGGGTGGTGCCAACGGATTAAGGCTTCGGCGCCAATATAGGTATTCTGCTCAAGATCCCTCAGTGGCTGATAATAAAGCTCAAACTGACGGCCACGGATCGCACTGTGTAAATCACGTTCTATCTGCGCATCCTCTTTAAATGCACTCAATAACGTGCTGTTAAATACTTGGATTGCAGTGCCTTTTTTCTTTTTAGCATACTGCACTGCAATATCGGCACAGGTTAATGGGGCAAACAAACTCGCCACAGAGGCAATATCAACCACAGCTAAAGCAGGCTTAGGTTCGACTTGCTCGCGGCCGATTAAAATAGGCATAGCAAGATGTTGATACAGGCGCGTACTAAAATAATCGAGATCGTAAACGGCATTATCATCGGTCAATAGCACTGCAAATTCATCGCTGCCGACGCGGGCAATTTCGGTGGCCTTATTAATCTCAGAAAAATGTTTCAAACGGCGGGCAATTTCTATCAACAAGCTATCGCCATTTTCATGGCCATAAGTATCGTTAAAACGCTTAAATCCCACTAAATCAACTAATAACAACAGTCCCTTCGTGGTACGTTCAAGGACTCGATTAAAATGAGTACGGTTATGTAGCCCCGTTAATCCACAACGCCAAGCAAGCCGTTCAAGCTCTGACTTATAGTTATGCTCGTCGGTATTCTCTTCACACGAGACCAAGGCATAATGATTGCCGCGATCGGTAATGAATTGACTCAGCACGTATGTCAGCCAATAACGACTGCCATCGGCACGACTAAACTGCACTTCGCCTTTGGCAATTTCGCCCCTAAAGATTTGCGCTAGGGTTTGCTCGGCTAATTGGGCATGCTGCTTGAAAAAAGCCAACTCACGGATATTAGCGCCGATAATCTGTTCACGGGGCATGCCAGTGATTTCACTGTGCGCCTGATTCACATACTCGACTTTTTCAGTATGCAGATTAATTAACATACTGATTTGTCGCGATTGTTCAGTGGCACAGCGAAATAAACTCAAGCTTTCTTCTTTATCGTAGCTGTGCTTTGTCGCTAAGGTCAGGGCTAATTGGTCAGCCATCTGGCACGCGAGGTGAATTTCACTGTCATGCCAGTGGGGAGTCAATTGTGCCCGCTCGATGCAGAGCACACCTTCGAGATGGCCATTGATACGAATGGCGATGTCGAGACTCGAGTTGATTTGCCGCGGGATAAAATAGCACTCAGCCAATTCACTTAAACGTGGATCGGTCAGGGCATTGCCTGCATCGATATGGCGCAGAGTTTTGAGCTCGTGTACATACCGGAGACAATCTTGTAATAACTTAGGTCTATGAATGTCTTGCAACATCATAGAACCAAATTGTGCGACGAGTGATTGGGTTTGTTGATCAGATGAAAAAGTCCACACTGATACCAAAGAAACCGCTAAATTCTGGCACAACAACTCTGTGGTTAACTCTGCCGTCTTTGTGAAATCGCCCTGCTGTTTTGCAGTTGACTGTACCAAAGACTCCAATAAATGCTGATGCTGACGTCGCTTCACGCTGGTTCCCTACAAAACTTCGTGTTGGGCTAAAGGTCTTTGCTGTTAGCAAACTTACCTCAAAATGTGGAATTAAGCTGATTGAATTATTCTTATTTGGAGGCAGATTACACTAACTGTTGTAAGCACAGCAACATGTGGCACAATTTATTACAATTTGGTTAACAATAGCAGCATTTTTAGGCAATTAGCGCGATTTCCGGATATCCATAACCGACTAAAAACTAAAGTGCTGCTTTAAAAATTACAGGCCGTTTTCCAATTGAAAAATCATTTTTTCCGCGCTGACATTGAAGGTCAGCAGTAAGTCGACGCCTTCAGCTTTAGTCACAAATTCAGTTTGCACTTCAGCAAATCGAGTTTGAGCGCGTGTTGCCATGCTTTCGGCATCTGCTTGAGCGCTATCGCCAACAAAATTTAACGTCAATAACGTATCGTGCTCATCAATAACGGCGCCGATATCGACAAAGCTGCCGCAATCGGTGCAAGTGTCATTCACTGTCGGGCTCTGTGCTTCTATTATGCCTTTCATCTGTATTCCTTAATGTATAGAGCGACTGATTAACGGCATCACTAAAATATGCTCGTTAAATTTTTAACGCGGTAAATTTTAACTCGATAGGTTAATACGAATTATAGGTAATTAAGCTTCAAGATAACTGGCTTTAGCTCACGCTTATTTATCGAAATGGATCAGATTGACCCGATGGGTATTGAAGATCGCTTGCGGGAAGACAGGCTTAGGCTGAAGCGAGCAAAGGTACAAGATTACGTTGGATTGCCAATTGATCAGCAAAGTGCATGATCTCGACTTTGGGTGCGGTTAATTGGCCCCTTTGCCTCAGCTGAGTGACATGGTCACAGTTACTTAACGCTTCTGCCATTGCGACTGACTCGCCGCCACGGATGACTAAGGCTTCCGGTCGCAATGCTTGTTGTAATTGAAACGCACGTGGACCTTGAGCCATAAAAATACTGCTGTTATCAACCACTGGTTCAGCAGACGATAAATCCGCCATTAAACTTTGCTGCGGTGGTAATTCGAACTGACGCTGTAATTTTTGCGCCATATCGAGTTCATTTTGCCATTGGAATTGTGCCATGTCCCGTGCGTCAACCGACAGTAACGACAGCAACAGGGCGAATTCGCCCCGTCTGTCGTTTTCTATCGCCGCGTTTAAGCGGGTGCCAATTTGGGCTTCGTTGACTAAAGGAACATCAATTTGCATAAAAAAACATCGTCAAAACAATTCGTTGTTAGTTAATCGACCATTTGATACATAACTTTAGGAATATTTTTAAATTGGGTATTTACATGGAAAAGGTTTCTGACTACTATGGCGGCCGCAATTGAGGAGGGGTTCCCGAGTGGCCAAAGGGATCAGACTGTAAATCTGACGGCTCAGCCTTCGAAGGTTCGAATCCTTCTCCCTCCACCATTTGCACTGCAAGTTTTATCGTGTTGTTCGAAAATGATGTAGAGTTTTACAAAAGCGTTAAAGGTATTCGTGGAGGGGTTCCCGAGTGGCCAAAGGGATCAGACTGTAAATCTGACGGCTCAGCCTTCGAAGGTTCGAATCCTTCTCCCTCCACCATCTTTATCTCTAACGCAGAGAATCATTTTCAAAAACTAAACATGGCCAATGTTTAGTTTTGTCTTGATAAACAAGTCCGTTATTGATGATGTTTTGAAAGACAATTTTAAAAGTCAGTTGTAAAGCTAAAAAGAAAGTTTGTGGAGGGGTTCCCGAGTGGCCAAAGGGATCAGACTGTAAATCTGACGGCTCAGCCTTCGAAGGTTCGAATCCTTCTCCCTCCACCATTTCTTTCACTCTCGCATATCCTTCTTGTTCCACTTCCGCATAGTCTTTTTCAACTTAATCTGACTGTTCCAGCTTAATCTAATTAAATTCTTGGCATTTCTATATTAAGTAAACCTCTTGGTGAGCGACATTTGTTTTTGATTTCAATTACGTCGTGCTCTACTTTAAGCGAATGACTTCAAGCTCATCCAATAAAACCGCTTTGCCCGTCCCTGTGATATGCTCTGAAAATGATCTCTTTCGATGTGACTACTATGATTTCTAACACGATTCAACCACCAGTGGATTCTCACAGCGCTCACAGACTCTGCCCAACATGGGAAGCCCACGCGATAGGCAAGATTGAAGCGGATTTTCAGCGCAGCGCCGATACCCACTTGATTAAGCTTGAATTACCTATGCTCGATGGCATAGATATTTATCTCAAAGATGAAAGTACCCACCCGACAGGCAGCTTAAAGCATCGCCTCGCCCGCTCACTCTTCCTCTATGCCCTGTGTAACGGCTGGATTAAGCAAGGCACGCCGATTATCGAATCCTCATCGGGCAGCACAGCGATTTCTGAAGCCTACTTTGCCCGCTTACTCGGTTTACCTTTTATTGCCGTAATGCCCAAAAGCACAGCTAAAAAGAAGATTGAGCAGATCACTTTCTATGGCGGTCAATGTCATTTTGTCGATCATTCCAGTGAGATTTACGCCGAATCGGCGCGCCTTGCCGCAGAGCTAGGCGGACATTATATGGATCAATTCACCTACGCCGAGCGTGCAACCGACTGGCGCGGTAATAACAATATCGCTAACTCGATTTTCAATCAGATGGAGCGCGAGCCACACACAATCCCGCGCTGGATAGTGATGAGCCCAGGCACTGGCGGCACATCGGCGACCATAGGCCGCTACATTCGCTATCAGAGGTTGGCAACACAACTTTGCGTGGTCGACCCGCAAAACTCCGTTTTTTTTGATTACTATCAGAGCGGCGATGCCAGCTTAACCTGTTGCAATGGCAGTAAGATTGAAGGCATAGGTCGACCGAGAGTCGAGCCATCGTTTATCCCAGGTGTTGTCGATACTATGCTGCAAATTCCCGACGCCGCATCGGTGGCGACGATTCATTGGTTAGAACAATTGATTGGCCGTAAAACCGGCGCATCCACAGGAACCAACCTGTACGGAGCATTGCAACTGGCGGTACAAATGCAAGCGCGTGGAGAGCAAGGCTCAATAGTAACCCTCATTTGTGACTCGGGTGAGCGTTACCTTGATACTTATTACGATACAGATTGGATTACAGCTAACATCGGCGATATTGCGCCCTATCAGCGCCAACTTGCAGCATTTAATCATTTCGGCCAGTTAAGTGAGCTTGATTAAGCAACTGTATTAAGTCGTTAGGTTTAGAATCCACAAAACATCCACCATAAAAAACGCCCCACAACTGTGAGGCGTTTTTTATGCTTTGCAAATTAGCATTAATCAATATTCAAATACTTATGGGTCTGGATCGATAAGCGCCAATTACGGGCGATACACACTTTCATCGCCAGTTCTGTCGCTCTAGGCTTTTGACTAATCGGCTGCAGGCAAATCGTTTTCGCTGAAATATCGATGTCATGCAGTAACTCATCAAGTTCATCGATGTGATTTTCAGTAGCGATAGGATGCTTAATCTCATTGGCGCGGTTCAGCGCCTGTGCTAATACCTGATAGCCCCCTTTCATGTTCACCTTGGGTGATACTGTCACCCAAGTGTCATCGGCACAGTTGATTTCAAAGGTGCCACTGGTTTCGATTTGAGTCGCAAAGCCTTGACTGTGCAAGGTCTCGGTTAATTCGCGTAAATCGTACATACAAGGCTCACCGCCGGTGATCACGATATGCCGCGCAGTAAAGCCTTTAGCGTGAAAAGCAGCAATAAGACTTTGCGCCGTATGATCTGCCCAGCGACCAATAGTGCCGTCTACGCTAATGACTTGCTCTGGCGTCACTTTATTCACTTCAAGCACATCCCATGTCTGTTTCGTATCGCACCAAGCACATCCCACGGGACAACCTTGTAGGCGGACAAATATGGCGGGTACTCCGGTAAAGACACCTTCACCTTGAATGGTTTCAAATACTTCGTTGACAGGGTAATTCATACTGACGTTCCACTTTTCTGGGGCGGCATTTATAGTGGATTTTAGCTTGAGCTGCAAGTTTTTGCGCCGAGAAAGCCTATTTCGACCCTATAGTCAGAGTTTGCAAGCCCTAAGGCCTGAGTTACACTAACGACCTATTTATACCTGTTCTACGGTGAAGTGAAATCCTTTATGTCAACGAGCTTAGTGTCAAAAACAGTGGTGTCCAAAGCAGTGGTGGTATTCAGTGGCGGTCAAGACTCAACAACCTGTCTTATTCAAGCCCTAACCCAGTACGATGAAGTACATGGGATCACTTTTGACTACGGTCAACGTCACCGCGAAGAAATTGAAGTTGCCAAATCCTTAGCAAAACGCTTGAAGATCACCAGCCATAAAGTCATGGATGTCACCTTACTCAATGAGTTAGCTATTTCAGCCCTCACCCGTGATGCGATACCCGTTTCACACGAGTTGATGGAAAATGGCTTACCCAATACCTTCGTACCCGGCCGTAATATTTTATTTTTAACGCTTGCAGGTATTTATGCCTATCAATTAGGGGCGCAGGCGATTATCACAGGCGTGTGTGAAACTGATTTTTCAGGCTACCCTGATTGTCGTAACGATTTTGTCAAAGCGATGGAATCCGCCTTAGTTCAAGGCATGGATAAGCAACTAAAAATCATCACGCCTTTAATGTGGCTCAATAAGGCACAAACCTGGGCACTGGCGGATAAATATCGGCAACTTGATCTGGTTCGCCACCATACTCTCACCTGTTATAACGGCGTGATTGGCGATGGCTGTGGTGATTGCCCTGCCTGTCATCTTCGCAAACGTGGATTAGATGACTATCTACAGAATAAAGCGGCGGTTATGGCTGAGCTTGACGCCAGCGAGCTAAAAGCATGACACGCAGTCCCTATTGGGTCGCGCTGATGGTGAGTCTGATCTGTGCGGGTTTGTATGCCGCAGGCTTAGCAAGCCCCACTGTCGATAACTTACTCGCCTATCGCCGCAGTGCAATTAGTGAGGGTGAATGGTGGCGATTAATCAGTGGAAATTTACTGCACACGAATCAATGGCATCTATTGATGAACCTTGCAGGGCTGTGGGTGGTGCTATTTTTGCACCATTTTCATTATCATCTCAAAGGCTTAAGTGCACTATTTTTCGTGTTATGTTTACTTGAAGGTATAGGCTTGTATTTAGGCTATCCGCAATTGCTTGGTTATGTCGGCTTAAGCGGTATGTTGCATGGCTTGTTCGCCTACGGCGCAGTGCAGGATATTGTCCGTAAGCTGCGCTCAGGCTATCTGCTGCTCGTTGGCGTTATCATCAAGGTCGGTTACGAACAGCTTTATGGTGCCAGCAGTGATGTCACCGCCATGATAGGTGCGCGCGTGGCAACCGAGGCGCATTTGGTCGGCTTAATCTGCGGGCTGATTTGCGCTTTAGCGGTGTTTATCAAGCTAAAAATGAGCCAATCAAAAGTCCCTGCTTAATCCAAGTCAAGATATTAAAAAGCCGTCGCTGCATGATTGCTGGACGGCTTTTTTAATGCTGAGCGCAAGAATAAATCTAGGCTTTGATCAACAGGTCCCGCAGGTGCTTGACTTCATCACGCATTGCCGCCGCTTGTTCAAACTCTAAGTTGCGCGCATGTTCATGCATCTTCTTCTCAAGCTGATCGATTTGATGGCTCAACTCTGCCGCATCGGCTTTATGGTAATGGGACTTAGGCTCAGCCACTTTGCCATACACAGCTTTACTGTCGCGGCCATCATCCACATCCATCACATCGGTGATCCGTTTAACGACGCCCTTAGGCGTAATACCGTGTTTTAAGTTGTGCGCCCGCTGACGTTCACGACGTCGGTCAGTTTCACCTATCGCTTTCTCCATCGAATTGGTGATGCGATCGGCATAGAGGATCACTTTACCATTGACGTTACGCGCCGCGCGGCCAATCGTTTGGATGAGCGAGCGTTCAGAGCGCAAGAAGCCCTCTTTATCGGCATCTAAAATACACACCAATGACACTTCAGGCATATCTAAGCCTTCGCGCAATAAGTTGATCCCAACCAGCACATCAAACTTACCTAAACGCAGATCGCGGATGATCTCAACCCGTTCGACTGTGTCTATGTCCGAATGCAGATAACGCACTTTTACGCCATGTTCGTCGAGGTATTCAGTCAAATCCTCCGACATACGCTTAGTCAACGTCGTCACTAACACCCGCTCATTGACGGCCACTCGCTTGGCGATTTCAGACAATAAATCGTCCACTTGGGTCCCAACGGGGCGCACTTCTAATTCAGGATCGAGTAATCCCGTTGGCCGCACGACCTGCTCAGCAATTTCGCCTTCGCTCTTTTCCAGCTCGTAGGCACTCGGTGTTGCCGACACATAGATAGTTTGCGGCATCAATTGCTCAAACTCTTCAAATTTGAGCGGTCGGTTATCCAAGGCGGACGGTAAGCGGAAACCATATTCCACAAGTGTGGTTTTACGGGAACGGTCACCTTTGTACATAGCGCCGATTTGCGGCACAGTCACATGGGATTCATCGATAATTAATAAGCCGTCGGCAGGCAAATAGTCGAGCAAGGTTGGTGGCCCTTCCCCCGGTGCGCGGCCAGACAAATAGCGCGAGTAGTTTTCGATGCCAGAGCAATAACCCAACTCCACCATCATTTCCACATCGTATTGCACCCGCTCATGGATACGCTGGGCTTCAATTAACTTGTTGTTATCAAGTAGATATTGTTTACGCTCACGCAGTTCTTCTTTAATAAACTCAGTGGCAGCGATAATTTTTTCCCGCGGCGTGACATAGTGTGTTTTAGGGTAAACCGTCGTGCGGGCGATACGTTTAATAATATGGCCCGTTAACGGGTCAAACTCACTTAAGCGTTCAATCTCATCGTCGAACAACTCGACTCGAATGGCATTACGCTCAGAATCGGCGGGGAAAATATCAATCACTTCACCGCGCACACGATAAGTACCACGTTGTAGCTCAATATCATTGCGCTTGTACTGCAATTCACTGAGACGAATTAAGATGTCACGCTGCCCCATCACATCGCCTTGGCGTAGATGCAGCAACATTTTTAAATAGGAATCGGGATCGCCCAAGCCATAAATAGCCGACACCGAAGCAATCAGCACCACATCCTTACGCTCTAATAGCGCCTTAGTGGCGGATAAACGCATCTGCTCAATGTGAGCATTAACCGAAGCGTCCTTTTCGATAAAGGTATTTGATGCAGGTACATAGGCTTCGGGCTGATAGTAATCGTAGTAAGAAACGAAATACTCGACCGCATTATGGGGAAAGAACTCTTTCATCTCGCCATAAAGCTGCGCCGCCAAGGTTTTATTAGGCGCCATGATAATCGTGGGCCGACCTAACTTTTGGATCACATTGGCAATCGTGAAGGTTTTACCTGAGCCCGTCACCCCGAGTAAAGTTTGGCAAGCCAGACCCGCTTCGAGTCCATCGACTAATTTGGCAATCGCTGTAGGTTGGTCGCCTGCGGGGGCGAATTGCGATTCAAGCTGAAAAACAGATTCTGACACGCGCACATATCCTTTTAGTGAGTCGCCCCATTCTAATCAAGTCACCGACTAAGCTCCACAGTTATCCTTCCTGTCGTCATATCAATACGATCTAAAACCGCAAGATGACAATTTAAAGGAAGAAACATGAAACTTTTAAACTAAGGCGTTTTCAGCGTTTTTTGCTCACAAAACACCCGCAAACTAAGCAAAAATGCCAATTTAATACACAAGAAATCAATTTCGTTCGATTACAAAATTGCAACCTTGTTTTCACCCTCAACAAAAACCACTTGCTTTTAGTATGCATTTGATAATGCTTAAATTTATTTTTGAACCCCAAAATAGTGCATTTTAAGTCCGCCGCCCATACCCCAAGGCTTTGGCGGCCATTTTTCAGGACAACTCACAGGGTTATCCACAGATTTTGTTGATAAGTCGAAATAACCTAGAAACCACGCGGGATTGGAGGCTGTCATGTGTCTTAACAACCGTCTCTCGGCATTTAGTAATTTAATTACATTTGATAAATGTTGCTACTTGTATCAATTTCACTAACTGTAATTAACGCGAGCTGTAGTCGCGCATCTGGTGCCACAACTTATAGTGAAGTGCATCACTTAATTTGAAAAACAGCTCACGCTAATTCGATAAAGCCTCAATTAACACCTCCATCAACAACAGCAAACTTGTTAAAACAGAAAAACGGGCTTTAACAGCGAAAAGATAACCCACGTTTTCTATCGGTATAAAGAACTGAGTAAATTCACATTACCCCACCTGAGATCCTTTTTTGAGCGGTTTGAGTCTTAAGTACTCGACCAAGTACCGAAAACGGTGTCGATTATTTAGCGAATGATTTCAATTTCATAGAATCACCGCTTAAAAACGATGGACTCAATTATGGCTATATTGCGAATTGTTAAGTGGTTTTTCACGAAAAATGTCGAATTCTGCACCACGATGCACATTAGATGAGCACTTAACAGCATAATTACACTTTTTTTAGTAACTCGAGTTGACTCATCCAACAGAGCGTTTTACTATGCGCTCCGTTCTCAACGAGTCGCTACGATTGTGTGAAACGATTCCCCTGTAGTTCAGTCGGTAGAACGGCGGACTGTTAATCCGTATGTCACTGGTTCAAGTCCAGTCAGGGGAGCCACTTTAAGCACATGATAAAAATGAGTTAGAACAAGCAGTAAGATAAGTTGTAAACAATTCCCCTGTAGTTCAGTCGGTAGAACGGCGGACTGTTAATCCGTATGTCACTGGTTCAAGTCCAGTCAGGGGAGCCAATTACATTATCAAGCTGAAGCATTAAAATGATTCCCCTGTAGTTCAGTCGGTAGAACGGCGGACTGTTAATCCGTATGTCACTGGTTCAAGTCCAGTCAGGGGAGCCAATTTAAAAAATGTTATTTCTGTAAAGTCGATAGCAATATCGCACCCTCTACTCCCCTGTAGTTCAGTCGGTAGAACGGCGGACTGTTAATCCGTATGTCACTGGTTCAAGTCCAGTCAGGGGAGCCAATTTATTCTTCGTTTTGTTCCCGTGTCTTTGCCTCTTCTGGCTTCTAGTTACCCTATTCTTTTCCGTTTTGTTTTTAAGCAAATGCAGTTACACTGTTATCAGCTTATTAATAAAAATTTATGAGTGTCATCACACAGATAGCTGCAGTTAAGTATTCTTGACTTAAACTTATCCTGTTTGAGCTCACCCAAAAAAATAGAGCGGATTTTTATGGCCATGTCAAAATCATATCCAATTTTTTTACTGCTTATTTTCTTAGGTCTTTTTGCTTGGGTTTATCAAAGCGAAAATAGCCAATTACAAATCCAACAACAGCAAGAACTGGATAGCTTTAAAACCAGTTTAACCCGCTACCAACAATGGCAAGGTGATGGCGCCGAACTCTTCAAAAAGCTTTCTGAAAATTACCCATTCCAATTTTTCCAATATATTGATGATACCGATGGCCAACGGAGTCATACCGAAGGTCGTTTAGACAGCCAACATCCTCATCCTTTAGCCCGTTTATTTTCTATCGAGCTCAGTCATACACAAAAATTGGCAACCGGTCGTTTACAAGTCAAACTCAGTGCAAACCAAGCGATTGAAACTTCGATTAGTCATACTCAAAAGCTCGGTATCATGTTACTGGTGGCTTACCTTATCTTGCTGATAGAGTTTATTCTGTTAATGTCAAAACATAGGGCGGCAATACGTTATGCTGCTGATTATATTTCAAAAATACCTGAGTTAGGGTTTTCTGCTGTCGCATCATCAAAACTCACAGGTGAGCTCAACCCCATTGGAATATCCCTTGAAGAATGTCGTCTTCAACTTAAAGCCCAAATCGATAAACTCAATCAAGAGAATGAAAAGCTGCATAAAGCGGCCTATCAAGACACAGTGACGGGTTTTGGTAGTCGCCAGCGCTTTACCCAAAAATTAGAAACCATAAGCAATCCCGATATTCCTCAATTGGGGCTGATGGCAATGGTTAAAGCCACAGAGCTTGCGCAAATCAATCAAAAACAAGGGCGAACTGCAGGGGATGATTATCTTTCAAGGGTGGCCAATTGTATCCGCAAAGCCTGTAGTAAGTATTCAGACGCAGAATGTTTCAGGGTATCGAGCGCTGATTTTGCCATCTTTATTCCTGATGTCATGCTGAAGGATGCGCCAAAATTTTTAGACCAATTAAAAATTTATCTCGATGAATATTTGCAGATGACAAAAGCGGAATCTGTTGCCCATATCGGTTTAGTTCCCTATCACCAAGGTACCGATGCGGTTAATTTGCTGACGATTGCGGATACCGCAGTCAGCATAGCGCAGACCCTTGGACCGAATAGCTATCATATCCAAGAAAAACTCAATGGTGACGAGCAGTTTGGTGATGATCGCTGGAAAATGGCGATCAATGATTTAGTCACTCGCCAAGCATTAAAATTCTACCAACAGCCAATTCAGCCGTGTCGTACCGATGTAGAGGTTTACCGTGAGTTGTTGGCGCGCTTTTACAATAGCGAAGGTAAGTTTTTACCGACCACCACAGTGATCGCTATGGCCGAACGTCACGGTATGAGTTCTGAATTAGATAAACTGGTGGTGATCAGTGCATTAAGAATGCTTAAGGAAAACCCGACCATTTCGGGTAACTTTGGCATCAATATCAGCGCATTTTCTGCGCATCAAGATATGTTTGTCGCTTGGCTAAAGGACATTTTAGGCAAGCAAAAATACATCGCCTCGCGCTTAGTATTTGAGATCAATGAGTCAGGTATGCAGTCTAACTTAGGGGCAAGCTATAAGTTCGTTCGCGAAATACATAGCGTTGGATCACGGGTGTCGATAGAGCGTTTTGGCATGAGCTTTACGTCCTTCAAATTCTTCAGCGAAGTGCGCCCAGACTACATAAAGCTTGATGGCAGCTACACATCGAACATCGATGAAGACAGCAATAATAAGTTCTTCGTCCGTATGATGGTGGATGTTGCAAGACGGATAGGCATTCGGGTTATTGCGACCAGCGTCGAACGCCAAGAAGAAAAACTCACCCTCGAAAAACTCTTAGTTGATGGATTGCAAGGCTATTACATAGCACAGCCCCAAGCCATGGCGATTACAGATCAAATTTAATACTTTAACGGGTTAATTCGTCGCCAAAATTTACAGTAAAGATGGTTAACCCTGCATTCTATATGTTGTTTATGCAAACGGAAAAGTCGATAATACGGCCAAGATCCGTTTAGAAAAGTATTGAGATGACTGAATATCTCCTCTTGTTGATCAGTACAGTACTGGTCAACAATTTCGTTTTAGTAAAATTCTTAGGCTTGTGTCCTTTCATGGGGGTCTCCAGTAAACTGGAGTCCGCTATTGGCATGTCTATGGCGACCACTTTTGTGCTGACGTTAGCCTCGATTCTCAGTTACCTCGTCAACCAGTATCTACTATTGCCCTTTGATCTGAGCTACCTGCGAACCATGAGCTTCATTTTAGTGATTGCGGTTGTGGTGCAATTTACTGAAATGGTGGTGCAAAAAACCAGTGCTGCACTGCATCGCGCTTTAGGCATTTACCTGCCGCTGATCACAACTAACTGTGCTGTGTTGGGTGTTGCCCTATTGAACGTTAACGAGAAGCACGATTTTATCCAATCGGCTATCTATGGCTTTGGTGCTGCGTTAGGCTTCTCATTAGTGTTAATTCTCTTCTCGGCGATGCGCGAACGTTTAGCTGCCGCAGATGTCCCCTTACCTTTCAAAGGCGGCGCCATAGCGATGATCACCGCAGGTCTTATGTCCCTCGCCTTTATGGGATTCACAGGATTGGTTAAGTAAGATGTCCGGAATTTTAATTGCAGTCATATTGTTGACCCTATTGGCATTAGTCTTTGGGCTATTACTCGGTTTTGCCGCCGTTAAATTTAAGGTTGAAGGCAATCCGATTGTCGATGAACTCGAAGCGATTCTGCCACAAACACAATGTGGTCAATGTGGTTACCCTGGCTGTCGCCCTTATGCTGAAGCGATTGCCAACGGTGATAAAGTCAACAAATGCCCTCCCGGCGGCACTGCCACCATGGAAAAACTGGCGACCCTGATGGGCGTCGAGCCAGAGCCGCTGAATGCCGAGGCACAATCTCAAGTGAAAAAGGTAGCCTACATACGTGAAGACGAATGTATTGGCTGCACTAAGTGTATTCAAGCCTGCCCTGTGGATGCGATTATCGGTGCAGGTAAGCTTATGCATACTGTGCTGACAACCGATTGCACGGGTTGCGATCTCTGTGTTGAGCCTTGTCCCGTCGATTGTATTGATATGATCCCAGTCACCCAGAATCTTAAAAATTGGAACTGGCGCTTAAATGCCATCCCAGTGACTCTCATTCAAGAGATTCAGAGCCAAGAACCACAGTTAGAAGAGGAAAAGCGGTGTTAACTTTATTAGATCAATTAGATAAAGGAACCCTTTGGCGCTCACCCGGTGGTATACATCCACCCGAAGTCAAATTCCTCTCGAACGCGACGCCGATTAGCCAACTGCCCTTAGCCACTACGTACTTAGTGCCCATCCCTCAAGTCGGTGAAAACTGCACACTTGCGGTAAACATCGGCGATAGCGTATTAAAAGGCACACCGTTAACTCAAGGTACCTCCATTTGGCATTTACCTGTGCATGCGCCGACATCAGGCACTATCGTTGCCATTGAGCCAAGGGCCAGTAACCATGCTTCAGCATTGCCAGTTAACACTTGCGTTATCCAAGCCGATGGCAAAGACACTTGGTGTGAGCTGGTGCAAAATGAGCTTGAGGATTTAACCCATCAGCAGATGATCGATAAGATCCGTGCTGCTGGTATTGCAGGCATGGGCGGCGCGGCGTTTCCAACTCATATTAAGCTTAATCCGGTCAGTGAAATTGATTTAGTCATCATCAACGGCGTCGAGTGCGAACCTTATATCAGCGCCGATGACAGATTAATGCGCGAATACAGCCAAGATATCCTCGCCGGTATTGGCATTATTCATCGGTTATTAACGCCAAAACGCATTGTTATCGCCATTGAAGATAATAAGCCAGAAGCGGCCAAAGCCATGCAAGCTGCAGTCGTCCAATGTGGGCTCCCAGCGGACAGCATTCGGGTAACGGTCATTCCGACAAAATATCCTTCTGGTGGTGAAAAGCAGTTAATTCAAATCATTACTGGCCGCGAAGTGCCCTCGGGCGCTATTCCCGCCAAACTCGGTATCGTCGTGCATAACGTCGGCACTGCCTTTGCGATTCATCAAGCGGTTACCCAAGGTAAACCGCTGATTGAGCGCGTTGTGACTGTGACGGGCAAAAATGTCGGTAAACCGGGGAACTACTGGTTACCGATAGGCACACCTGTTGAGCATGTGCTTGCTGCGACTGAGTTCACGCCAGAGCCTGAACAAAAGGTGATTATTGGCGGGCCTATGATGGGCCATGCATTGGCGAATATCCAAGTGCCTATTTTAAAAGGTACTAACTGTATTCTGGTGCCAAGCAGCCAAGAAATAGGAACTACGCCAGAAGAAAAAGCCTGTATCCGCTGCGGCGAATGCGCCAATGCCTGCCCTGCTCTCCTATTGCCACAGCAACTCTTTTGGCACGCCAAGGCCGAAGAATATGACAAAGCTGCCAGCTACAATCTAAAGGATTGTATTGAATGCGGTTGCTGTAGTTACGTCTGCCCGAGTGATATTCCCTTAGTCGAGTATTACCGCATTGCCAAGTCTGCACTTAAACAAGCCGCCGATGAAAAGCAACAAGCGGAGCGCGCTAAACAGCGTTTCGATGCCCGTTTAGCGCGTCTTGAAGAAGAAAAGCTTGCCCGTGAAGCTAAGGCCAAAGAAGCCGCAGAGCGCCGACAAGCGACTATGACTGGCACGGATAAAAATGCAGTCGCCGAAGCCATGGCACGGATCGCCGCGAAAAAAGCCGCAGCGGCACAATCAGTCACTGGCGAATCAATTACCGAAGAGTCAAGCGCCACAACAACTGACACCACGGAAGTGCCAAAAGGTAAGGCCGCCGTTGCCGCCGCCATCGCCCGTGCTAAGGCGAAAAAAGCTGCACAAGCAAATGCCGATGGCACTGACACCAATGGTGCTGAAACTGACAGTGCCAAAACAGACAATGCGGTGAATGTTGACGCAAACGACTCCATCTTAGCAACAGATGCAATCGCGCAAGAAGCGCCGTTATCTCAGAAGGACAAAGTCGCCGCGGCCATTGCTCGCGCCAAAGCTAAAAAGGCGGCTCAGCAAGCCGATATCGCGCCGCTTGAAACGACTGAAACGGCTGACAGTACACCAGAAGCCAGCGCTGCCGATGATAAAAAGGCCAAAGTAGCTGCCGCAGTCGCGCGGGCAAAAGCCAAGAAAGCGGCGCAGCAAGCAGACACCGCCGCTAGTGATATTGAAGTTAGCAATACTGACGTTAGCGTTAGTGATGTTAGCGTTAGTGACGTTAATGATTCAGAAGCGATTAAGAAAGCCAAAGTAGCCGCCGCGGTTGCCCGTGCTAAAGCGAAAAAAGCCGCGCAGCAAGTTGAGACAAATGCTGACAATGATTTAACTCAGACCGCGACTCCAGCAGTTGATTCCGCAGCTAGCGTTCAAGCAGATGTGAATGATGATACAGAAGCAGCCGCTACTGACGTTAACGACGCTGAAGCAATTAAAAAGGCCAAAGTGGCCGCCGCTGTTGCTCGTGCTAAAGCGAAGAAAATAGCTGCGGCATCAGCTGCTGAGTCTGAAATAGAGTCCGTTGACGACATTCAAACTAAAGCTAACGTGGCATCGCCGTCGATAGCAGCACTTGACGCCGTCGCAGCTAAACCCGAAGCCGTTTTACCATCCGCAGAACAAATTGCAGAACCCATTGAAACGACAGCCTTATCAGGCGATGAGCTTAAAAAAGCACGGATTGCTGCGACCATCGCCAAAGCGAAAGCCAAAAAAGCGGCACTCGCTCAAAAAACCGAAGCTTCGAGCGATTCAAGTGTTGCTAATGATTAAGAACAGAATGATAAAAAGGGAACACAATGGCGTTTAAAATAGCCTCATCACCCCATGTCACACGTAATTTGCAAACCTCAACTGTGATGCAAAGGGTGATTTTATGTTTACTACCGGGCCTTGTGGTGCAATGCGCCTTTTTTGGCTGGGGCACACTCGTGCAAGTCCTGCTGGCGATCCTCGTAGCCTTAAGTTGTGAGGCCGCGGTGATGAAACTTCGCAATCGTAATATCAAAGCCAGCCTTAGCGATAACAGCGCCATGCTGACCGCAATCTTGATTGGTGTCGCCATTCCTCCCCTAGCACCTTGGTGGATGATAGTGATGGGCACCGCCTTTGCGATCGTTATCGTTAAGCACCTTTACGGCGGTTTAGGCCATAACCTGTTTAACCCTGCAATGGCGGCGTATGTATTGCTGCTAATCTCATTCCCAGTGCAAATGACCACTTGGATAGCACCGAGTACCGTTGCGCTGCATTCACCTAGCCTAGCTGAGAGCTTGCAACTTATCTTCAACATTGGCGCCCACGTTAACTTGGAACAGTTTCGTTTAGGGATAGATGGCATCGCAATGGCGACGCCACTCGATACCCTTAAAACCGATTTATCCCTAGGATTAACCACCACAGAAAGCCTGACTAAAGCCATTTTTGATGGCAGCACAGGCGTAGGTTGGTTCTGGGTGAATTTAGCTTATCTGGCTGGCGGTTTAGTGTTACTTAAACTGAAAGCCATTCGTTGGCACATCAGTACTGGCGTGTTATTGGGGCTCTTTGTTGCATCAAGTATCGGTTTCTTACTGTCGCCCGATACCCAAGGCAGTCCCCTATTACATTTGTTTTCTGGCGCGACCATGTTAGCGGCATTTTTTATCGCAACCGATCCCGTCACAGCTGCAACCAGCCCCCGAGGTCGCATTATCTTCGGCGCGTTAATTGGTGTGTTGGTGTATATCATCCGCATTAAAGGCGGTTACCCTGACGCCTTTGCCTTTGCCGTGTTATTGGCTAACCTCTGCGCCCCTTTTATTGACTACTATGTGCGTCCACGCACCTATGGTCATTCAGCTAGCTAAGGCCATTGGGCGGACTAGTCATGCTACAAGATAATGTCATTCTGCTGGCAACGAGAGCTTAAGGAAAAAGAGTTGAAAAATCCGATGATTAAAAATGGTTTTTTATTGGCACTGTTTGCCTTGATTTGCACGGGTCTCGTCGCCGCGGTCAATCAACAAACCTTTGACAAGATTAAGCAGCAAGAACAACAGGAATTGATGCGAGTATTGCAACAATTAATCCCTGATGAAATACATGATAACGAGCTTACCGCTCAGTGTACCTTGCTATTAAACAAAGAAGCATTAGGCACGGATAGTCCAATGCCGGCCTATATTGCTACCCATGCAGGCAAGCCTGTCGCTATCGCCATGGAAGCCATAGCACCCGATGGCTATAGCGGTAATATCAAATTAATTGTTGGGATTAATATCCAAGGTGAAGTCTTAGGCGTACGTACCTTGTCCCATCAAGAAACCCCTGGGCTGGGTGACAAAATTGAACTACGTAAATCGAATTGGGTCACTCAGTTTGTTGGTAAAGTGTTGGGCTCTGCAGATGATAAGCAATGGTTAGTTAAAAAAGATGGCGGCGATTTTGACCAATTTACCGGTGCAACCATTACCCCGCGCGCTTATGTTAAAGCAGTCAAAAACGCGGTATGGTATTTCAGCACTAACCAAGCACAAATTTTCAGCCAGCCGCTAAATTGTGAGGCCAACCATGACTAATTATCGCGAAATTGCGTGGCAAGGACTGTGGAAAAACAACCCAGGCCTAGTGCAACTGTTAGGTTTATGTCCGCTACTCGCGGTTACTGCAACGATCACTAACGCCCTTGGCCTTGGTCTAGCCACTATGCTGGTGCTGATTGGCTCTAACATTTTGGTGTCACTGGTGCGCGACTATGTGCCCAAAGAAATTCGTATTCCTGTGTTTGTGATGATCATCGCCGCGCTAGTCACCACAGTGCAACTGCTCATTAATGCCTATGCCTACGGCCTGTATTTATCCCTTGGGATCTTCCTGCCATTAATTGTGACGAACTGCATCATCATCGGCCGCGCCGAAGCCTTTGCCTCGCGTAATAATGCGTTTAGTGCCGCCTTCGATGGTCTAATGATGGGCCTTGGTTTTACTTTAGTGCTTACAGTGCTGGGCGCAACGCGGGAAATCTTAGGTCAAGGCACACTGTTTGATGGTGCGGATCAACTGCTCGGCCCATGGGCTAAATCGTTAACCATGCATCTATGGCAAGTCGATACCCCATTTCTCCTTGCTATGCTGCCACCCGGCGCATTTATCGTGATGGGATTATTGATCGCATTGAAAAATGTGATTGATAAAAAAGTCAAAGAACGCCAACCTCAAGTCGCCGCAGAGCCGAGTGTTACCCGCGCACGGATCACTAAGGTAGGTTAGGCTTTCAAGTAACGACAGGCATTATGGCGATCAGATATGCCCTAGTGTTAACGCGTTTAATGTGTGCCTAGCACATGATTAGCGGCAAAACTCAAAGCATAAGAAAATCAGCGAACGTGGGTTGTAAACTCATCAATCATCATTAATAAGATAGTGATAATGAACGGTTGAGAGTTGAACCCCACCACAGCGCAGGAATCGTACATGAATCAAGAAAAACGTATCCAGATCCTCACTCGTCTTCGCGATAACAATCCCAAACCTGAAACCGAACTCAATTTTTCAAGTCCCTTCGAACTGCTAGTGGCAGTGACGTTATCGGCCCAAGCAACAGATGTGAGTGTTAACAAGGCAACGGATAAACTCTTTCCTGTGGCGAACACAGCCCACAGCATTTATGCCCTTGGCGTAGAGGGTTTAAAGCAATACATAAAAACCATAGGCTTATATAACAACAAAGCCATCAATGTGATCAAAGCCTGTGAGATCTTAATTGAGAAATACAATGGTGAAGTGCCAGAAAACCGCGAAGCTCTAGAGTCTCTGCCCGGCGTTGGCCGCAAGACGGCTAACGTGGTACTAAACACTGCCTTTGGTTGGCCAACCATCGCCGTCGACACCCATATTTTCCGCCTCGCCAATCGCACTAAATTCGCGCCCGGCAAGAACGTAGTCGAAGTGGAAGAGAAAATGCTAAAAGTCGTGCCGGCGGAATTTAAAGTCGATGTACACCACTGGTTTATCCTGCATGGCCGCTACACTTGCCTTGCGCGCAAACCCCGCTGTGGCAGCTGTATCATTGAAGATTTATGTGAGTTTAAAGAAAAAATATACCCTGAAGAATAAGCTTCGAATCAACTGAGTGGAGTAAATTGACGTTTCAGTGTTGTTTTCACATTGATTAGACTGGATTTCAAACAAACAAAAAGCCGCAATAGCGGCTTTTTGCTTAACTTGGAACTGGGTTAACTCAAACTTGTATTAGTCGTTAAAACATTGAAACAAAGAACGCACTGAAAAATAAAGCAATAACAACTGTGGTGCCTAAAGCCATTTTAAGTTCGGTGTTCATCATTCACTCTCCTAGTTGGTATGGCTACATTATTATCAACCCAGTGATAAAAACCCATGTTTGTCTCTGTGTTTTGTGAGCGATAGCCAATTTATCGGCAATTTTCTCTTCTAAATCCTGAAAATCCCTCTTACAGACAATCATTTCCCTATCCTAAGCTTTAATCTGGGTCAAGCGCTGTAAAAACAATGGCTGACATTTATCGAGGTCCATCTACGGATTTTTGGTATACTCCACCCCCGTAATCTATTTAGAGAGAGGACCTATGTCGCAACTATTACATACTATGATCCGCGTCGGTAACTTAGAACGCAGTATTGCTTTTTATACTGAAGTGCTCGGCATGAAACTACTTCGCACCTCTGAAAATCCAGAGTACAAATATTCTTTAGCTTTCGTGGGTTACGGTGAAGAATCCACAGGCCAAGCCGTAGTTGAACTGACCTATAACTGGGGCACTGACAAATATGATTTAGGCACAGGCTTTGGCCACTTAGCGATTGGCGATGAAGATATCTACGCCCGTTGCGCTGCGATTGCCGCAGCCGGTGGCAAAGTGACTCGTGCTCCAGGTCCTGTCACAGGTGGTACCACTGAGATTGCGTTTGTTGAAGATCCAGACGGTTATAAAATTGAGTTCATTCAAATGAAATCAGCGACCAAAGGTTTAGGTTAAGTCTTGCCACCTGAGCAAGAAGATTAACTGAGCTAGATTAACTGAGCAGAACAGTTCGCTAAATGAGAAATGCCGAATCAAGATTCGGCATTTTTGTTTTTATAATTTATATCTTGCGTTAGGCACAAAGAAACGTAAAACAAGCCAAAGATTCACCGCTCGCACTATGCGTTTAAGCTGATTTAATCGACGTTTTATCTTGTCCAATGGTCGTCTTTTTCACGGTTTTATTCGTCCCTTTACGGCTGAGGATGCGCTTAAGCCAAGGCGTGCGCCATAGCAATAACACGCTAAAACCTACGATATACAGACTCGGTTCGATGATTTCTGATTTTACCGACCAGTAAAAATGGATTGGCGCCAATATCGCGACTAAATACACCCCATAGTGCAAGGTTTGCCAACGACGTCCCATCTTGCGCATCAAGGCTTTAAACGAAGTTATCGCCAAAGCGGTGACGATAAGATAAGCCACAGCGCCGACTAAAATGTACGGCCGTTTTACCACTTCACTAAACAGTAATTCCCAAGCAAATAACAGATCTAAACTAAAAAACGCCAAGATATGCAAGGTGGCATAGGCAAACACATATAAACCCACTAAACGGCGGGTCTGCATCAACAGCCCTTGCTTGGTCAACTTGGCAATCGGTGAGATCAGCAAGGTCGCCGCTAGCGCATTTAATGCGCCTATGCCTGTGTAGTGAATAATGTGCTGCACGGGATCGCCACCCGCACGGCCAAGCACCACAGTGAGCACAAGGTAGACGATGGGCACTAAACCCAACAAATGAAATAACGCCTTTAGCCAAAACAAGTGCTTAGCGGTTAATCTCAACATAGCTTGTCCCCGCTTAATGGCGAATCCCCAAACAACAAACCAATCATCAATAGTATTTCCTCAGATCCATGCCGTCATACAGTGAAGCCACAAACTCGCCGTAACCGTTGAACGGCTGGGTATCGATGCGGGTTGCTGAAAACAATCCCCCCTCGCCGATACGACGCTCTGTGGCCTGCGACCAGCGCGGATGATCCACCGCCGGATTAACGTTGGCATAAAATCCATACTCGTGTGAGGCAAGCTGATTCCAGCTGGTCGGCGGTTGTTTATCCATGACGCGAATTCGCACTATTGATTTAATACTCTTAAAGCCGTATTTCCACGGCACCACTAAGCGAATGGGCGCGCCGTTCTGCGGTGGCAAGGTTTTACCGTACAAACCGACCGACATTAAGGTTAAATCGTTCATAGCTTCGGCTATCGTGAGGCCTTCAACATAGGGATAATGAATACCTCCCCCCATTAATCGGCTCTTCTGCCCCGGCATTTGCTCGGGATCAAAAGCGGTTTCAAAGGCGACATACTTGCCCTTACTGGTGACGCCAACTTTTTTCAATAATGCCGCCAGCGGGAATCCCACCCAAGGGATCACCATAGACCAAGCTTCAACACAGCGCAGGCGATAGTTACGCTCCTCAAGCGGGAACATTTTAGTCAGATCATTAAAATCTAAAGTCATGGGCCGTTCAACTTCACCTTCGATACGCAGTTGCCAAGGATCGACTTTAAAGCCTTGGGCATTATTGAAGGGATCTTGTTTGTCCGTACCAAATTCGTAGAAATTATTATGCTGCGTCACTTTATCAAACGGGGTTAACACATCAGCGTCACCGTACTGCTTATTGGATTGAAACGTCAGTGGCGTAGTGATAAATGAGGACTTAGGTTGATCGCCAAATAGATCGAATAATCCAGCCTGCACATAACCGGGCACGCTGGCACCGATAGCACCGAGTCCCATGGCTTTTACAATTTGCCGACGCGAGCGAAATACCGCTTCGGGCGTCACTTGGTTGTCTTGCATGTGCCACTGCGCTTTTTTAAGAATACCTGGGGTAAAACGGGAATGTTTAGCCAATTGACACCTCTACCATCCAATGATTAAAGCCACCGAGTCGCGATAAAAATCTTCTCTGGCGCTAGTCTGTATCGCTCACTCTTATATAGACAGGTAAAAGTCAGAAAAACTTTCCACCCGTGAATAAATTCACCTTAAACGTATAAGACTTGCTCATTCAAGCATTAAGCGCAGATATAGTTGATTAAAGGGCTTGAAGCCTGTTGGGGGGCATGCGAACCTAAGCGCCAAAGCTAAAGGAGTGCTATTGATCATGCCATTTTCTCAATCTTTTTCTGTCGCCGAAATCATCGGCCTTCTCGCCATTGCCTTCTTAGGCCTGTTGATCGGTGCTCTGCTCAATCAAAGACTCACCCGCCAACGCTGGCAACTACACAAAGACCAACTTGAGCAAGAAATGCGTCAAGTAAATGAAGATGCAGAATTATCCTTAGCACAACAGCAAATTTTGGTCGATGACAAAGAAGCGCAATTACGTCAATACCAGCAACGCCTTGAGCTCAAAATTGAACAACTGGGCAAAGCCGAGGCCTTAGCCGAACGCGTTCCCACCTTAGAGCAGCAATTAAATGATAGCCAGCGCCGTCAGTTAGAGATCCAATTAGCCCTGTCGAAATCCAATGCCATGCAGCAAACCATTCAAGCCAAGGCCGATGCCCAGCAAGAATCGCTGCAGGATAAAATTGCCAGCTTAGAATCGGCCGAAGTGCGTTTACAAACCCAATTTGAAAACCTCGCAAACCGTATTTTTGAAGAACGTAGCGAAAACTTTAAGCACCAAAATGCCAGCCAACTCGAAGGCGTACTTGGGCCATTGAAGCAACAGCTTGAAGGATTCAGACAGCAAATTCGTGAATCCTACACCCACGAACAATCCGAGCGCAGCGCCCTCAAACATCAGCTTGAGCACTTAAGGGAGCTCAATCTAAAGATGAGCCAAGATGCTATCAACCTGACCAAAGCACTCAAGGGCGATAACAAGCAACAAGGTAATTGGGGTGAAGTGATCCTCGATCGCGTGCTGCAAGAAAGCGGTCTACGTGAAGGCCATGAATACCATACTCAGCAAGATCTCAAAGATGATAGCGGTAAACGCTTTAAGCCGGATGTGATTGTGCATCTGCCAGAAAATAAAGATGTGGTCATTGATGCTAAGATGTCGTTGGTCAGTTATGAGCGCTACTTCAACAGTGAAGATCCGGCACTGCGCCAACAGGCGATTAACGAGCATGTCATTTCAATTCGCAGTCACATTAAAGGCTTAAGTCAAAAGGATTATCAACATCTGCATGGCCTTAAGAGTCTCGATTATGTATTGATGTTTATTCCTATCGAACCGGCATTTTTACTGGCGTTAGAGCATGATCCTAGCCTAGTCAATTTTGCCCTTGAGCAAAATATCATGCTCGTTAGTCCAACGAATTTGTTGGTGGCCCTGCGCACAATTAACAATATTTGGCGCTACGAATATCAAAATCAACACGCACAAACCATTGCAAAACAAGCGGGTCGAATTTACGACAAGTTATGTGGTTATATTGAAGACATGGAAAAACTCGGCCGCGCCTTAGATAATGCAGAAAAAACCTATCACAGCGCAATGAACAAGCTGTCATCGGGCAAAGGCAACCTAGTGCGTCAAGCCCATTTAATGCAGCAGCTCGGGGTCGATACCAGCAAACAACTGGATAAAATGCTGCTAGAAAAAGCACTCAATGAAGCCCAAGACGATAACGACACTCAGGATGACGACGCTGAACTTAATCTGTCGCATACCCGCGATCCTAAGGACACAGAAATCGAGCCTGTCGAGTGCAATGATAGATAACAAGAATTGAACACCCATTAATTACCTCAAATCGATACGGACATGTCGATTGATACCTTGATGCCCGGAGGCAAACGCTCCATGTGCAAAGCAGTTATAAATGTGGTTATATCCAGTGCAATATTGCTCGCAGGCGCATTGAATGCCCCTGCTGCACTTGCGTTAACGTCAACGCAGAAAACCTTTCTTGAGGCCGAAAAAGCCCTGAAGAAGCAAGATTATGCAACCTACAAACCCCTACGGGCAAAACTAGGTAATTATCCGCTCGCGATTTATTTAGATCATGATATCGACATAGGTGCTCTTAATGCCTTGCAGGGTTATGCAGCTAAAGCCTTGATTGAAAAATATGAAACCACACCCATGTACAATAGGTTACGGTCTAAATATTTAAACAACGCTGGTAGCCAAAAACGCTGGAATGATTATCTTGCGATCACCCCAGAAGCGCCTAGCGACATCCGCCTGCAGTGTTATTACTATGAGGCGAAACTCGCCAAGGGCGATCTAAAAACGGCTTATGCGGCCGCACAATCACTTTGGGTATTTGGGGGGTCGCGACCAAAGGAATGTGATCCTCTTTTCAACACATGGACCAAAGCGGGCAAACGCACACAAGATGTCGTATGGGCGCGAATGATGCTGAGTTTCGAGGCTGGCGAAACGAGTTTACTGAGTTATTTATCCCAAAAAATCACCACCCATAGTAACGAAGCTAAGCGTTTAGTCGCCGTCTATAAAGATCCCAATAGCCTGCGCCATACCGAAAAGTTTAAAGATAAAAATCCCATTGTCGGTGACATTGTTGCCGCAGGATTAAAACGCCTTGCCCGTAAGGATCTCGACCAAGCCATTAATTTGTATGACCGGTATCAAAAGGCCCATCGTTTTACCCCAGAACAAGCGCAGCAACTCGATAAATACCTTGTTCGCCGCATTTTAATTGAACAAGAAGATAACTATAAAAACTATGTCGACAATGTGCTCACTGAGCTGAAAAATGACGACTTATTTGAGCGCCGTTTAAGATGGGCTATCCGCGATCACGACATGCGCAGTATTGCCCGTTACTTGAACCTACTCCAACCAGAAACCTTGGCAAAGGAACGTTGGCAATACTGGCTTTATCGCACCAATGCCAAAGAAGCGCCTGAAAGCGCCATAAAAGCGCTCGCGACAATCAGTAATGAACGTAATTTTTACGGTTTTGCTGCTGCGCAGTTCTTAAATAAACCGGTATCACTCAATCAAAGCCCTGAGCCTGTTGTTGATGCCAATAGCCAAAAGTTAACCGATGATCTCGGCTTTGTCAGAGTGCAAGAGTTAATGGCGCTCGACCGTTATTTCGATGCTCGCTATGAATGGATGTCGCTACTAAAACGCAATGACAATACGATGCGAGCACGCTATGGACGCTATGCCCATGAACAGGGCTGGTACGATTTTGGTGTTGAAGCCAGTATTCAAGGTAAGCTGTGGGATGATATTCCTCTACGCTTCCCTATGGCGCACCAAGCCGGTTTTGAGCACGCCAGCAAAAAGCATAGGGTTAACATCGATGAGATCCGTGCGATTAGCCGCCGCGAAAGTGCATTCTATCTTTATGCGACCTCGGGTGTAGGTGCCCGTGGCCTAATGCAAATTATGCCTGCCACGGCCAAAGCTACAGCCAAAAAACACGGGGCCAGATATAGCGATCCAAAGGATCTCTACAGCGCAGAGCTTAACCTCAATCTTGGTAGCGCTTACTATGCCCAGCTGTTGAAAGAGTTTAACCAAAACCGCATCCTCGCCACGGCGGCCTATAACGCGGGTCCCTCTCGCGTGCGTCGCTGGTTATCAAACTCTGATGGCAAACTCGATGCCATGGGCTTTATCGAGGCCATTCCCTTTACTGAAACCCGTGAATATGTTCAAGCCGTCCTCAGCTATCGATTGATTTATGAGGCGCAAAAGCAAAAAGCACAGCCATTATTCAGTGAAGCTGAGCTTAAGTTTGCTTACTAACTCGTGACATGAAAAGGAACTCGATACTCAGCTGCATCGAGTTCCTCCTTTTCAGCATACCCTAGGGTAACGCTCATGCTTTAACCACCAAAAATTCTAAATGATATTCTCTAAATTCAAATAATTAGCAAAGCGAATAATTATTCAGCAATCACGCCGTTTTATCGAAAACTTGTTTGCACTGAAAGGCGTTAAATGCGAATAATTAGTATTAAAGCATTAAGAATCCCATTACACCCATGATTAACCTTAGTTCGTTAACCCTTAGCTGCGAATACCAACCCTTTGTCAATCCTCATACTTTAGCCATCGACGGCTATGAAGCCTTAGCACGCTTTTACTTGCCTAATGGTGATGCGGTTGCACCTAATATTGTGTTCGAGCAATTGCATGAATCCACAGAAATACTCGCTGCAGTTGAATATCAAGCCAAGGCATTTCAACTCATCCATGCGCCGAGTCAGCAGCGAATTTTTATCAATGTTGATCCCCACGCCGTCGATGGACCACATACCGCCAAGCTCATTCGTTTGCTGTCCCACTATGAACGAGTCACGGTCGAGATCATCGAAAACACCTGCATTAACGATGCCCAGCTGGCCAGTCAATTATTCACTCAATTTAAACAAGCTAAGATACATGTGGCGCTGGATGATATTGGTGCGCCCCACTCCATGCTCAGTGTCGATCTGATGATGAACGTGGATTATCTTAAGTTCGACCGCCATTGGTTAACGCACATAACACACCCCGAGGGAGCACAATTATTAATTGCATTGGTCAACTTTGCCAAAAAGACCCACAAACAGTGCATTTTAGAAGGCATAGAAACTGAAGCTCACTTAGCCTTTGCGCGGGATATCGGTGTCGACTTTGTCCAAGGCTTTTTGTTTAAATCCTGGTTTATTCGCCCCATCAGCAGCCAAGCACTGTGCCTTACGTAAGATCAGGCTAAAACGGTTTACATTCGCGCCACCAGCCCACTCAAGACCAAACCTAATGCTGTCGAGTAGTTGATTTAGCAATAGAAATGCCACTGGATATACGGGCGATGATCCGCCATAGTGATAACGCACATCAGCTTGCAAATGCACCTTAAGCACACTTCCAAATGTATTAGGAGTCGCCCGTGGCACAATCTGGGATCAGCGAATTACTACAACAACTCGAACAAGTATTGCTGGGCAAGCCTAGACAAATTCGTCTCGCTCTAGCCTGTATTCTCGCCCGTGGGCACCTGTTGATTGAAGACTTACCCGGCATGGGTAAAACCAGTATTTCCCATGGTATAGCCCAAAGCTTAGGTTTGAGCTATCAGCGGATCCAATTCACCAGTGACATGCTGCCTGCCGACATTCTCGGCGTATCGATTTTTGATAAACATCAAGCACAATTTATCTTTCATCCTGGACCGATTTTTAAGCAGATGATTTTGGCCGATGAAATTAATCGCGCCAGCCCTAAGACACAAAGTGCTTTACTCGAAGCGATGGCCGAACAACAAATTTCCGTCGATGGCATCACCCACAGATTGCCCAATCCTTTCTTTGTGATCGCGACTCAAAATCCCACCGATCAATCCGGTACATTTTCACTACCAGAATCGCAGCTCGACAGATTTATGATGCGTCTGTCTATTGGTTATCCAAGCCACGATGCTGAGCTCGCTATGCTTAAGAGCAATCATAACCACTTAACCTTAGATCAATTGCCCCAATGCCTGACACCGATGGCCTTAATGCAACTGCAAGAGCAGTGCGACAAAGTCAGCGCTTCCGATGCCTTACTCAATTATATTCTGGCCTTAGTGAGTTTTTCCCGTAGCCAAAGTGACAGCGTAGGGTTATCACCGCGTGCCACCAAAGCGCTATTACAAGCGGCTAAGGCATGGGCCTTTTTAGAAGGTCGACATTATTTAGTCCCTGAAGATGTACAAGCGGTATTTTGCTGCGTGGCTGAGCATAGACTCAGAACCAGTAGCCAATTACAGGGTGAAGCCTTATCCGAGCGAATTCTGGCGAGCGTTAACCCTATTATGTAGCAAGATACTGTAATGAGAAGATATCGCTAAAGTATGCATTTAACGCATTAAACCAAGGAAATGACTGAGAAGTGAAACGACTGATACTCCCGACTTTCATTCCGACGTTAGTCCCGATTTGGCAACGTTGGTTAGCAAGACGCTTGCCACCGAGTCCCGAAATAACCTTAAGCCATCGCAGCATTTTTATTCTGCCGAGTGGTTTTGGGTTAGTTTGGCTCGGTCTGGTTTTACTTTTATATCTATTCGGCACTAACTATCAAAATAACTTAGTCATTGGCCTCAGCATCTTACTGCTAAGCCTCTTTAATACCTGCATTCTCTACAGTTACAAAAATCTGGCCGGCTTACATGTACGGGCCACGACGCCGCCCGAAGTCTATGCGGGCGAAACCTTAACTTTTCCTGTCCTTATCAACACTCACCATAGTGGCCATAACATACAACTTAACTATCCGCATAATCGCACTTATACGGTGCAGAACGTCGGCACAGATGAACAGCAAGCACTCGTACCCTTCGAATATCATCAGCGGGGCCAAGTGTCACCGGGTCGGCTCAAAATTGAATCCTTCTATCCCTTAGGGCTTTGCCGCGCATGGTCCCATGTGGATTTGGCCATTAGTCACTTAGTCTTTGCCCAGCCGATTGAAGCGCCGCTGCAGCTTGAGGCTGATCATACCCAGTCGGAGCAAGATCCCCTGTTACTCGCGGGTAAACATGTATCGGGGATTGATGAGTTTAAAGGCCTTAAACCCCATGTGCTCGGCGAATCCCTCAAGCAAGTGGCATGGAAACAATGGGCACAGGGTCGCGGCATGCTGACTAAAGAATTCCAGCAGCCCCAAGGTGATCCCGTCTGGTTAAGGCTCAGACCCGATACCAAACGCCTCGAAACCCAATTGAGTCAGCTAAGCTGGCAAGTCAATAAACTCACGCAACTTGAGCAGTATTTTGGCTTACATCTGCAAAACCCAATGGGAGACGATGTGCTGATCGCGCCCGCGATAGGCAATCACCATAGGATCGCCTGTCAAAAAGCCATTGCCTTATATCCACAATTAGCGCCTTCAGCGGCGAAGCCCCCATATCAGTCATCAGCCGCTAATCACCCACAAAAAACGAATCAAGCTCCCCGCAAGCAGCATCATATCCCTACTTCGAGGGAGCAAGTATGAAGTTAGCGGCCAATAGCACGACACCTCAAATCGGCGACAATATTAGCCGCCAGACACTTTTTTGGTTATTGATCACCAATATTGCGGTATTAAGCCCACTATTTGATAAAACCACGCCTTGGACTTTGGGCATTTGCGCTATCTGTTTGCTGTGGCGTGTGGGGATTTATGTCGGCAAAGTGGCAAAACCACCGCGTTTTTTGGTGACCAGTCTTGCGATCGGCGCCGCAACCACACTGGCACTCGTTTCAAAGGAAATCGGCTTACTCAATGCGCTAGTGAATCTGCTGCTGTTAGGTTATGCCTTAAAATACATTGAAATGCGTAATCAAAGGGATGTGCGCGTTGTCGTCCTCGCGGGCTATTTTATTATCGCGCTGACCTTTATTGATCACCAATCCTTACTCAATACCGCGCATTTACTCGTGGTGACGTTGATCAACACCTGCGTGCTCGTGACTTTGTATCAAGATAAGCAATCCTTAAAACACACGGCTTGGATCGGTGGCAAATTTTTACTCCAGAGCCTTCCCCTCGCGCTGCTGTTATTTTTAGTGTTACCGCGTCTTGCACCGCTCTGGTTACTGCCCAACATGAAAGAAGCCCAAACGGGCTTGTCCGATAGTCTGGCGATTGGTGATATAGGTAAGCTCACCCGTTCGACTGAACTTGCCTTTAGGGCGAGTTTTACCAATGCAACGCCCATTAATGCCGAGTTATATTGGCGCGCCCTCGTGATGGAGCACTATGATGGTGTCACTTGGCGCCAAGACGCGGGGATTAAACAGTTGCAAAAAGATGCGCTGCTGTTTCCTCCCTCACGGCCCAGCCCAGCATTGATGGTCAATAATCCTGATCCCATGAGTGATCCCATGAGTAATAGTCCTGCTTCGATAAGCAGCGAAGATCAAGAGATGGCATCAGGTGCGCAAGATAAGCATAGTATTCGTTACCAAGTGATTGCTGAGCCGAGCCACCAGCCGTGGTTATTTGGCCTCGATGTCGCCTACAGCCAAGATGATAGTGTGGTCAATATGCCAGATTATCGGCTGTTAGCACTGCGCAATGTCGATCAGCGAATGAGTTATCAAGTAGAGTCTTGGCCTAAGGCGAAGATGGATCTTAGGCTCTCTGCGCGGCAAAGGCAGATTAACCTCGAACTACCAAGTAACAGTAATCCACGAACTTGGGCGCTGGCCGAGCAATTCAAGACTCAGTATCCCGAGCCTAAGCCACGATTGTGGGCCATGATGCGCCACTTCAATACCGAGCCTTTTTTCTACACTCTCACGCCGCCTCCCCTTGGGCCGCAGCAAGTGGATGATTTCTTATTTGAAAACAAAGCCGGTTTTTGCGTGCACTATGCCGCTGCCTTCATTTTTATGGCGCGGGCCACAGGTTTACCCGCACGTATGGTCACAGGCTATCAGGGGGGAGAATATAATCCGCAAGCGGGTTACTACAGTGTGTATCAATATATGGCCCACGCATGGGCAGAAGTCTGGCTTGAAGATGAAGGTTGGGTGCGTTTCGACCCCACCGCTATGGTGGCGCCCAATCGTATCGAGCAAGGTTTCGACGCCCAATTTGATCCCGAGCAAAGTTACCTGCAGGAAAGCCCTTTTAGTAGCTTACGATTTAAATCAATGCCTTGGCTCAATGAGTTAAGACAACGTTTTGCCAGCATAGATTATTACTGGAGTGTGTGGGTACTGGGTTTTAACCAAGAGAAGCAGAATCAAGTGCTCAGTGGCATTTTAGGCGATGTGACTCACACTAAAATCGCGGTCTTTATGGGGCTCTGTATCAGCCTTATCGTGCTCTATATTGCCTACAGTGCGGGCTTATTACATTTTAGAGTTCAAGGCGATCCTATTAGCACTCGTTATCAACAGATCTGTAATCGTCTTGCACACCACGGCATTAAGCGCAAAGACAGTGATGGACCAAATCAATTTGCGCAGCAGATTATTGAGCAATACCAACACAGTGCACCAAAGCTTTGCACGCTGTTCCAAACTTTGACACAAAGTTATGTGGCGCTGAAGTATCAAGATTTACCGGCTAAAGACTATCAAGCGCATTTAACCGCATTTAAAGCGGCGGCGAAGCAACTCAACTGGTTATTGCTCAGAGCCAAAGTGAAAGATAAGTTCACGCTAGCCTAGCATTCGTCAACTGAGCTGTAACTGACGATACATCATCGGAGCAAGCAGCAATAAACACCTAAAATTGCGGGTTAATTCCACAGAAGCAGCAATAGTGTTGAATCTTATAAATCAAACACATAGAATTGTTTTATTGTCACCATGCCGAGTTGCACATGCTAAAGTTAATCCAGTCCAATCAGATGGAAGTGCTCTGCGCCCATTTAGCCGCTTACCTGACCCAACCGCTTGCTTTTGCACGTCTACTGAGTAACGAGCATATTCTGGTACAGAGTCCCGGCATGTCGACTTGGCTACGCCTCGAAATCGCCAAACAAAATGGAATTGCCGCCGCACTGGAATTCCCGCTGCCATCGAGCTTTACCTGGCAGTTGTGCCATGACTTATTGCCCAATGTGCCTAAGGATAACGCCTTCACTAAGGCGGCAATGACGTGGAAGCTGATGCAACTCTTACCGCGCATGCTACAAAATGACGCCTTTGGGCCGTTGAGACACTATCTAAGTCATCAGCAATCCGCCGCCGACGCGAGTGAACAGCACAACACCCGTGATATGACGGCTGACGATATTAAGCTATACCAACTCTGTGGCCGCATTGCCGATATCTTCGACCAATACTTAGTGTATCGCCCCGATTGGATTTTAGCGTGGGAGCAAAACGAGCAGCCCGACTCACTCACCAAGCCGCTGAATGAAGACCAACGCTGGCAACCCATTTTATGGCGCGCGCTCATTGCCTTTAACCGTGATGAGCTTAATCAAAGCCATTACCACAGGGCCAACCTGCACAGTGACTTAATTGCCGCGCTGAATCATCCCGACACGTCACTCGCCAAATTACCGCAACGCCTATTTGTGTTTGGCATTTCCTCGATGGCGCCGCAAACCCTTGAAGTACTTTACCATCTAGCAAGTCGTATCGATGTGATCGTACTAGGCTTAAGCCCGTGTCAGCACTATTGGGGCGACATTGTTGATCCCCGTAATCGTGCCCGCATGGCGGTGCAATATGCGGGTAAACGCCAATTAGCCGAACTGTGGGAAGATAAACTCGAAGTGGGTAACCCGCTGCTTGCCAATAACGGCAAGATGGGCCGTGAATTACTCGATATGCTGCTTGAGCTCCCCGCCGAACACTGCGACTTTGGCGACGATGTGTATTGTGAACCCTGTGACGATCCCAACTCGCCACACAGTCATGCCAGCATGCTCCACGGCGTGCAATACGATATTTTAGAGATGCAAACCTTAGACAGAGTACTAGGGCCTGATGCCGAGCTGTACCAAAATGTCGAGAACAGACGCCTGCTTAAGCGCGACGATGAATCCATTCGAGTCAAGAGTTGTCACAGCCCACTGCGGGAAATCGAAACCCTGCACGATCACTTGCTTGAGTTACTCAGCAATGATGTCGACCTGACGCCTAAAGACATAGTGGTGATGATGCCCGATGTCGCCGCCTACGCCCCCTATATCGATGCCGTCTTCTCGGCGAAGCAAGGCCTGCATTACATTCCCTACGCCATTGCCGACCGCGGTGCAGCGCAGGAATCACCGCTCATCAATAGCTTTTTAAATTTACTTGGAATTAATCAAAGTCGTTTTGGTCTGACCGACATTTTGAGCATACTCGAAGTGCCCGCCATTTTGCGCCGTTTCCAGCTCGATGACGATGAATTGCAACTGATCCGCCGCTGGTTAGATGAAGCGGGCGTGCGCTGGGGCCGCGATGAACAAAGCCGCCTTAAACAAGGTGTGCCAGCGTTTGAGCAAAACTCGTGGGCCTTTGGTATTAAAAGGCTGATTTTAGGTTACGCCTTGAGTGACGATGCGCCGCTCTACCAAGACCATCTTGTCGTCACTGGCATCGAAGGCCAATCGGCGCAGGCGTTAGGTAAGCTACTCAATTTTATTGAAGTACTCGATGAAACGGCGCAAATACTCGCCCTGCCGCAAGTGGGCGCCCTGCGTTTAGCGGAATTAACTGAGCTACTAGATGCCTTCTACGACACAGATGAAGACGAACACGAACAATTACAGGAAATCCGCGATGCCATTGCCGCCCTAGAGCAAGAGTTACTATCGGCGGGCAGGCCCTTAGATACAAAAACGTTAGAGACAAATCCGCTAGAGGCGCTAACCCAAGAGCGCATAAGCGGGCTTAGCCTCAGTATTGAAGTGCTGCAACAGTGGTTTAATCAACGCTTAACCGAATCTCGGGTCGGCCAGCGTTATCTTGCGGGAAGCGTGAACTTTTGCACCTTGATGCCGATGCGCTCGATTCCTTTTAAGGTCGTGTGTTTACTCGGCATGAACGATGGGGTTTATCCTAGGGTTCAACATCCCGTCGGCTTTGATTTAATGGCGCATTTCGGTGCCCGTAAAGGCGATCGCTCCCGCCGCCTCGATGACAGATATTTGTTTTTAGAAGCCTTATTGTCGGCGCGGGAACAACTGTATATCAGCTATATTGGCCGCAGCGAACGGGATAACTCTGAACGTATCGCCTCTATGCTCGTCTCTGAACTGATTGAATATTGTCAGCTGTGCTATCTACCTGAAACGCTATTTGCTCAATCGCAAAACGCTTCAAGCCCCATAGACCCAGAGGATGCCGAAAAAGCCCTCTATAACGCAATTGTCAGCCACCAGCCGCTGCAACCCTTTGATCCCAAGTTGTATCAAGCCACAGTAAAAAATGATGACAAAGATGGCTCAAACATAAGCCAACATAACTCAGGCATAGGCCAAAGTTACAGCCTGCAATGGTGTCCGCCCAATACGGATGCTGCGGGCACACATGCGGGCTGCTTTATCGGCGCGCAAACTCGCATTATGCTCGACGCGGATGAACAAGACTCAGTGCCAGATTCTGAGCACGAACAACAGCAAAGTAAGCAAGTGGATGTGTCAGCCCTGATCCGTTTCTTTCGAAATCCGGCGCAGTACTTCTTCAACCGTACGTTAAAAGTCGATCTCAGCCTTAATATTCAGGCTGATGATAATGACGAGCCCTTTAGCTTGAATGCCCTAGAGCGCTATATGTTACAGGCCAAGTTACTCGACGATGCCATAGGCCAAGGCCTAACTGAGCCTGATATCGAGCTGATTAAACGCCTCAAAGCCAGTGGCACTTTGCCCATGCAGCCCTTCGATGATTTGCTATTGCGCCAATATCAGCATGATATTAAACCTTTGATTGGCAGAACTTTGTTCCTCAAGGGAGAACAAGCCAGCAGCCATGCGGATATTAAACTCGTGTTTGACTTGCCCATCACGGCGGGTAACTCCCAGCAAGTGTTACTGCAAGGCCGTATTGATGACATCAGTCCTAAGGGATTAGTCAATTACCGCCCTGGTAGCGCCCACGGCCGCGATGTGCTGAGGTTGTACCTTCGCCACCTGTGTTTAATGGCAATGGGCCACACACATGCAAGCTATCTACTCGACATGGGGCATTTCCACGCCTTAGCGCCAATCACTGCTGAGCGCGCCCATGCGTTACTGGCCGATTTGCTGGTGCTGTTTTATCAAGGTCAGCAATACCCACTGTGTTTTATGCCGCGCACCTCACTGGCCTACGTCAGCTGCGAGGGTGAGCACGATGAGCGTTTGCAGCAAGCGTTACCTGAATGGCTGGATGAGCAGAGTCAGTTAGGCGAAGGGAACGAACCCCATTACCAGCGATTATTCAGTTTCCCGCAGGAGTTCTCTGAGGATAGCTTTGGCGCATTAGCCGAGCGTATCTATCGCCCTATGGTGAGTTTATATCTCAAAGACACGCTGGCTCAGCTTGAGGAATTTGCGCTCAACGATGGTATGAGCCAAGGCCCTGCTAATGAACACGCGACTGACACACAAGCTCTCGCACCACATTTGAACCGCGATAGCGCACAGGGAGAGCAAGCATGAGTGAACAGATGCCGTTGAACACACAAGCCTTACATTCAGCACCACAAGCGCTTAATCCTCTCACTCTGCCCTTTGGCGGTAGTCGTCTTATTGAGGCCAGCGCTGGCACAGGTAAAACCTACACGATTTCAGGTCTTTACTTACGCTTATTGCTTGGTGATGGCATTCCTGCGCCGCTCACCTGCGAACAAATTCTCGTGGTTACCTTCACCAATGCGGCCACCGAAGAGTTAAGGGATCGTATTCGCCGGCGTATTCAAGTCGCCTTTAAGTGTTTCTTAGGGCTAACGATTGCCGACCCCTTTGTGCAGGCGTTGTATGACAACACCCCAGAGAGTGATCGCGCCATTGCCCTGCGGCGATTCGATCTCGCCCTTAAATCCCTCGACGAAGCGGCGATTTTTACCATTCACGGTTTCTGTCAGCGAATTTTATCGGATCTCGCCTTTGAGTCTTCCTTGCTGTTCGAATCGGACTTTACCTTGGACGACAGCGAATTTTTGCACCATGCGGTGCGGGATTTTTGGCGTGAGGCCTGTTATCCGCTGCCCGATTACTTAGCGCAAATCATTGCCAAGGAATTTGGCGAGCCCGATGGTTTAGTCAAACAGTTGCGACCGCTCCTTGGCGCCAGTCAAGCAAAGCCTTTGAAACCCGCGCTTAAGTTTGATGCCTTAGCCCTGTCACTACGCCAAAGTTTAGAGCGCTTTAAATTAGCTTGGCCAAGGGGACGCGATGGCTTATTGGCATTGCTACACAGTTTGCCGCTGAATGGTACCCGCTTTGGCAAAGCAACGGATAAGTACCCCAAGCTCGCCGCCATGTTCGATGCACTAGATAACTGGCTCGCCTTCGGGCATGGGTTGCCGCCACTGAAAGAATTAGAAGCCTTATCGCTGTCTGAGTTAAAACTCAACAAGGGCGGCGTGATCCCAAGTGTGAGCGAAGCGCCGCTGATGGATCATATGGAGCAACTCGCCACATTGATTGCCGCCATTACACCGGCATTTTTATATAGCGCGAAACTCGGCATAAGCGAGCGATTTGCCCAGCAAAAACAACAAAAAAATGTGCTGACTCCAGATGATTTGCTCACGACATTAGCGAGTGCGTTAAACGCCAATAATGAAACCTTGCCCAAAGCCGTGGCAACACGCTTTCCCGTCGCGCTTATTGATGAATTCCAAGATACCGATCCGCTGCAATTTGCGATCTTCTCTGGCATCTACCAAGACCGCTACTCGTTTGAGCAGCAAGGCAAAAACGATACAGAAAATAAGCTCAGCCTGTTGATGATTGGCGATCCTAAGCAAGCCATTTATGCCTTTCGCGGCGCCGATATCCATACCTATATTGAGGCCCGTCATCATACGCAGGCCCACTATCATCTGGATACCAACTACCGCTCAAGCGCAAACATGGTCGCTGGGGTTAACCATCTGTTTAGTCAGCATCACGATCCGTTTATCAGTCAATCGATCCCCTTTGATAGCGTGAAAACGCCCAGCAGTGCTAAAGGGAAAATCCTCACTGAAAAAACCGCCAATCCAGCCGCTTTAAGATTAAGACTCTTAAGCGAAAGCGCAGAAAACGGCCTCAACAAAACCACGGCAAGACACTTGCTAGCCGAAGACGCGGCGGCACAAATTACCCGTTTACTGACAGATGCGGCCAATGGCGAATGCCACAGCCCAAACGGACCTTTGATCGCCAAAGACATCGCTATCCTAGTGCGGGATCGCAACGAAGCGGCAGTGATGAAAACCGCATTAAGTAAACGCCACATAGGCGCAGTATTTTTAAGTCGCGACAGTGTGTTCGATACCCTTGAAGCGCGGGAAATGGCGTTAATTTTGCGCTCTCTAGCGAACCCAAAAGATGAACGGGCACTGCGCAGCGCCCTAGCCACGGCATTATTGGGCTACAGCGCCGAGCAAATTCATGCCTTTAACCAAGATGAAGAACACAGACAGCTGTTATTAGAGCAATTTTTTAACTTACACCAAGTGTGGCAAAAACGCGGCATCATGCCCGCGCTATTAAGCCTTGCCAATAGCACTAAGTTGATTGACCGTTTACTGCACACCGCCAGTGCTGAGGTAGATGCTCAAGAGCAAGATGCCACAAACGGTGAGCGCCGCCTGACGGATTTTCGCCACCTTGCCGAGCTATTACAGCAAAAGGCCACCGAACTTGATGGTATTAGCGCCCTGCTCAATTGGTATGAACAGCAACTGATTGATAACACAGGCACAGATGAACAGCAGCTGCGTCTTGAAAGCGAGCAGAATCTGGTGCAAATTGTGACTATCCATAAGAGTAAGGGCCTTGAGTATCCCGTGTGTTTTGTGCCCTTTGTCAGCCTAGCCCGTGACAATCGCCGCCGCCCAACGCCTATGCTGTACCACAGAACCAACGATGCAGGTGAGCAAGAGCTAGTATGGGATATCGAAGGCACGGATGAGGGTTGGGAGCGCGCAAAACAAGAAACCTTGGCCGAAGACTTGCGCCTTTTGTATGTGGCGCTCACTCGCCCTGTGTATTTGTGTTACTTGTATATAGCCAACCACAGTCGTCAGCTTAAAAATGGTCTTAAGAGTCAGCTGCATGAAACCGCTATCGGCTATCTATTGGGCATAGGCGACTCAGAATGTGACTTTGCCCGTATCTGCAATGCTGCGCAGCAGCTCGCCCAAGATGTGGAAGCCATAAGTCTTGATAAGGTGCCCGATGACATAGACGAGCGGCCATTGCCCTCAAGCCAAGACATAGCGCAAATACTGAGCGCGAAAACCTTAACCCGTCAATACAGCACGCCGTGGCGAGTCGGCAGTTATTCAGGTCTCGTTAAAAATACCAGCCATGGTAAAGCCGCGCCGGGTGCCGACGATGAAATATTAGGTACGCTTGAATATACGGCTGCGCAAACACTCTCAATTCCTGATGAGGCAAGTCATGATTTGCAGGATGGCATGCTCAATCGCTTTAACTTTGAGCGCGGCGCCAATGCCGGTAGCTTTATGCATTTAGTGTTAGAAGAGATTGATTTTACACAGGCAGAAATCGACTTACCGCTGCAATTGCCTAAAGCCATGTTGCAATACGGTATCGCGCCCGAATGGCAAACAGTATTACACACTTGGTATTTGGATGTGCTGCATGCACCGCTCTGCGCGATGCCGCATGCCTTAGAGTCGCAGGTCACTAGCCATGTAAGAGCCGTAAGCGCCGTCAAACCTGCTCATCCAGATCTGTGCTTAGCCAAGTTATCGCCGCAGAATACCTTAGTCGAAATGGAGTTTTATTTACCCTTAAGCGAACTTAAAGATACTGAGCTCAATGCGCTACTGCAGCAATTTGGCTATGAGTCGACACTTAAGTTTGATGATCTCAAGGGCATGCTCAAAGGCTTTATCGATTTAACCTTTGAATACCAAGGTCAATATTATATCGCCGACTATAAGTCGAACCATTTAGGCGACAACATCAATGCCTATCATCAGAGCGCGCTGCAAAGCGCAATAACCGATCATAGGTACGATTTGCAGTACATCCTCTACTCATTGGCGCTACACAGGTATTTGAGTTTACGCCTGCCAAGTTATGACTACGACAGCCACATAGGCGGTTGTTATTACTTGTTCTTACGGGGAATGTCGGCTCAATATCCCGGCTATGGTATTTACTACGACAAGCCGCCGAAGGCACTTATTCTCGCGCTAGATTCACTTTTTAATGACAATTTATTTCACAGCAGATTGGCTGGTGCAATCGATATAGGAGTCACGGCATGATGCGCTCAACCCAAGGGCTAAATGCACATTCACTCACAGCAGCGAAATGGATAGACCATGGCGCAATTCAGCTTACAGCGCCGCTGCCAGAGCTGTTAAAACAGTGGGAGCAAGAACGACTGCTCACACCGCTCGATCGGCATTTCGCACTCGAAATGAGTCACTTGCATCCAAGCGACAGCCAACAGCCCTTGTTTATTTTGCTGTGTGCGCTATTAAGCCAGCAATTATCTTCACAGCACAGTTGTCTAGTGCTCGCCCATATCGTGCCACTCAATCCCATGGCCGAGCAAAATAGCCATTGTAAAATCACCTTAAGCCTAGAAGCGCTCACAGAGACTTTGCAAAGCTTTGATGCCGTCGGCCAAGCGGGCAGTAACAAACCGCTTATTTTTGATAATGGCAGACTCTATTTACAACGTTATCATCAATTTGAAACCTCAGTGGCCGCTGCTTTAATTCGCTTGTCCGGAAGCGTATCTAAGCACTTATCTGAAGAAGCAAGCCACCAAAAGCAACCGCAAATCGCTAAGTTGAGGTCACTGTTAGATCAACTGTTCCCTGCCAATGTGAGCGCGACCCATGCACTCACTACCAATGTACTCACTAACAGTGAAGACACAGCACCCATTGATTGGCAAAAGGTCGCAACGGCCACAGCGCTGGGTAAAAAACTGTCAGTGATCACTGGCGGCCCAGGTACGGGTAAAACCACCACTGTAACTAAACTTTTGTTATTGCTACAAATGGAATCACAGCAGGAAATCCGTTTAGTCGCGCCAACGGGAAAAGCTGCGGCTCGCTTAAGCGAATCAATCAAAGCCTCAAAAGCGCGTCTGGCGAAGGAACTCAGCGCCCATGCTAATGTTATTGATGAAGCTCGCAATAGACATAGCCAAGACTTTTTAACGGCTCTGAGACGTATTCCAGAGGAAGCTTCAACCTTACACAGACTGCTTGGGGTGATCCCCAATTCGCCGCACTTTCGCCACCATCAAGGTAATCCGCTTAGGCTCGACTTATTGATTGTCGACGAAGCCTCTATGGTCGATTTGCCCATGATGTATAAATTGCTGAGCGCATTGCCTGAGCACGCCAGTTTGATTTTACTCGGCGATCAAGACCAACTCGCTTCGGTTGAGGCTGGCGCTGTGCTCGCCGATATTTGTGCGGGCCTTAAAATACCAGTAGATCCCAATAACCTTGCTCAGAACAACATAGCGTCAAACAGCCCTGCTCTGTGGCAAATGCGCTATTCCAAGGAACAAGCCGAGCGTCTGAGTGCTTTAACGGGTTTTGAGTTAACGCCCTATATCAGCAATGCCCCTAAACTTGGCGATAGCTTATGTATGCTAATGCACAGCCACAGATTTAAAGGCGATGCAGGGATTGGACTGCTCGCCAGTGCCGTCAATCGTGCTGATCTTCAAGGTATTTTGCAGGTATGGCAACAGGGACCTGCAGAATTGAGCTGGTTAGAACACAGTATGATCGTAAGCCAAACCCAAGCCAAAGTAAGCGAGCCTGCTAATAATGTGGGACTCAATTTACTGCTGGAGCAAGCCTGCCAGCAATATGGCACTTATCTCAGTGCCTTGAATAGCGATACGAGTAATAGTGATTTAAGCAAGCGTCCAAGCACAGCTGACATCATTGAACGCTTTAACCAGTACCGTATTCTATGTGCTATGCGCTCGGGCGATTATGGGGTTGAAGGCATTAATCAGTATGTGACTCAAGCACTGACCAATGCCAAGCTGATTAAACCGCTACAGGAGTTTTATCTGGGTCGGCCCATTATCATCCAAAGCAATGACTATAACTTAGGCCTGTTTAACGGTGATATCGGATTGATTTTGCAGGATGAAGATAAACCCGAACGTTTAATGGCGCACTTTATCAAGGCCGATGGCAGCCTGTTAAAAGTCTTGCCAGCCCGTTTGCCCAGCCATGAAACCTGTTATGCCATGACAGTACACAAAAGCCAAGGCAGCGAATTTAGCCGTGTGGCCTTAGTATTGCCGCCGAGCCCCAGCCTAGCCCAATGGCAACTGCTGACCAAAGAATTGGTCTACACCGCCATCACCCGCGCTAAAGTCCACTTTACCTGCTTAGGCACCCAGCACGTATTCGAGCGGGCCAGTAGCCAAGCAACCCAACGCGCATCGGGTCTTGCCGACCGCCTTTGGGGGTGAATGAAGCTTTGTGGTCAATGGGGAACACTTTAGGAACTACATTTTAAGATATGATTTTTAGATTTACTCTAACCATGAAACTAAGGATTTAAACATTGATTAAAAAGGACATTATTACACTTAAGGATCTACAAGCCGTTATTGCCTTGTTTGACGCCATAGCACCAGATGCCGCTTTACCTAAGCGTTATTATGAAAAAACCCGCTATATCAAGTGGTCAGAATTTAAAGACATGCAGATATACGCACTCGACTTTGAGCCCTATTTAACGATTAGCCAGCGTTGTAATATGACGTATTTTGGCATACATCAAAGTACGCGACGTTTATACCTAGCACACTGTAATGATGCTGGCCACGCACCGCGCTGGGAAGCGAGACCAGTGGCCTTAGCACAACTGATGGATGTAGAGTTAATGGTGAATTTACATAAAAATCATGCCTATAACTTAGGGCTAAACATCTGTTTTGATCTGAACTATTTACTCTGAGCTTTGGTATTAATGTACAAATTCGGATGACTAAATATCGGCTGTGGGCCAGGCAATATCAGTTGCTAAAATCAATTTGAAATTATCAATGTCACCCGCAACGTTTTTCCGGTACCCGAAGGCACAAGGACAACGGATCTGTTTATGCTCGCTCGAGCCAAGAATTAGCCGTTTTGTTCGCTCAAAACTAAGCTGTAGCGAAAGGACGTTTTGGTAAACCCTATACTTTCATAGTATTGCTGTGTGGCAATGCGCTGCATCGATGTAGTGAGTTCGAGTAACTGGCAATTCTCTTGCTTTCCCCTTTCTTTCGCAAAGGCAATCAACTGAGAGCCAACGCCCTGACCCCGCATGTCGGCATCCACCACAATTGCGGTTATACGACAGATACGACTCAAGGCGGGGAAATAATCAAAGAACATCAAGGCCATCACAGCGACAACTTGCATGTCACCCTGCGCATTATGTTGCTCATACACCAGTAATTCATCACTGCGGCACAAAGAATCATGCTGATATTGGCTTAACGTCTGGGCTAAAGCAGCATGGGGCAAAGAATAACCGAGTTGCTCAAGTAATACCTGCACACTATCTGTATCCTGTAAGCGGGCTAACCGAATGTTTTTATTCACCATGAGATACCATGCTGTAATCTGCCTAAAGTCAATGTCACTCGTACTGGGTTGCACAGTTTAGATGACGGTGACGAAGCAATAGTCCAACGACATTGCCATCTCACGCCACAAAAATCAAAATAAACCCGACAAAGGCACTACCCCATATTTGCAATGCGATGTAATGCGTTAAAATTCACCACTTAATAGCCATCAGTCAGCAAAACCTTGCACTCATAGGGGCAAGAAAACTAAGATGACAGCGGCTGTACTATAGGATGATATTCGTATTGCCACAGGCCGATGTCATCCGATTTTGCTCACTTTGAGGAATCACTCACAATGTCTAAGATCAACCTGCTTTTGCTGTGCGGCGGCGGAAGTGCCGAACACGATATTTCACTCATGTCGGCCAATTATTTTGAAACCTCACTGGCAAAATCCGAGCAGTTTTGTGTATTGCGTGTCGAACTGGATAAATTTGGTCAATACCGCACCGCTGCGGGTGATGATTGTGAACTGACCAATAGCCGCGAAATTCGCTTCCGCGATGAGAGCAAAGCCCCATGGCCGGTCGATTACGTCATTCCCTGCATTCATGGCTATCCCGGCGAAACAGGTGACATTCAATCCTATTTTAACCTAATCCAACTGCCCTATTTTGGCTGTGAGTCCGAGGCTAGCAGTAACTGCTTTAATAAGATCACCGCTAAAATGTGGTTCTCGGCCTTAGGTATTCCGAATACTCCGTATATTTTTCTAAACCAATTCGATGATGCAGCAATAGAGCAAACCCAAGCCGCATTAGCACTATGGGGATCCATCTTCGTCAAAGCGGCCTCACAGGGTTCCTCTGTTGGTTGTTATAAAGTCGATGACAGCGATAAAGTCGCTGGCGTGCTTAAAGATGCTTTCGGCTATGCGCCCTATGTTATCGTTGAAAAAACCATTAAAGCCCGTGAGTTAGAAGTCGCAGTATACGAGTACAACGGTGAAGTGGTGGCGACAGTACCAGGTGAAATCATCTGTGATACCAACACCTTCTACACCTTCGATGAGAAATACGCCAAAAACAGTAAAGCACGCACCGATGTGGTGGCACAGCATGTGTCAGCTGAGATCAGTGAACAAATCCGCGCCTATGCAATCAAGGCTTTTAAAGGTATGAAATTGCGTCACCTGTCGCGCATCGACTTTTTCTTAACCGCGGACAATGAAATTTTACTAAATGAAATCAATACCTTCCCAGGTTCCACGCCGATTTCTATGTTCCCCAAAATGCTGCAGAATCACGGTCATGACTTTACTGAATACTTGAGTCTAGTGATTAACAGCCAGATAACCGCTAAATCTTAGCGCTCGCCACCTGACTCAATGTGAACGCAGAGACTCAGTACAGCACCTGTTTCCAGTAATAAAAAGAGCGCCTCGGCGCTCTTTTTATTACATTTCAATGCATTATATCTAAAACTTGAATTCTTACCTTACATCTAAACCCAATATTAAAATCAGACTGTCACTGATTAAGCCGCCCTCACATCTAGGTCAAACATCAAGGTTAAACGTCAAAACCCTTATGTAGCTCAGCTTGCTTTGCCAACAGGGCAAAGAATGCAGCTTTGGGCATAGGCTTATAAAATAAATAGCCTTGAATTTCTTGAATATGATTTGCCATTACAAATTTTAGCTGGGACTCAGTTTCTACCCCTTCTGCCGTCACAGTTAAATCTAACGCATGGCTTAAACGCACTATGGCCTCCACCAACGCTTCGTGACGTTTGCCTTCATCTAATCTGTCGATAAAGCTCTTATCAATTTTAATTTGATCGATAGGGAAATTAGCTAAATAAGATAGAGATGAGTAACCCGTCCCAAAGTCATCCAAGGAAATTTTAATCCCTTTAACTCGCAAACCATTAAGTACATCAATAAGATACGTATGCTGCTTCATCAGCAAAGATTCAGTGATCTCAAGGGTTAATCTGTCATAGGGGAAATCTGTCACCTCAAGTTGCTCGGTAATCGCAGCAAAGGACTCCACAAAGGCATCTTGTAGTTCATGGGACCAAAACTCAAAGGTCGAGACATTCACCGATAAATTAATGGGCCAATTTCGCTCATGCATCTCTAAAATAGTCTGCATAGCACCAAGGCGAACATCTCGCCCAATATCAACGATTAAACCACTGTTCTCAGCGATGGGAATAAATTCATCGGGTGGAATAAACATTCCCTCATGCTGCCAGCGCAACAGCACTTCAGCACGAACAATCAAGCCTGTGGTCGCATTGACTATGGGTTGGTAATAAAGCTCGAAGGTATGCTGATCTAATGCCTGCTTAAGCTGATTATGAAGGCTAGCAACACGCTCGGCATTTAGCTGCATTTGTTCAGTAAAAAAATGATATCGATTGCGACCATTTGCCTTAGAAATATACATGGCCTGATCGGCACAATTTAACAACTGTTCAAGATCGAGGGCATCTTCAGGAAAACGTGCAATCCCTATACTGACCGAGCTATAAACGCCTTTTCCATCGGCTAGCACATAATGTTTTGCCACATTTTTGTTAATTGTATCTGCAATTTGTGCCAATTCTTTCTGGTTAACAACCCCAGGTAATAGCAAGGCAAACTCATCCCCTCCTAAGCGTGCAAACACCATAGTGTCATCGACACACTCGCTGATCTGTTTAACCACTTGCACTAACAGTGCATCACCTTTGTCATGGCCATGGGTGTCGTTGACTTGCTTAAAGTTATCTAAATCCATCAACATAAAACTAAAGCCGGGTGTCAAACTGTCGGAGGTAATTAACGCTTGGATCTGCTTGAATAACGCATTGCGGTTAGCAAGTCCGGTAAGAGAGTCATTATTGGCCTGATACTTAATCAGCTGCGCCGCTTTTTTACGTTCACTAATGTCTGAAAATAGCCATGCAAAACAGGGTTGCTGACCATTGGACTCTCGGAAGGTCGTGACGATAAGGTCAAGATAAAACTCCTCGCCATTTCCCCTAAGACCCACCAACTCACCCTGCCACATTCTGTCCTGAGCTAAATGCTCAAATAACCCCACTAAGTCATTAGATTGGGATAATGCTAAAAAAATCTTAGGATGAAAGTTAGCTATATCAGTATCTTGAGGAATAACTATATGTCTGAAAGCGGGATTAGCATAGAGAACTGCATCGTCAGAATTGGAAATAACCAGAGCAAGAGGTAACCGGTCAAAAATTTTCACAGCTAAATACTGAAATTCCATTGCACGACTGCGTTCAATGGCTAAACTCGCCAGTCTTGCCGCCTCTGAAATGAGTTCTAAATCCTGCTCTGTTGGGGACTTTATCGTATCATAATACATGGCAAATGTGCCTAGCACTTTACCATGAGTATCTTTGATAGGTTCTGACCAGCAAGATTTAAGACCTGCACGTAATGGTAGTTCTTTATAATTAACCCAGTAAGGATGTTGAGCGATATCTTCAACGATAACACGCTGCGCATAATAGGCAGCCGTGCCACAAGAACCCACATTGGGGCCAATTTCAACACCATTAATGGCTCGATTGTAACTGTCGGGTAAATTGGGGGCGGCACCTAATAACAGACGTTTACCGTCAGCACTGAGCAGTAACACAGACCCTCTGGTTCCTACTTTTTGAGCTTCGATTTTTAAGACTAAGGCGTGCAAGATTTCATGTAGCGGTGCGCCATTGAGCAGCATAGAAAGAATACTGCTATAACAAGCTATGCTGACATTGTGGGCGAGTTTAACGTCTGCATGATCGAGCAGATCTGGAAGGTTAACGCCGTACGCCATAATTTCCTTAAGAGCAAAGTTGCAATATAAATACTGATTAACAATGTTAAATATTTATAACTTATAAGAAATTCTAGGCACTAATGTTAATTAAGTAAACCCTTTACCTACGCGGTAAAAGGTTTACTTTAGTCTAAAAAGCAATGCTTTATTCTTGAATACGTTCAAGTTTGGCAAGGTAAAAGCCATCAAAGCCGCTATCGGCTGGGCTGATACTTTCATCCTCAATCAGGCGAAAGTTGGGGTTCTCGGCTAAAAACGCATCCACTTGACCGCGGTTCTCGCAAGGGAAGATAGAACAAGTCGCATAGACAACTATGCCACCGACTTTGACCATGCGGCTATAACTGCTCAAAATGTGTTTTTGCAGTTCCATTAACACGGGTAAACGCTCTACAGTATCACGCCATTTTGCATCGGGATTACGCTTTAATACACCCAAACCAGAGCAAGGCACATCAAGCAATACCCTATCGGCACTGAGCTTTAAGCGTTTAATGGTTTTACTGCTGGCGATAACACGGGTTTCGACATTGTGTGCCCCATTACGACGGGCACGCTCTTTGAGTTTGTCGAGTTTCCATTGCTCCACATCCATGGCCAACAAGCGTCCTTTACCCTGCATTTGCGCAGCTATGTGTAAGGTTTTACCGCCCGCACCCGCGCAAGCATCAATCACTTTCATGCCTGGCTTGGCATCAAGCGCCGCAGCTACGCGCTGAGAGCCCGCATCCTGCTGCTCGAATAAGCCATCTTTAAAGCTTTGTGTACGGAACAAGGCTGAATCGGAGGTCACTTCAAGGGCGGAATCGACCCCATCAACACAGAGCGTGCTCACAAACTCGGCAGCAAGCTTAGCGGCCAGTTCATCACGAGTCACCTTAAGGCCGTTAGCGCGTAAAAAACGTTTCGGCGCAGTACTTAACGCGGCGCGCTCTTTTTCCCAAGACTCACCTAGTTGCTCACGGCCCATAACATCGAGCCACTCAGGGCAACCGTCCCACAACACAGGCTTAGTTTTCGCTTGCTCTATACGCTCAGCTAAACGCGCCTCATCAACTTGCAACGAATATTGCATTTTAGGCAATTCAAGCCCATGGAATAAATGCCAGGCATTAAGCAATTTAGAGCCAAAACGCTCCATCTCATCTGGGCTGATTTCCGCCAGATAACAATATAGATTTAAACGACGTAGGATATCACCCGTCGTTAATGCGATACGCGCCTGCTCGGCGGGTACTAATTGCAACCCAGAAAAATGCTGAGAATAGGCCCGATCTAAGGGTTTTCCTTGGCTCAGCACCATAGTTAAGATACTGATCACTAATTCGTTCGAGCTGGCAGAAAGCGGAGAATTCAACATTTAAAAGGTCACCATGAATGATAAAACCGGAGGATCATAGGAGGTCAGGCCCTAATACGCAAGCGTGCTGGCGCCGAGTTAAGGTTAAAGCCATAAAAAAAGCGATCCTAAGATCGCTTTTTTGCCACAGTCAGTTTAACCCATTACATTTTTGAGCCTTTAGCCCCGTAGAACAGGATAAAACCATAACAAATCACGGGCAGAATAAAGGCGATCTGAACGCCAAGATTATCCGCTAACATACCTTGGAATAAGGGCAAAATCGCGCCGCCCACAATCGCCAAACACAGAATGCCACTGCCCTGTGAAGTGTGTGGACCTAAATCACGAAGCGCTAAGCTGAAGATCGTTGGGAACATAATCGAGTTAAATAACCCCACCCCAAGGATTGCCCACATGGCAATACTGCCACTGGTTGTCATCGCTGCAACCACAAGTAGCGCCGCCATAAAAGCATTAAATGCAAGCACTGAGCCTGCTGGTACTTTTTGCATCACCACAGAGCCAATGAAACGTCCCACCATAGCGCCGCCCCAATAATAGGCGATGTAATGGGCGGCTTCGGCTTCTGGCATACCCGCTATATGGCTTTCACCTAAGAAGCTAACTAAAAAGCTACCGATAGACACTTCTGCGCCTACATACACGAAAATACCCACAGCACCGAGCACTAAGTGCTTGCTTTGCAAGGCACTGGTTTTACCAAGATGGGTTTGAACTTCACCTTGAACACTTTCATCATGCTCACGGATCACAGGTAAATCTAACTTCGCAAAAATCAGCGCTAGAATAGCCAAGGCGCCAGAAAGTAACAGGTATGGCAGTTTAACCACTTCCGCTTCAGCGCTCGCTTGGGCTAAATCGCCTGATACTGAACTGGCAACAGAAAGAATTAACATAGCACCAAAAAACGGCGCAACCGTTGTGCCTAAGGCGTTGAACGCTTGCGTTAAGTTCAAACGACTCGACGCAGTTTCGCTACTGCCTAAGGCATTGACATAAGGATTGGCTGCCACTTGCAGGATTGTGATGCCTGATGCCAAAACAAATAATGCACCGAGGAACAAGTTGTAAGTAGCGAGGGCCGCCGCGGGATAAAACAGCGCACAACCAATACTTGCAATCACGAGACCAGTAACAATTCCCTTTTGATAACCCAGCTTTTTCACTAAGTTACCCGCAGGGATTGAGACTAGAAAATAAGCACCGAAGAAACAAAACTGGATCAACATGGCTTGAGTATAATTCAGTGAAAACACCGCTTTAAGATGCGGGATCAGAATATCGTTCAAGCAGGTGATAAAACCCCACATAAAAAACAGTGAAGTCAATGAGATCAAGGCAAAACGATAACTGCCCGACCCATTTTCGCCAGTGCTGCTCGTGTAGCTACCGGTATTAATTGATGACGCCATAGTTATTCTCTCTGTATGTTTTTATTATCAGGAACTAATTAAGGTTACATTCCCCATGGTGCCCGTGGGCGGGTTTATATCGAACTGTGGGCTTGGGATCCCGTATCTATAACACTTCAACCGAATAAAAATGAATCATTTTCACTTTAACATTGCATAAAAGCTGGTAAATGCCGAAAACTTCAGCTGATTGTGTTCTATTTGTGCGGTTTTAAGGCCATGTCCCGTCAGCGACTCACTGATTTCAAATGCAGAGAAATCAAACTCGACCTCGGTATCACCTAAATTGAATCCCACGAACACTTTTATATCGCCTAAGGTGCGAACAAAGGCCAAAATGGGCTCCTTTGTATCAACAAATTTAATATCACCTTCAACTAACACTGGGTGTAACTTACGCCAAGCCAGAAAACGTCGATAACCGTTGAGCATGGAATCAGCATCAGATTCTTGTACATCCACAGCTAACGCTTGGTGCGCAGGTGCAATTGGCAGCCAAGGAGAAACATCACTAAAACCACTAAAGTCAGCGCCTTGCTGCCACGGCATTGGCGTACGGCAACCATCACGCCCCTTAAACATAGGCCAAAATGTTTTGCCAAAGGGATCTTGCAGCTCATGGTATTCAATTGGCGCCTCGGTTAGACCGAGTTCTTCACCTTGATAACTACATATACTGCCGCGCAGCGAACTTAGCATGGCATTGAGCATTTTGACCATGTCTGAATTCTGCTTACCTTGCCCCCAACGACTCGCTACGCGCTGCACATCATGATTGCCGATAGCCCAACATGGCCAGCCATCACCTATGCTCGCTTCCAAAGCCTCTACGGTTTGGCGAATATAACTTGCGCTGTAATCATCAGTCAGCAGCTCAAAACTGTAGGCCATATGCAGGCGATCTTCGCCCTTAGTGTAGGCAGCCATTACAGCCAAGGAGTCTTCGGCCGAGACTTCGCCTAAGGTAACCGCTCCTGGATAGCGATTGATGAGCTTTCGTAAATCTTCAATAAAAGCGATGGTTTGCGGACGGTCATTATTGTAGTAATGGTATTGATATGCGTAAGGGTTATCTTCACTGAAACCACGGCCCTGACGTTTATCCTTAGGCTTTGCCGGATTATCCCTGAGCAGTTCATCGTGATAACAGAAGGTAATGGCATCTAAGCGGAAGCCATCTACCCCCTTTTTAAGCCAAAATTCAACGTTATCCAGCACAGCTTGGCGCACTTTGGGATGATGGAAATTAATATCGGGCTGACTACGCAGGAAGTTATGTAAATAGTATTGCTGTCTGCGCGGTTCCCACTCCCAAGCACAACCGCCAAAAATCGCGAGCCAGTTGTTAGGCGCTGTACCGTCTTCCTTAGGATCGGCCCACACATACCAATCCGCCTTGGGATTCGTACGGTTTTCACGGCTCTCGATAAACCACGCATGTTGGTCCGAGGTATGACTTAATACTTGATCAATAATGACCTTAATACCTAAACCGTGGGCTTTTTCAATCAATTCATCGAAATCATGCATAGTGCCAAAAAGAGGGTCAACTTCGCGGTAATCACTGATGTCGTAGCCAAAATCTGCCATAGGAGATTTAAAGAAAGGTGAAATCCAGATGGCATCGACATTAAGACTCGCAATGTAATCCAGCTTTATGATAATGCCGCGTAAATCCCCGACGCCGTCACCATTAGTATCTAAAAGGCTACGCGGATAAATTTGGTAAATCACTGCACCACGCCACCACGTTAACTCACTCATTGTTGCCCCTTTATCATTATTCTACAGCGAACTTTCCCTAACACACTCAAGCAAACAGTTATCGTTTTGTTACTGCAGAGTAAAGTCATCGCGGCTTCTTTTGTGTTACCGAGCATACGTGAAGAGGGAAATAAGGTTCAATACACCTGCATACGTATGCAGAAGATGCTGCCAATAGTCACATGGCATCACAATGAAATTTACTTTTTATTAACAGTCACTTGATTACAAAATAAAATCATTTTATTCCCTGAGTTCACCCTCTATCACAGTCTATTCTTAACTCTGCTAGGTATTGAATACGTATGCACTCTGTTGTTCAGCTAAGAAACTCGGGAGTAGTATCTTCACCGTTGCATAACAATTTGGTCATAAACGCAGCACTTATGCAGTCAATTAAGCGCCCATATACCAAAAAAAGGCCGCAAAAATAACGCGGTGATAACGATAAACGCTCTACAAAGCGATAAAGCGACTCCAAGGGGAAGAGAGATATGATGCGATTTAAACCCAGTTTGCTAACCTTAGCGCTCATCGCCGCAGGTGCCAGTATGCACTCCTATGCGGCAGATGAAGTGACCACAGATAAGGAAGCAAAAGCAAAAGAAGCTGCGATTGAGGTTATTGAAGTTAAAGGCTTTAGAACCAGTGTCATCAAATCACTAAATGATAAACGCTTTGGAGATACCGTCTCTGAATCGATTTCAGCAGATGATCTTGGCGCCCTTCCCGATCAGTCAATCGCTGATGCACTGACTCGCTTACCAGGCGTGACCGCTGTGCGCACTGGTGGACAAGCAAGCGGCCTCAATATTCGAGGTCTTGATGGTGATTTCGTCTTTGCAACGCTTAATGGACACGAACAAGTGACAACGGGCGGTAAACGCGCGATTGAGTTTGACCAATATCCATCCGAATTAATTAGTCAAGCCGCCGTCTATAAAACACCAAAAGCCTCGCTGATTGAAGGAGGCGTCGCCGGTACGGTAGAATTAAAAACCGCAGATCCCTTAAAAAGCGACAAAGACCAATCATTTAATATCAATGCTCGCGGCAGTTTTAATGACAGAGCGGATGAGATTTCCGATGCCGATCAATATGGCAACCGTCTTAGCTTTGCCTATCAAGGCAAATTCCTTGAAGATACACTCGGTGTGGCGCTAGGCTATGCCCATTTGTACCAACCTTATGTTGCCAGTCAATTCATTGGTTTACGTTTCAACGACGATAAAAAAGATGTCAATGGCGACGGTGCTGCCGAATCAATCAGTGAAGGTTTTGAGTTACAGCAAAAAGGCGGTGATGATACACGTGATGGTTATATGGCGGCTATCCATTGGCAACCAACAGACAATCTCAGTGTAAAAAGTGATTTATTCCATTCAAAATTCACTTCCGAAAACTTTGCCCGAGGCTTTCGCGTTAAGTCATTAAAAAACGGTACTATTAGTGATGCGGTTGTCGAAAATGGTTCTATGACAGGCGGAACGGTATCAACTGATGGTACTGATAACTTTGCCGTTTTTGTTATCAATGATAACGACTCAAAATATTCAGAACTGACATCAGGCTCAGTCAATATTGAGTGGAACAATGGCGGCGCATTAACTGTCGCAGGTGATGTGAGCTATTCAAAAGCCGATGGTGAGTTCGTCAACGGCGGCACGCGTGCCGTTTTATATGATGATATAGGTAATGAAGTACGCTCAGCCGAATCAATTAATTATCAACTACATGGTTTAAGCCCCGCCGATGTCAGTTTTTCAAACGACTATACCAATACCGCGACCTTGGGTTTAAAAGAAGTGGGTATGTGGCCATACGATCAACAAAATGATCTTGTCGCCTACAAGTTAGACTTTAACTATGCATTAGATTCTGGTTTCTTAACTTCAGTTGATTTTGGTCTGCGCTACTCAGAACGTGAGTTTAATGCGCAACGTTCACAAGCCGGTTATGGTTTTGAATTTGGTAAAAACCCAACTAACCAGCCGGTGCTTCAAATGAACACTGACATGACAAATGTCGTCAACTTTGGCGGTGAATTATCAGGCTACCCTAACTTCCTTTCCGTTGATTTCAACAAAGCCATTGAGCTGGTTAACGCGCAGTTAGCGGCAACAGGACAATCCCCTTTCACCCCGACAGCAAATTGGTCTAATAACTGGACCATGATCCAAAGCGGTTCGGTCAATGAAGATGTATTAGCTGGCTATGTCCAAGGTAATCTCGAGTTTGACTTAGGCGATATGAAAGTCACGGGTAACGTGGGCGTGCGTGTTGTTCAAACAGATCAAAGCAGTAAAGGTCTACAACAAGTTGGCTATGGTCTAGGTGAAGCGATTACTGATGAACTTGGCGTGATCAGTACCGATTATATCCGTAACGAGATAGGTAAAACCTATACCGATTATTTACCGTCACTCAACTTAACTTTCCACCTCACTGAAAATGATCAACTGCGCTTTGCTGCAGCCTCTGTGATGTCACGTCCTCCAATCGACAAGCTAAAGTCAGGCATGGGATCTTGGTATGACGATTCTGCTACTCCGGGATACAAAAAGTACAATGCTTGGGGTAACACCAGTCCTCTACTCGATCCGTTCTATGCCGATCAATACGACTTATCTTACGAGCACTATTTTGAAGATTCTGAAGGTGCGGTTGTCGTAGCCTTGTTCTACAAAGATATTAAATCCTTTATCAACAATTTTACAATCCAACCATTTGATTTTGAAGGTAATGGATTTATCGTCCCCGATACTATTATCGATAATGGTGTTGAATTCCCAGTAGTAAAAGATGAAGGTCAATATCAAACTGCAATCAACAACGACAATGGCGGCTACATTCGTGGTGTTGAGTTAGGTTATACCCAAGTCTTTGATTTCCTACCATCGCCACTCAGCGGTCTTGGCTTCACTGGCAGCTACTCGTATTCAGACAGTGAAGTGGAATTTACCACAGATTTAAGTGGTTCAAACTTAACCATTCCATTACCAGGTTTATCAGAAAGCGTACTCAACACCACCTTGTTCTATACTCTGGACGGTTTCGATACTCGCGTCAGCATGAGATATCGTAGCAGCTATGTTTCAGAACAAGTGGCAGTTGAATCACAACTTGCTTTCTTCGATGCCGAAACGATTGTGGATTATCAAGCTTCATACGCTCTGGAAAATGGACTTAAGTTCTTATTCCAAATTAATAACTTAACTGATGAACCGAACAAAACCTATTTTGGTGAAGAACATCAGACAGGAACAATCCAATACTTCGGTAGACAGTACTTCCTAGGGTTAAGTTACTCTTTATAAACTACCCCAAATAAAGCCTGCTTCAATTAAGAAGCAGGCTTTTGCTTATGTAGATTTCAGCATTTCTAACATTCATCATGCCAGCACGTTTTACTTATTTCTCTTTAAAAGGCTTACATTATGATCCGTCAAAACCTAATGATTGCGCTTTATTTATGCTTGGTTTGCTCTTCATTTAATACGGCCTATGCAAACACCTTTGAGCCAGATATATCGACGGACGTTAAGCTTGAACCCGCTTTTTGGTGGGGGGGAATGCAGAATCCTGAGTTACAGCTGGTGCTGTATAGCCGCGAACTTCCAAGCTTACCGCAGCAGATTAAGGTTGATATACAAGGAAAAGGCATCACACTTAAAAGCCTTGAGCACACTGATAACCCTCACTATCTGTTTATCAATTTAGATCTGAGCCAAGCTGCGCCGCAAACCTTTGAGCTAATAATTTCCAACACTGACTCGGCTTCAAAAGCCGACACGCCTCTTTATCGCCTGCCCTATACGTTGCAAGGGCGTGCTAAGGGCAGCCGTGAGCGCCAAGGATTTAGCTATAAGGATGTGATTTACCTTATCACGCCGGACCGATTCGCCAATGGCGACACGAGTAATGACAATCAAGCCGATATGTTAGAGCAAGTCGCAGCTAACTCTCCCAGTAATCTCAACTATCCCGATGCTCGCCATGGCGGCGATATAGCAGGGATCAGCCAGCACTTAGCATATCTGGCAAAACTTGGCGTGACTCAGTTATGGATCAATCCGCTGCTTGAGAATAATCAAGCCCAGTATTCATACCACGGTTACTCAATTACCAATTTATACCGCGTCGATCCCCGCTTTGGCAGCAACGAAGATTATAAAGCCTTAGTCGCTAAGGCTAACAAGCTTGGCCTAGGGGTGATTAAAGATGTTGTGGTGAATCATATCGGCTCTAACCATTGGTGGCTCAACGATTTACCTAGCCAAGACTGGCTGAACGATGCCACAAAAACGCAGCTACATAATCGCAAATCCAAGCCTGACTTGATGCAGTCTGCCGATACTAAATCCAGTGCTATTAAATCCAGCGTTACCAGCCCCCGTTTCACCAGCCATAGGCGCACGACAGTGCAAGATCCCTACGCGGCAGCGCAAGATCATATTGATTTTGTCGATGGTTGGTTTACCGACACTATGCCAGATCTAAATCAAAGCAATCCAAAACTGGCAACCTATCTTATCCAAAACAGTATTTGGTGGGTCGAGTACGCAGGACTTTCGGGGATACGTGAAGATACTTATTCCTACGCCGACAAAGGGTTTCTCGCTAAATGGTCTAAGGCCGTAATGGCTGAGTACCCAAATTTTAATATTGTTGGCGAAGAATGGACCGCAAACCCCATCACAGTGTCCTATTGGCAAAAGGGCAAAATCAATGACGATGGTTATACCTCAGATTTACCCAGTTTGATGGACTTCCCGCTATACGAAAAATTGATTGCCAGCCTTAATGAGCCAGAAACCTGGGATACGGGTTTTATTAAGCTTTACGAGATGTTAGCCAACGATGTTGTGTATGCTGATCCCAGTAAGCTAGTGCTATTTGAAGGCAATCACGACACCAATCGTATCTTCAGTTTAGTGAAAGAAAATATAGACTTATACAAGATGGCCCTCACCTATGTGCTGACCGCCAAACGTATTCCGCAGCTGTTCTACGGCACTGAAGTCTTGATGACCAGCCCAACCGAAGGTCGTCACGATGGTGTTGTGCGCAGTGATTTCCCCGGCGGCTTTGCCAACAGTGCCATTAACGCCTTTACGGGCAAAGGACTGAGTGAACCTCAACAACAAGCGCAGCAATTTGTCAGTACGCTACTGAATTACCGTAAACAATCCCTTGCGCTGCAATCGGGTGATTTACTGCACTTTGTGCCGCAGGATGGCATCTATGTACAATTTCGTTGCTTATTGAATGACCCATTATCAGCTGAACAGAAAGCCGAAGCACTTAAGTCACTAACTCAACACAATTCTCAAACCCAACACAATGCCTGTACTCAGCCCTCGGCCGATAAAGTCATGGTGATTTACAATAAAAATGACAAAGCAGTCACGCTAGATGTAAACCGCTTTGCCAGTGTACTTGGCGATAACCGCGCCGCTACAGATATCATCAGTGGCAACACAGTTTCACTCAATCAAGCGCTAGCATTGCCCCATGCAGGGGTCACTATACTTGAGTTTAAAGCAAGACCGCAGCTAAATACTGGCTTACCTAGCCGTCAGACCTCTAATCACATGAGTTACTCAGCTAGCGATTTAACTCAGGCTCAAACAACTCACCCAATCAAAAACTCAACCCTAAAAGGAATTCAGTCTTGAGCTTTTTATCGCCTATCTATTCCCGAGTGACTCAGTGCCCCCAAGCGGCTAAATTTCCCATAGTGGCTTTACTTATAACCCAAGCAGCGAAAGCCCAGCAGCGCCGACAGTCATCACTCAGCTTATGTTTAAACGCTCTATTCAGTGCCTCTTTATTAACTGCCTCGCTTTTTAGCTTATCGGCTGATGTGAATGCATCGGCGCTGACGCTTGATAATGAGTTACTGCCAAAGTCTGAGAGTGAGGTTATGACGCTTAAACCTGTGGTGTATCAAATCTTTACTCGCCTTTATGGCAATAAAAATCCAACCAACAAACCTTGGGGCACGATTGCCGACAATGGCGTCGGCAAATTTAATGATATCGACGATGTTGCACTCAATAGCATCAAGGACCTAGGCGTTACCCATGTGTGGTACACGGGCGTTCCCCACCATGCATTGATTGGTGATTACAGCGCGATTGGCGTGAGTACTGATGATCCCGATGTGGTCAAAGGACGCGCGGGCTCACCCTACGCAGTCAAAGATTACTACAACGTCAACCCAGATCTGGCGGTCAATCCCGCCAACCGTTTAGCCGAGTTCGAAGCGCTCATTGCCCGTACCCATCACCACGGCTTAAAGGTGATTATCGATATAGTGCCAAACCATGTGGCGCGCCATTATCAATCCGTTAGTAAACCCCAAGGCGTGCGTGATTTTGGCGAAGATGATGATACCAGTCTGGAGTACGCCAAAAACAACAACTTCTATTACGTTGTTGATAAAGTTGATGTTAATAATGGCTCGGAGGGGGCAAAGGGAAAAGCGCATGCCTTTGAAGTGCCAAGCTTACCCGCAGGACTTAAACCGCTGGGCGGAGAAGCTCACCCCTTAAGTGACGGCAAATTCAACGAATTTCCCGCAAAATGGACTGGCAATGGCTCACGCTTAGCCAAGCCCGATGCCAATGATTGGTACGAGACCGTTAAAATCAATTACGGCGTACGCCCCGATGGCACCTATGACTTCCCTCGCCTGCCAGCCAATTTCGCCACTTTAACGCAGGCGCAGCATTACGCTTTCTGGCAACAACACTTAGCCGAGCTCCCAAGCTCTTGGATTAAATTCAATCAGATTGCCCAGTATTGGCTAGCGAAAGGGGTCGATGGCTTTCGCTATGATATGGCCGAAATGGTGCCAGTGGAGTTTTGGAGCTATCTCAACAGCCAGATAAAACACACAAATCCCGATGCCTTTATCTTGGCCGAGGTCTATAACCCCAAGCTGTATCGAGATTATATCCAACTTGGCAAAATGGATTATCTGTACGATAAGGTCGATCTTTACGACACCCTAAAAGCCGTAATGGCGGGTAAAACCAGCACAGCTAATATCGCGGCAGATCAGGCAAAAGTGCAGGATATTGAATCTCACATGCTGCACTTTTTAGAAAACCACGACGAGCAACGTATTGGTAATGCGGCATTTTTAGCATCGCTACACACAAATAAGCCCACGGCAACCCAAGCCGTTAATCCACACTATGCCCTACCCGCTATGGTAGTGTCGGCAACGATAGGTACTTCACCGACGTTAGTGTATTTTGGCCAAGAAGTGGGAGAAGCCGCCATCGACAACCCAGGATTTGGTCATGCATCACGCACCAGTATTTTTGACTATGTTGGCGTCCCCGCCCATCAGCGCTGGATGAACAATGGCAAGTTTGATGGTGGACAATCAACCGTAAAGGAAGCCACTTTGCGGGCTTATTATCAAAAATTACTGAACCTAAGCACAGGTAAAAATGTACCGGCGCTTTTAGGAGAATATTACTCGCTCGATGCCGCCAACCGCAGCGCACAAACCGCCACAATGGATACACATGGCAGCGCAACGGGTTATGATGACTGCACTTTTGCCTTTGTGCGCTTTGAGGAAAATACGGCCAATAAAACGGGCCAAAAACTGATTATTGTGAATAACTTTAATCAAACCCAAGCAAAGCCATTATCCCTTAAGCTGCCAAAGCCACTTATCGACCAATGGCAGTTAACGGATGGGACCTATCCACTTAAGGATTTGCTGGAAGACAACAAAGCGCAGTTGGTTGTCAAACAAGGTGAAGGACAAGTTCAGATGCAACTTGCACCGCTGTCTTCAGCCATATTCGAGCTGGAAGATTAAACGAGCAAAAAGCCTAGGTGAGCTAAAAAGTGAAATCGACCGATAGCGTCACGCTAAACTGTGACGCTATCTTTTTTTAACCGTTATACTCTCAAACCTTTCTATCTTATTTGATCACCCTTTAAAAATCACAAAGGAAAGCGATGTTACTCGGCATTCACCATGCAGCGATTATTTGCAGCGACTATCAAAAGTCCAAACACTTTTATGTAACCATTCTTGGCCTTACCGTGCTTGCAGAGCATTTCCGTGAGGCACATAAGTCCTATAAACTTGATTTACAACTGGCCGATAAGAGTCAAATTGAGTTATTTTCATTCGATAATCCACCCAAACGACCAAGCTATCCCGAAGCCTGTGGACTTAGGCATCTCGCCTTTCGCGTAGCATCGATTGAAACCGCCATCGAACATCTTCATAGCCATCACATTACCGTTGAACCCGTCCGCATTGACGAATACACAAGCAGAAAATTCACCTTCTTTAGCGATCCCGACGGCTTACCCTTAAAGTTATATGAGCTATAGCACGAGTGAAATAAGGCAACATCACAGCAATAAGATGAATAAAGCTTAATTACGCTAAGGGATGGTCAGCATTAGACTCAATAAAACGACGCAGCCGTTTAACCAATAGTTTAAGTAATCGATTGACCAATTTGGCGCTGTGATAAGGTCAAAGCCTACCTAGGCTAACCATTGAGGAACTCAAGATGTTTGATAATCCAGCATTATTACTATGGAGTTTAGTCTTTAGCCTCTTTGGTCTTGGCTTTTTCACCTATGGCAAACGCCAAGGTGCACCCATCCCCCTCGTCGTTGGGATAACCCTGATGCTCTACCCTTATTTTGTCAGCAACCTAATCTTACTCGTCTGCATCGGCATAGCACTCATCGCGCTACCGTATTTTGTGAAGTTGTAACAAGCGATCTTTGTCATAGCTAGATTGAAAAGCTCATATCTATCAGAGCAAAGAGGACTTATGTCTTACTCGACAAAATGACCTTATTCCACTATCTATCACTGGTCATGACTTTACTGGCCAAGCCAATAAGCAACACACCTGATATCCCCTCTAAGGCTCTCGAATAACGCAGGGAATTGGGGCGACTAAATACCCAGCTTCCTGCCGACGCATAAAGGACGTTACACAAGGTCGCTAACAAACTGAAAATAAGACCAAGGGTTAACAGCTGAATTGACGTTGAACCCGCTAACGGGTCAATAAACTGCGGCAAAAAAGAGAGGAAAAATAAAGCGACTTTAGGATTAAGTACACTAACGACAATGCCTTGGAAAACTACGTTGCCGTTTGGTTTGCTATTGTTATCAACCACAATTTTATTATTGCCACGCCACATTGATATTAACGCTTGAATGCCTAAATACACTAGATACGCGGCCCCTAACCACTTCACAATACTAAAAGCCAACGCTGAACTGAGAATGATGGCAGATAATCCCAAGCTAGCAGCAAGCGTGTGAACAAAATAACCCACACCTAAACCCATCGCAGCTTTAAGCCCACTGATCATTTTCCCTTTCATTGTGTTAGATACAATGTAGATGACATCAGGTCCAGGGATAAGATTGATAGCAAGGCAAGCAACTGCAAACAGTAATAGTGAATTTAAATCCATTTAATTTTTCTCCTTGTTAAACGCGTAATCTATCGCGCCGCTTAAGTGGTGTCCGACGCAATACCGCAGCCTCTGTAAACCACTTTAAAAAAAAATCAAAACGTTAACTACAAGTAAATTGGTAACCAGAACCTGTGCTCAACTTTATATACTTTTTGCTCACGTCTTGATTCAAAGCAAACTTCAATTTGCTCATCCTTAACGATCTTAATTTGCGCTTAATTTCTTTATTCACGGCAAATCGTTAAACGGCGCATCGCAAAAATGCCCAATAGTGAAAGTATTAATAAAGATAAGCTGCCACCGCCGCTGTAACCTTGTTTATGTTCTATGGTGGCGACGTGCTCTTCCTTAACCCGAGTTTTAAAACGGGCAAGCTCGTCATCTAAATTGACTATCATGTCGTTCACCGCAAGATCAAAGCCCTCGTAAGATTTCTCTCTTAGGGTTGTCGTCACGCCAACAGCGGTTGAACTCTCAGTTAACTGATTAATACCTGGCGCCCTAAATAACATCTTCTGGCTACGCATATCGAAAACGGCTGTATCAACAAAGGTTTGAATCGCATTTTCATTGCCGGGGATTAAATACATGCCCACGATAGTCCAATAAAGAATGGCGGATTTGTTCTCGTGGCTTTGCATCAATTGATCGTAAGAAACCAATGACATCACATCAACATCATGCAGGCGAGCAACCTGCTGCAAGGTTTCAAAACCTTTACCATTTTTAAGATAGGTACTTGGGATCACTTCGATACGATCGATATAGTCATATTTGACAAAGGATTTTTTCACCTTATCAAGTAATGCCATCTGAGTTCGGCTATCAATTGCATCGGCTTGCCAATGGGACGAAGGCAAGAAAGCGATGCCGACGGTAATCGGTAAACGCAGCACAGGTAAGGATGGCTGCTGGGCTTGGCGACTCTTCTCATCGGGGTATAGATATTCAACTAAGCTACTTGATACCGCATTTTTCTCCGTAGTATTACCGTTAAAAAATGCACTACAACCACCCAGTGAAAGCATTGCGAATGAGGCTATACTACAGGCTAATACCTTAAGTTTCATTTGTTTCCCTACCGTATCCATACACTTGCTGTTAATGATGAAAACTGAACCTACAACTAATGTAGATTTTGGGTTACCTTATCCATTCATCAGAGTAAAAACAAGCTGTTATGTTCACATATCACAGCATTAATCTTCCTTGATTAGATTTTAAATACAAAAAAGCCGCACTATAAATGCGGCTAATCAATAGGTACAACCATTCTCTAAAATACAACTTAAGTCAAAAGTTAAGCGTATTTACGCACTTTTTTAAGGGCGATTTGTTGTTTTAGCATGGATAAATGTTCGATAAACACTTTGCCATGTAAATGGTCGATTTCATGCTGTAATACTATGGCTAAAAACTCATCGGTTTCGATTTCAATAGCCTTGCCCGTTCTGTCTAAGGCGGTCACTTTAACCTTTTCAAAACGTGACACTTTAGCGCGATAACCTGGGATAGACAAACAACCTTCTTCACCGACGAACTCACCTGACTTTTCAACAATCTCAGGATTAATCAGCACTAAAGGCTGGTCGCGACCGTCAGATAAATCGATCACGATAATGGCATCTGTACTGCCGACTTGAGTTGCTGCTAAACCGATACCATCGTCCGTGTGATACATGGTTTCGATTAAATCATCGATAAATCCCTGAACAGCTTCAATATCTTTTACAGGTTGCGCTTTACGTTTAAGGCGCTCATCGGGAATAGTTAGAATATCGAGTACAGCCATGCCAGTTATCTTCTCTCATCGAGTCAAAAAAATTGGCGCTATTATGGACTATTTGACCATTTACACAATATTTAAGCTAAAAACAGTTTAAATATTTTGTTAGTAATCGAGCTAGCCGATAAAAATATCGAGAAGTGCTTAATCCTTTAAACGCCAAATACCCTCTAATCTTCCGCTAAGCCATGCTTTACCGTTACACTAACGTGAACTCATCAAGCAAAAGTTTTTGAGCGTGATTCTTTGTGAGTGAATACCATTAAGCTGAGGGTTAACAATTCAATGGCATCGTTCCCTAAAGACAAATCACCACTGTATCAATACCTTGAACAAGATAAACAGAGTGTAGCGAGAAAACAGCCCCAAGCAGTGGACTTGTCTCCTATGGCGAAAATCTGGCATATCGTCGCCATGATCCCGCAGGGTAAAGTCAGCAGCTATGGCAAAATTGCCGATTATGCAGGATTACCGGGACGAGCGCGTTATGTGTCAAAAGCACTGAAAGCAGCTCCCGAACATTTGTCACTCCCTTGGCATAGGGTACTCAATAGTCAAGGCAAAATATCCTTCGAGAAAAATTCAACCTTCTTTCAAGAACAGATGGAATTATTAAGAATTGAAGGGATAACAGTGAACTGCGGCAAAATTAATTTGTCTGAATACGAGTGGCGCCCGGATCTGGTGACTTTAGTCATGGCAATGCCATTTTAATTTAATATATTGATCCATAAACTATTTACATCTCTATTTACAGAAACGTCGTCCTCGGCTATAACCTGCTTACAGTCGATCCGATAATTGATTTATGCTCAACTGATTGACCCAGAACTGTGTAAGTAAGCATGCTACTCGACACTTTTTTATCAACCACTACCGACCATTCTGTAGTGATACAAGGTGAAAACCTGCGACCCAAGGAGCATTCTTTGCGTACCATTCCCACATTATTAGTGAGTTTTACCGTCCTCACTCAAAGTATGTTTGCCATGGCAGCGCCAACGCCGCTAACACCGCAGACGGCCGAATACCAAGTCAACTATGGAGACATTGAATTAGGAAAAGCCAAATACACGCTACCCAATCCCGAAGATGGCGTGTTTAAGTATCGTTTTGATAGCGATCTCAGCCTATTATTGTTAACCGATGTGCGTCACATCTTGAGTGAATTTACTCAAAATGATACGCAGCTCAGTCCTTTGCGTTACTTACAACAACGCCAAGGTGTCGGGCCTAATTACACGGAGCAAACCGCATTCGCCAAAGCTCAAGGCTTTATTCATACCCGTTACAAAGATGAAAAAGGCAAGTTTCCCTATGATGATAAAATCTTTGATCCTCTTATGGTGCAGTTGCAATTTAGGCTAGATATGATGGCGGGCAAAGAAGTGCTCGACTATAAGATGGTCAAGGACAACGAAGTCGATGAATACAAGTTTCATGTGATCGGTAAAGAACGAATGAACATCGACAGCGGCAGTTACGACACAGTCAAAATTGAAGTCGTGCGTGACAATAAAAAACGTCAAACCTTCTTCTGGATGGCGCCTGACTTAGCGTATTTGCCCGTGCGTCTAACTCACTTTGAAAAAGGCAGTAAGCAGCTCGATATTAAGTTACTTAAATATCACTTCGATGAAGTGCCGCACCAAGAAACCATACCTGCAGACATTGCAGAGAAACCGCTAGTGCCTAAACTGCTCGGCACGACTGAAGGTTAATCGGTAAGGCATTGAGTTAAGATGTATAAACTTAACCCAATGATACAAAGCCTTAGCTTCACAATACTGAACTAAAGCCAAACTCATATCGAATAAAGCCCAACCGAACTAATACTAACCGAACTATATTTAACTGAACTATATCTAACTGAACTTAGGGCCTACCTCTAAGTTCAGTTAATGTTCATCGCTAATGGTTCATCACTGATTGCTAGAAGGTATGTTAGATACTGACTCGAACTTTTTAATAAAGTGACCTGAACAAAACAAAGTCAACCGTAAATCCGCTTGCCCTCATTATTTAGCTCAGTGGTATCACATCAGAGATCGATTAACAGCTCACCCAATCTGAACAGCTTCCAGTTACCCGGCTGCATAACGCGCCACTGTTCATTCTCGGTCAATGGGCGAGTCGCAATCACAGTCACCACATCATGGGCGGTAGTTTCCTTATCAAAATCAATCACCACATCGGTATCAATAAGTTTCGCTTTACCAAACGGCGCGCGGCGAGTGATGTAACATAAGTTATTACTGCAATAGCTCATTAAATGCTCGCCATCGCTCAATATCATGTTGAACACACCTAAGGCACGGATTTGCTCGGCCAACGTCGCGACAAAATGGAACACAGCCAACATATCTTCAGGTTTAGTACCGCCAAACTTCTGGGCGACTTGTTCCAAAATCCAGCAGAAAGCAAGTTCGCTATCGGTATCGCCTACGGGTTGATAGCGCGAGACATGAAACTTGGGCAGATAGTCCGTCAATTGCCCATTATGGGCATAGGTCCAATAACGTCCCCATAATTCGCGGGTAAAAGGATGAGTATTCTCTAAAGACACACAGCCGCGATTAGCCTGCCGAATATGGCTTATCACCACTTCACTTTTAATCGGGTAGGATTTGATCAATTTTGCAATATGCGATTCGCTACTCGGGCAAGCATCTTTAAAAGTACGGCTACCTTTCCCCTCGTAAAAAGTAATACCCCAGCCGTCCACGTGGGGACCGGTTACACCACCACGTTGTGCTAATCCCGTAAAACTAAACACAATATCGGTCGGCACATTGGCGCTCATCGCCAGTAACTCGCACATATTTCTCGCCTATCATCAATCAAAAAAACTACTTATTGGCATTGTAACTAGTTGATGACATTTGTGGAATGATCAAAGCTGACAAATAATTTAAACAATTGTTTGAAAAATACTTGTATTAAAATTCTCTTAGGTTTAACTTTTATGCGACACAGGTCTGACCACAAACTATAATTGTGATCGCAATCAATAAAACACTCTATGACCTGTGGTTGGCACTCGGTCATATTTAAGGAGAATTACAGTGACTACCCTACTTTGGATCATCGCCATGATCTTAGTGCTAGGAGCCCTAGCTTACCTTCGGGTATCTTTGCTCACTGCCACTATTACAGCCGCTGTTGTGATGACAGCAGGATGGACACTCGATGTTGTCGGCCCTATCTCTTGGATCGTTTTCCTCGTGATCGCGCTGCCGTTAAATATCAGTGCATTTAGACAAAATGTGATCAGTCGTCCACTGATGAAGGTATATCGCGGCATCATGCCGGAAATGTCTTCAACAGAGAAAGAAGCGATTGAAGCCGGCACCACTTGGTGGGAAGCCGATCTGTTTGCGGGTAACCCGAACTGGAAAAAACTCCATAACTACCCAGTTGCGCGTTTAAGTGCAGACGAACAGGCCTTCCTCGATGGCCCTGTTGAAGAAGTGTGCCGCATGGTGAATCAACACCAAGTGTCACATCAACTTGCCGATCTGCCTGCTGACGTATGGCAATATCTGAAAGATCACGGTTTCTTCGCCATGATCATTAAGAAAAAATACGGCGGTTTAGAATATTCAGCTTATGCTCAATCTCGTGTGTTACAAAAACTGGCGGGGTTAAGCAGTGAGTTGGCTTCAACTGTTGGCGTACCAAACTCTTTAGGCCCTGGAGAGCTGCTGCAACATTACGGCACGCCAGAGCAACAAAACCATTATTTACCGCGTTTAGCCAAAGGCTTAGAAGTCCCCTGTTTTGCACTGACCAGCCCAGAAGCCGGTAGCGATGCAGGCTCGATTCCTGACTTTGGTATTGTGTGTAAAGGCCAATGGGAAGGTGAAGAAGTTCTGGGTATGAAACTGACCTGGAACAAGCGTTACATCACTTTAGCCCCTGTCGCGACAGTATTAGGCTTAGCCTTTAAACTGCGCGATCCAGAGCATCTACTTGGCGATAAAGAAGAACTCGGCATCACTTGTGCTTTGATCCCTACCGATGTGGAAGGAGTAGAAACGGGTCGTCGTCACTTCCCGCTTAACTGCATGTTCCAAAACGGTCCAACTCGCGGCAACGAAGTATTCGTGCCATTAAGCTTCATCATTGGCGGCCCGAAAATGGCGGGGCAAGGCTGGCGCATGCTGGTGGAATGTTTATCAGTGGGTCGTGGTATCACTCTGCCATCAAACTCAGCTGGCGGCGTGAAAACCGCAGCGCTGGCAACAGGTGCTTATGCTCGCATTCGTCGTCAGTTCAAATTGCCTATCGGCAAGCTTGAAGGTATCGAAGAGCCAATGGCACGCATCGGCGGTAACGCTTATCTGATGGATGCGGTAACCACGTTGACCACTACAGGTATCGACTTAGGTGAAAAACCGTCGGTTATCTCTGCGATTGTGAAATATCACCTGACAGACAGAATGCAGAAATGCGTTATCGATGCCATGGATATTCACGGCGGTAAAGGCGTGTGTCTTGGCCCCAATAACTATTTAGGCCGTGGCTACCAAGCTGCGCCTATCGCAATTACTGTTGAAGGTGCAAACATCCTTACCCGTTCTATGATCATCTACGGCCAAGGCGCGATTCGTTGCCATCCGTATGTACTCGCAGAAATGGAGTCAGCGTTTGATACTGAATCGGGTCAAGGTTTAGCTAACTTCGATGCGGCTATCTTTGGTCACATTGGTTTCGCGACCAGTAACTTCATCCGTAGCTTCTGGTTAGGTCTGACATCAAGCCGTTTCTCTAACGCGCCTTATTCAGATAAAACCAAACGTTATTATCAACAGATGAACCGTTTCAGTGCCAACCTTGCCTTGCTCTCTGACTTAGCCATGGCAACCTTGGGCGGCAACCTGAAACGTAAAGAGCGTATCTCTGCCCGTTTAGGTGACTTACTGAGCCAACTGTATCTGGCATCAGCCACGCTAAAACGCTATGAAGATGAAGGCCGTCAAACCGACGACTTGCCATTAGTACAATGGGCAGTTGAAGATGCGCTATACAAGCTACAAGCTTCTTTAGACGATTTACTGGATAACTTCCCTATGGGCCTTGGCAGCGCATTACGTGTGGTGATGTTCCCATTCGGTCGTCCACTGAAACGCCCAAGCGATGTGTTAGATCATAAAGTTGCTAAGATCATGCAAACACCGTGTGAAAGCCGTAACCGTTTAGGTAAAGGCCAGTTCTGGACTAACTCTGAGCACAATGCTGTGGGTATCCAAGAACAAACACTGCTCGACATCATCGCGTCTGAACCGCTACATGACAAAGTCTGTAAAGCCAGTGGTAAACGTCTACCATTTATGTGGTTAGATAAAGTTGCCGCAGAAGGTAAAGCCTTAGGTGTGTTAAGCGATGCCGAAGTGCAATTACTGGAAAGAGCAGAAATTGGTCGTATGAAATCAATCAACGTTGATGACTTTGACCCAGCAGAACTGCGCCCAGAAGTGGTTTCAACCACTTCACAGGAACGTGCTGCGTAATCCACTCAGTAAGATTTAAACCACAAAAAGGAGGCTAATTAGCCTCCTTTTTTATTCCGATGGCAGGGCGTGCCACAACTAAGTGAATTTGGTTGAGTTACGACCTCGACTTTGACCAATGCTTTCATTGCTCAGTATGACTGAACAGTACTATGCAAATGACATTACTATCAATCCATTGATAAAAGAATACCATGTCAGTAAGTCGCTGACATGCCACTTTAAAAACTGTTCAGTTTTTAAACCTGTAAGGCTTTAGATCTAATTCAGCCTTAACACTCTTCATCACTCAGGTCTTCAAAGTACCAGTAACCGAGGTTCACCCACTCAGTCAGCTGCGTAAGCAAATCGGTATCAGCTAACCAGGGGGCTAAGGCGGCTTTATCTAACTGATTACTATCACATAGTAGTGGGATCACCGCGGCCAATTCGGCTGAAAGCTGATACTTATCACCATTAATATAGACAACGCCTTGTCCCACATTGATATCAAAATACAAACAACGCAGTCCGCCGAGGCGAATAAGCGGCTGCTCATCGAGCCAAGCGAGCACTTCGTCTTGCGTGATGTCCAACGGCTCATCGGGTAAATCGAGGGCGCATTTAGATTGAGTTAAATAGCGGCCCGAAAACTCGCTCACCAGTTCATCGGTTAACATATTAGTCAGTTGCGTGCGTAACCGCACTAAATCGCGATTATCGACACAACCACTGCGCGTTGTCAGCTCGCGGTCTGGATCTTCAATCTGCTGTGCGCCTAAATCTTGCTCAGACAGATGATCAGCCAAAGCACTTACCATATCTTTGGCGGAAGCGGTGCGATAACCTACTGAAAAACTTAAAGACTGTTCTAAGGTTATGCCGTCATGGGGGAATCCTGGGGGAATATAAAGGATGTCGCCGGGCAATAACTCAGTATCGATAATCGGTTCAAAAGCTTCTGTGTGCAGCAAAGCGGGATGCGCGGCAAACTCTTTGTGCGGTCCCAGATCGCCTACGCGCCAGCGGCGACGTCCCGAGCCTTGGCAAATAAACACATCATACAGATCGATATGCGGTCCCACGCCACCGCCAGGAGTGGCAAAACTCACCATCACATCATCTAAACGCCATCGCGGAATAAAATCAAAACATTGGATCAGGGCTTCTGCATCGGGCACCCAGTTGTTCAAGGCTTGCACGATCAAAGTCCAATCCCGTTCACCGAGATGATCGTAGGAATCAAAAGGGCCAAATTCAGCCTGCCATTGCCCAGCCTGTTGGTACACTCGCCGAGATTCCACCAGCTCATCCATGGCTAACCCAGCTAACTCTTCGGGCGAGATTAAATCTTGAAAATGTTTGAATCCTTGGCGGATAACCAAAGGGTTTTTCTGCCAATATTCTGCTAAAAATTGCGCGGGTGTTAAGCCATTAATATCGAGTTGCATGGGTCGCTCACAAACCAAACTGTTATTCATAGAGGTAAATGCTAACAGGAAGCGAAACCAAGAAAGCTCGACCGGATCAACAAAGCATTAAGTCTTTTATCAGCGTCAATGTGATAGTGAATTTACTAACGTATTGAATTACAATCGGCTTATCTAAAAGCGTTGTACTGTCAAAGACGGCAATGCTGACACATCATTTATAGAATCCACATAAGATCTATGCCTACATCTGCTGCTAACACTTTGGTCGCGCTCGACTTTGAAACCACAGGGCTATCGCCTAATCAAGGGGACCGCGCGATTGAAATCGGAGCGGTGCTAATTGAAAACGGCGTGATCACCCAAAGATTTTCAGAGTTGATGAACCCAGGATTTAGAATAAGTCGTTTTATTGAGGACTACACAGGGATCAGCAATCAAATGCTCAGGGATGCAGCGCCCTGCAATGAAGTGATGGCGCGTTTTGCCGACTTTATCGCCGATCATAACTTAGTCGCCCACAATGCGGCATTTGATCAGCGCTTTTTAGACGCGGAATTTGGCCAAATTCGCCATCGCTATCAAGGGCAATTTGGTTGCTCCTTGCTAGTGGCAAGACGTTTATATCAAGCGGCACCGAATCATCAGCTAGGTACTTTAGTGCGCTATAAACAGTTACCAAGCGATGGCACCTTTCACCGCGCCTTAGCCGATGCCGAAATGACTGGCCATTTGTGGCTGGCAATGCTGGCAGACCTTCAGCAAGAGTTCGGTCTCAATGCTCCCACCTTCGAGTTACTGCAAAAAATCGCCAAGAAAACCAAAGCAGATGTGCCGAAGTTTTTACGTCAATGTGCGGTTAAGTGATCCCCAAAAGCAAAAAGCCGATAAATCCAAGGATTATCGGCGATGTTTCAATAAGCAAATTAAGTGCTCAACGACTTGCCAGCAAAAAACAGCAAGCTCCTAGCAATAACGGCCCATCTATAACGGCTTAAGCGGCGCACTATCAATGCCGCAGGAACTGCGAACCACTAAGGTCGTCGGAATAAGCTGCGCACTCACCTCTTGTCCGCGGATAAGTTTGAGTACACTGTCGACTAAGATTTCACCGGCTAATTGGGTATTCTGCTTAATGGTCGTTAATGGCGGATTGGCAAAACTCGCCACAGGAATATCATCATATCCCACCACTGCAACTTGTTCTGGGACTGAAATGCCCTTCTCTTTCAGCGCACGAATAGCACCAATGGCAATCAGATCGCTAGCAGCAAAAATAGCATCAAACTGTGCGCCTTTGGCCATCAATGCCATAGCCGCATCGTAGCCAGCACTTTCAGTGCTAATTGCCGACACTTGCTTAGTGCGATCGACAGCAATATTCGCCATTTGCAGCGCCTTCACATGGCCTAAATATCTGTCCCTAAACTCAGGGCTGTGGCTTGAGGCATCGCCTAAAAAGGCAAAAGCTTTACGACCAAGGGAAATCAAGTGCTCTGTGGCAATCAAGCCGCCTTGATGATTATCACAACCAATGGAAAGTACTGACTTATTGTTATGCTCAGCGCCCCAGATCACAAAGTGAGTATTCTGCGCGAGCAATCGCTCCAACTTTTGCTCGTAGTCCATGTAGTCACCGTAACCAAGCAGGATAATGCCGTCAGCTTTATTACTGTCTTCATAATCGGCGTGCCAGTCGCTGGACAATTGCTGAAAAGAAACCAATAAATCATAACCTTGCTGCGCCGTTGCTCGGGTAATGGAGCCAAGCATAGACAGGAAAAAAGGATTGATTAACGAGTCATCGTTGGTGGGGTCTTCACACAATAACAGCGCTAAGGTATGGCTATTTTGGGTGCGAAGATTGCTGGCATTTTTATCGACCTTATAATTCAGCTCTTTGGCAATGGTTTGAATACGTTGGCGAGTTTCTAAATTGACTAACGGGCTGTTTCTAAGGGCACGGGAAACCGTTGACTGGGATACGCCAGCACGATAAGCAATATCAATCGAGGTCGCTTTCGATGCCATAAAGAGGATTTAACCTTAGTTATTATTTTGCGTCGATACTAAAACAGTTCCACTCACTTGTATAGACGAATGCGTTAACATCCGTCTTACATTAGAGACTCTGCTTAAATGCCGAGCTGATCGAGCAAATCATCGGCTTCATTATCAATGGCACGAGTCGCAATGGCGGGTTTATCGGCCATCTTAACCCAAGGCGAAACATTCGAATTTGAGTCGTTATTTCCCCCAATCGAACTGTGCTGCTCTAACAGACTATCGGGATCGAATTCTTCATCGTAGACAAATTCATCTAAGCGAATGAATTCGGTTTTGTCCATGGCAAACTCGAGGTAAAAAATATGGTTATTTTCAGTCCTAAACGACACTCTACGGGCAACCGCATCGTCTAAGTTAGCGTCGATTGATATGGTTAGCTCTTTATTAATCGTCAACATTTTTGGCTGACTTTGGCTGATTGACGTTTGCAATTCTTTAGAAATTTTATTAATAAAATCCCCTAGAATTTGGTTCATCAGTTCGCCCATCACATTACTCACTTCATCTGAAGTATGTGAAAACGCGAGCTCAGACTCAGGCATGCCCATGTTCAGCATGTAGCGACGGTAGATTTCAATCGCTGCAGAGGCTGAAAAGTTGATCACAACCAGCCCTGAAAAACCACCGTCGAAAATCGAGAAACAACCGAGATCAGGTTTAAGACGAGTACGCGCAATACTTTGTACCATACCCGCATGGGTAACATTGCTGGCACTGGTGCTAGAAAGGACGTGGGCGACTGAGTGGCATAACTTCAGTAAAATATCATCCGACGTTACGATAGTATTTGTGGTCATAATCGATTCTCAAACTGAATAATGAATTAATCTTGCGCGTAAAAGCGTAAAAAATCAAAATTAAAACAATTGATTAGCCTAATATAGCAAGATGGCAAAATTAACATAATGCTAACTTATTGATATTTAATAGATCAGATAAAACCTTCAACATAAAGCGACTTATAAAACGGCCTAACTTAATAAGAACATGCCCCATAATGCAACAGATTAAAGTTCCCTATCACTATTCCCTGCTTTAGATCAAAGAAACTCATATTTTATAACGGCTTTTACTTAATTTATGTCACAGACGATTCAATTGAGATTGATTCGCAGGTATATTGATGCACAATAATAAGCCCTTAAGGAATCCAAATGATCACGTTTTTGCGCCGGTTTACCATTTTGCAACGCTTAATGATGATGCTCCTTATGGCCGCGATAGGGACTGTGTGTTTTGCCAGTTTTTCAATTAAAGAGCAGTACAGTAATTTAATTGAGCAGAAATGGTTGCAGATAGACGGTCAGCTCGCCAGCATGTTAAGCGTGATAGATGTGCACCGTCAGGATGCGCTCAAAGGTAAGTTTAGCGAAGCAGAAGCTAAACAAATCGCCGCGGATTTAATCAATCAAACTCGCTATTCAGGTTCAGGCTACTTCATTGTTATTGATGATAATAATCAAATCCTCGCCCACGGGGATAGCGCAAATCTTATTGGTACCTCAGCATTAACCTTCAAGTTACCTAATGGCACAAATCCCTTAGCCACTATGCTGCCATTAGCGCGTGCTAAATCGAAAACAACCCTCGAATACCCTATCGCCGATCCTATGACCCGCGCGATAGAAGACAAGCTTGCTGAAGCCCGTTACTACCCGCAATGGGGCTGGACAGTCATCACAGGCGCTTATCTTAGCGATGTCAAAGCGAGCTTAAAGTCAGTCATTATCGACTATCTGATTATCATGTTTTTGATTTCAGTGCCAATTTTTGCCTTCTTCCTTGTGCTTAACCATTCCATCACCTCACCATTAAATGATGCTATTGATGCCCTTGAAGATATTGCCCAAGGCGAAGGCGACTTAAGTCAGCGCATTAATGCTCAAGGTAAAGATGAGATTGCCCATCTCGCCCGCGCCTTCAACATGTTCGCCCAAAAAATTGGCGACATGGTCGGCCATTTACAACCTTTAGGCCAAGCATTAGATAAAGATGCAAAACAGCTTTTGATTGCAGTTGAAGAGTCCAATCAGAGTGCTGAACATATCCACAGAGAAACTGGCAGCGTCGCCACAGCCGTCAATCAAATGCTGTCGACCACCCATGAAATGGCGAGCAACACCCAGCAAGCGGCCGATGCGGCGAACAGCGTAAAAGAACAAGCGCAGCAAAGCCAAGTCGTGATCGACAACACAGTCAGCAACACAGAAAAACTGGTGGCAGAATTAAAAGCCTCTGAAGTCATCACCCAAAAGCTGGGCGTCGCCTCACAGCAAATCGGTAGCATTCTCGATGTGATCCGCAGCATTGCCGAGCAGACCAACTTACTCGCCCTCAATGCCGCCATTGAAGCTGCTCGAGCTGGGACCCACGGCCGTGGTTTTGCCGTAGTTGCCGATGAAGTCCGCGCCCTTGCTACTCGCACCCAAGACTCGACCAATGAGATCCAAAAAATCATTAGCGAGATCCAATCCGGTGTTGGCTCAGTGATGAAGAGCAACAATCAAACTCAACTGCAATCCGATGAGCTACAGGCCCAAGCCCACGAAGCGGGTAAAGCCATGGCGGCGATTCTGCAATTGATTGCCCATATCAGTGACATGAACACACAATTAGCCAGCGCCACCGAAGAGCAATCACTGGTGACCGAAGAAATTAATCGAAATATTTGTAATATTTCGGAATTAACCGAAGTCTCAGTAAAAGCTAACGAAAGTAATAGCCATGCAGCTCAGTCACTGCAAGACATTAGCCAAGACATGTCCCGCACCTTAGGCCAGTTTAAAATCTAACTAAAGTGTATGAGAACGGCATGACTTGTCGATTGGGGCGCCATAGGGCGCCCTTTTCTTTGGGTAAACCTTCTGGTACCGCTTGTTAACCGCTATCTCACCAACAATGAATTTCAACGAAAAAATCCCATTAACCACAAATTCTCTGTCACGCTAACGTTTGATATGCGGTATGCTTTAGCCTTAAAAATCCAACCGAGACACTGCCATGCGAATGACCTTAGCCGTTCACCCTGAACAGTACACAATTCATAGCTTTAGCCCGAATGCCGTATTGCCCAGTGAGGTTTTTGCACAGGACATGTATTTCATTGGTAAGACCCAAGAAGGTTTATCTTTAGTCGTTTCCAGTGAAATGGAACTCGACAGCCTAGAGCAAGAACCGGGCTGGTGTTGCTTTGAAGTACTCGGGCCACTGGGATTTTCGATGACAGGCATTTTATCTAAAGTGTCTGGCACCTTAGCGGACGAACAAATCAGTATTTTTGCGATTTCGACCTTTGATACCGATTACATTTTAGTAAAAAATAATCGCCTCAAAAGTGCCATCGCCGCCTTGAAAAAACAGGGCTATCACATCATAGAATCGAAAGACGAAATGTAATACCCCTTTAAATATGAGTTCATCTACTATGTACGAAAAAACAGTCACCATTACCGCCAAACATGGCATTCACACCCGTCCAGCAGCCTTACTGGTTAAAGAAGCCAAAACCTTTGACTGTGATGTCATGGTCGAGTGTAATGGTAAGCAAGCCAGTGCTAAGAGTCTGTTTAAGCTACAAACCTTAGGCTTATATTCTGGCGTCACGGTAAGAGTGTTTGCCGAAGGTGAACAGGCACAGGCCGCGGTTGAGAAAGTCTCTGAGCTGCTCATTACCCTAAGCTAAGCCTTTTCTTACGCTAAAGTGCATTTATCTGCAGGTTTAACCGACACGCAAAAAACTCGTCTCGACCGTCTTGACATGCCAATGCTTTACATACAAACGCTTTACAAGCTTAGCGTCACTCAACTAGACTCGCTATCGCTAACGGACACTCAGTTCAGTGGTTAATTTAGGAAGGGATATGTCAATAACGGGGATTATAGTGTCATCGGGAATTGCCTTTGGACAGGCACTTCACCTGCTCCACACCGAACATCACCTCGATTATCGCCCTATTCCCCTGTCTAAAATCCCTCAACAACAGGGTAAATTTGCCAAAGCCTTACAAGAACTACAGGCACAACTGACCCACAGTCAAGCTGCACTCGACAGCGACTCCGAAAATTATCAGTTGATCGAAGCCGACTTATTGTTATTAGAAGACGATGAATTAATCGAGCAAGTGAACGATGCCATTCGCACCTTACAATTGTCGGCAAGTGTGGCGGTTGAACGTATTTTTGCCCATCAGGCCAATGAGTTACAATCCTTAGATGATCCCTATTTAGCCAATAGAGCCCAAGATGTACGCTGTTTGGGCCAAAGAGTCGTCGCGGCGATAAACGGCCATTTAGCTCAAGGACTCGAAAAACTCGATAGACCCACTATCTTATTAGCGCAGGATTTGACCCCCGCCGAATTTGCCTTACTGCCGCGGGAAAACCTTTGCGGTATTGTACTGAAAACGGGCGGTTTAACGAGCCATACGGCCATTTTAGCCAGAGCAGCTGGCATTCCAGCCATGTTAAGTTGTCAGTTCGACGCAGACTCTATTCCCAACGGCACGCCCTTAGTGCTCGATGCACTCGCGGGTGAACTTTGTGTCAATCCCAATCCAGACCAACAGGCAAGACTCACAGTCACCTTTCACCATGAACAAGCAAGGCGCGCAGCACTTCAAACTTACAAGGATGTCCCAGCGCAAACCCAAGACGGTCATACCGTGGGACTCATGGCAAACGTGGGTAATCTCAACGACATCACTCATGTCAGCGATGTCGGCGCCGATGGAATAGGTTTGTTTCGCACCGAATTTATGTTGATGAACGTCGCCACCCTGCCCGATGAAAAAGCCCAATACAGCTTATATTGCGATGCATTGCACGCCCTAGGCGGTAAAACCTTTACCATCCGCACCTTAGATATAGGTGCAGACAAAGAACTCCCCTGTTTATGCCAAGAAATTGAAGATAATCCTGCCTTGGGTCTTCGCGGCATTCGCTACACCTTGGCGCACCCAGAATTATTTAAAACCCAATTGAGGGCAATTTTGCGTGCAGCTAACCATGGCCCGATCCGTTTGATGTTCCCTATGGTCAATCAAGTCGAAGAATTGGACGAGGTTTTTGCACTCATTGCCCAGTGCCAAGATGCCTTGGAAGAAGAAGAAAAAGGCTATGGCGAACTTAGCTACGGTATCGTTGTCGAAACCCCTGCTGCGGTATTTAACCTCAACGCTATGCTGCCACGACTCGATTTTGTCAGCATTGGCACCAATGATTTAACCCAATATGCAATGGCAGCCGATAGGACAAACCCGCAGCTTACCCGTGACTATCCGTCCCTTTCGCCGGCCATTTTAGCGTTAATTAACATGACAATAGTCCAAGCAAAAGCGGCCAATGTAAAAGTGTCGCTCTGCGGCGAACTGGCCAGTTCACCACAAATTGCACCGCTGTTAATCGGCATGGGGTTGGACGAACTCAGCGTTAACTTAAGCTCACTCTTAGAAGTGAAAGCGGCCATTTGCCAAGGCAGCATCACACAATTTTCTGCATTAGCGCACACGGCATTACAACAAGATAGAATTGCAAGCTTACAGCAGTGTATAACAAGCTATAAATAGAGACATTTATTCGTTATGCTGCATTACAGAACAAAAACAATGACAAAAACAAGCAAAAGAGGCTCTTGATTATGGGATTTTTAAGCCGAATAAGGCGCTTGGTATCGGGCCAGACTCAGTTAGCTGGCGGTATCATGGTATATGCCCCCGTTTCCGGGGATATCGTCGCCATTGAAAAAGTCCCCGACGTGGTTTTTGCTGAAAAGATTGTCGGTGATGGCATCGCTATTGCCCCCAAAGGCGAATTAATTCTGGCGCCTATCGACGGCACTATAGGTAAAATTTTTGAGACAAATCATGCGTTCAGTATTGAGTCTCCCCAAGGTTTAGAGCTATTTGTTCACTTTGGTGTAGGTACAGTCGAGCTGAGAGGCAAAGGGTTTAAACGTTTAGCCCAGGAAGGTCAAGAAGTGAAAGTCGGCGATCCGATCCTGTCATTCGATATTGATTATCTAAAAGACCAAGTCGACAGCCTACTCACTCCTGTCGTGCTGGCGAACATGGAGGATGTCAAATACCTCGACAAAGCCCAAGGCAGTGTCACCGCAGGTAAAGACGTGATCTTTACGGTACAGCTCTAATTTAACCATTTCGAATAAATCGTTTATCGGTTGTTTTCTGAATAATAAAAGGCTGACTCACCATCATGAGCCAGCCTTTTAAGTTTTTGAAAACCAAGCCTATACACGGTATTTGAATTCGCCAAGCTGTATCGATACACAGACTTAGGATAATCTATTTCGGCCGTCCTCACGCTAAGCATCACGTTCCCTGTGAATAACGGCTACATGACTCTAGTAAACTAATCTACTTTGAACATGGCAAAATCGGGGCGCGGCAATTTATCTAAAATACTGTACAGATAAATCACCAATACCGAGAGTAAAGCGCCTGTCAAAAACAGCCACTGACCGCCAAAATGATCCAATATGATGCCACCTCCAAGGGGCGCGAGCGCAAATCCTAAGTCATAGAATGAAGCGGCCCCAAAGTAAGCGCCACGAAGATGATCAGGGGCTAAGCGGTCGATATGCACATTCATAGTGGGGAACAAAATAGTCTCGGCGACACTCATCACTACAATCGCACCAATCCAGCCCCAAAATAGATCCAGTGGATTAAACGCCAGCCAGATTTGTGAGCCGATCAGTAATAGCAATCCGATTTGAATCCGTTTGACGAGCGGAAAACGGGCCATGAGTTTCAATAGCAAAAATTGGGTGGAGATAATCACCATAGCATTGGTGAAAATCATGCCAGAAATTAACGTCAGCAAATCAGGCGCACCTGCGCGAGTAAGATATTGGATCAACGAACTGTCCATTTGGGCATAAATGAACATACACAAAATATTGGCAAAAATTAAACATTGCAGCAGTTTATCTTGCAATAGAATGGCGATAATTTGCTTACGGCTCACGACTGCCGCTTTTTTCGTGCTTGCCTCTACATCAGTCGATAAGCCATTCACACCACGATTAACACCATCACTTGTCATGTCATTTACAAAGTCACTTTCACTGCCACTCGTATCGCCACTTAAATTGTCACTCGATGAGGCGCCAGCCGCCATAGCAGGTTCCTGACGGGTTTGATGGTTAAATCCCCAATATAACAAGGCCAACAATACGGCAAAGGCCACTGCAGTAAGGTAGAATGCCCGTAAGACCAAGCCATACCCCCAGCATAGGGCCAACGGCGCAGCCAACGTTGACGATAAAATACAGCGACTGCATCGCCAATTCGCGTGTCTTAGGATCAGTAATAATGTCGCCAATAGCGGCGGATGTCAGCGGTCGCCACAGTGAAGTGGCCATAGAGCACAGGGTCATCACGACCACATACCCCTAGACAGAATTTGCTTCAGCCAATAACGAAAACGAGATGATATAGAGGATGCCCGTCAGGTACATCAGCTTATGACGACCGATTCTGTCGGACAATGAGCTACCAACAAAGCTCGTAAATACCGAAATAATCGCGGCGCTGGACAAGACCATGCCGACCTCAGTGGCACTTAGCGCAAATTTCTCATATAAAATAACTGCTAAGAATGGCCACACCATGTAATAACTGCCACGGGTGATAAAAGACCCAAACAAAAATATCCACATCAAGCGCGGAAATTGCTTAAATCGCTGCAATGAAACATCGCTGTGCATCTTAATCCTTTAAAAGCGCATTGACCTCAATGCTTAAATCAAACTGATTTTAATGAAAAAACAATATATACAAGGCACTTAAGTTAAACAAGTGTTAAAAAGTTAAACCAAAGCAAGTCACCAGCGATTATTATCTCTAGAAAATTAACGTTTTATTAATCACCAGATATCGGCAACACATCCCACTTGTGACATGCGACGCACAATGCCACAATGCCAGTAAAATCAATGCTTGCAAGCCAAGCGTCCATCCACACTGGAGCATCATTTTGACCCTCTACGGTATTAAGAATTGCGATACAGTGCGTAAAGCACGTAAATGGATTGAAAATCATCAACTTCCAGTTCATTTCCATGATTTTAGAGATGACGGCCTACGTCAAGAAGACCTCGAATTCTGGTGTCACACCGCTGGCTGGGAAACCGTATTCAATAAGCGCAGCACGAGCTTTCGTGCGCTCAGTGACGCAGATAAAACCGATATCGATCAAGCCAAAGCCATTCAACTTATGCTGGCGCAACCGACACTGATCAAACGCCCCGTCTTAGTCGTCGGTGAACAAGTGCTGATTGGCTTTGATGAAGCCGCCTATAAAAGAGTATTCTCAGTATGATGCCAGCCGACAATTATCCCGTTACAGAACTGACCAAAGCACTGATCGCCCGCCCTTCGGTGACACCGCTTGATGAAGGCTGCCAAACCCTAATGGCTGAAAGACTCAGCGCCATCGGCTTTAATATCGAACCTATGGTATTTGAAGACACCACTAATATGTGGGCTCGCCGTGGTAATGAAGGCCCCGTTTTTTGTTTTGCGGGTCACACAGACGTTGTACCAACGGGCGATGTGAGCCGCTGGCACACGCCGCCTTTTGTGCCCACCATCATTGATGGCTACTTATATGGCCGCGGCGCAGCGGACATGAAAGGCTCACTCGCTGCTATGGTGATTGCCACCGAACGCTTTGTGGCTAAACACCCCAATCATCGTGGCTCTATCGCCTTTTTGATCACCAGCGATGAAGAAGGTCCATTCATCAACGGCACGACGCGAGTCATTGATACCTTAGAAGCGCGCAACGAGAAGATCACCTGGGCATTAGTCGGCGAACCCTCATCAACCCTAAAGCTGGGCGATGTGGTCAAAAATGGTCGCCGCGGCAGCTTAACTGGCAACTTAACCGTGAAAGGCATTCAAGGCCACGTGGCCTATCCACACCTTGCCGATAATCCAATCCACAAAGCCGCACCTTTCTTAGCCGAGCTAAGTCAGATGCACTGGGATAATGGCAATGAGTTTTTCCCACCCACCAGCTTCCAAATTGCCAATATTAATGGCGGCACGGGCGCATCGAATGTGATCCCTGGTGCACTGGAAGTGATGTTTAACTTTCGTTACTCCACCGAAGTGACCGCCGAAATCTTGATTGAGCGAGTTGAAACTCTATTGAAATCCTATGAGCTAGATTACGATATCAGCTGGATTTTCAATGGCCTACCATTTTTAACCGGTGATGGTCCGCTATTAGATGCTACCCGTATCGCGATCCGCCAAGTCACAGGTTATGAAACCGATCCGCAAACCACAGGCGGCACATCAGACGGTCGCTTTATCGCACCAACGGGTGCCAAAGTGTTAGAGCTTGGCCCTGTCAACGCCACCATTCATAAAGTGAATGAATGCGTTAAAATGGACGACCTTGAGCAGTTAGCCCTTTGTTATGAAGTCATTTTGGAACAATTACTGTGTTAGCACATCTGAAGATCCGTCCCGAAACCGCAAAGCTTTACGGCTTAAGCTCCCCTGAATTAGTGGATTATTTAAGCCCGTATCACCTTGGTTATCATAGCTTTGGGTTAGAGGAGAACACAGCTATCGCCTTTAAGTCTATGGCGACAAAAGCTGAAGATGCGGGCATAAAACTCGCGATTTGCTCGGCTCATCGTCCCTTTGAGCGGCAACTGGCAATTTGGAATGCCAAGGCTAGCGGTAAACGCGCGGTATTAGATGCCAATGAATTACCGGTCAATATTCAGGGTTTAAGTGACGATGCTATAGTTGACTTGATTTTGCTCTGGTCGGCGTTGCCTGGCGCTTCACGCCACCATTGGGGTACCGATCTCGATGTGTTCGATGCGGCTCAAATTGATGTTAAAGCCCTGCGCCTTGTTGAAGCTGAATATGTTCAGGGTGGTCCCTGCGCTAAATTACATGCTTGGCTGGTAGAAAATGCCCATGATTTTGGCTTTTACTTCCCGTTTCAGCAGGGACAAAGTGCGGTAAGTCCTGAGCCTTGGCACATCAGCTATTTCCCTGTAGCGCAGTTATTGTTGCCACAATTCGATCGTGCCGAACTGGCAATCCTGTTAGAAAACAGTGATATGTTGCTAAAAGATGCAGTACTCGCCCGATTAGACAATCTAATAGATGAATACGTGCTGCGTATCGCTCAGCCCTAATCACGAAATACTCGCCAAGATCAGTCAACACAGGTTAAGCATAGCGCTATATCGTCAAAATTGGCGCCAAAATGCGGTTTAACACAATGATATATTTGATAAAGTAGGTTTTATGGATTTTTCTTCACACCGTCAGCAGCTTGTTATTGCCGATCGAAAATTAAGTTACCTTGATGTCGGCTCAGGCCCTGTATTGTTGTTTGGGCACAGTTATTTATGGGATAGCGCTATGTGGGCGCCTCAAATTGCCACCTTAAGCGCCCAATATCGCTGCATAGTGCCTGAACTTTGGGGCCATGGTCAGTCAGATTTACTGCCCAATAACAGCAAAACGCTACTCGATATTGCCGATCAAATGCTTGAGCTAATGGATGCTCTTGAGATAACTCACTTTAGTGTTGTCGGACAATCTGTCGGTGCTATGTGGGGCGCAGAATTGGCACTGAAAGCACCAACAAGAATTAAAACCCTCATTATGCTCAACAGTTTTATCGGTTTCGAACCCGAAGTCACCCGTGCGAAATATGATGGCATGCTGGATATGATCAGCGCCGCTAAGGCGATCCCTGCGCCGCTGATCAGTGCAATTTCACCTTTATTCTTCGCCAATGATGCCGCGAATAACACTCCTGAACTGGTTATGGGCTTTGAAAAGTCCCTTGCCAGTATCACAGCGGAGCAAATCCCCACGATAATTAAACTTGGACGAATGATTTTTGGTCGTCGCGATACCATGGAATACGCCGAGCAATTGACGCTGCCCTGCCTCATCATGGCTGGCGTGGAAGATAAGGCCCGCAGCGTATTGGAAAGTTACCTGATGAGTGATGCCATTGACGGCAGCCAACTTGTGCATATTCCTGCGGCAGGACACATATCAACTCTCGAACAAGCGGAATTTATTAACCAACATTTAGCCGATTTTCTGGCTAAACATTATTAATCAATCGCTAAATCTACGCTTCAAGGTGCGAAAACTCGCATCTTGAAGATGAGTATTTCTACTTAGCACATGTTACTAAGATGTGCTTATATCAATATTGCTCACCCATACTTAATTCCTATTTTATGGATAAATACATTAGGCTTTACTTTATTAAAGTCTGTTATTGAGCACGCCTCGTTTCATTAAACTCACCTGTGAAACCTCTATTAACAAGTAAAGACGTTGTTTTTGTTCCAAGCGGCTTAAAAAATGTTGCACAAAGGTGAAATCTACTAATTATCAACTACCTTTATACTGTATTCCCTCAACAAGGTATTCTGCCATGAGAAAAAGTACAGTTGCCCTCTGTGTATTCAGCACACTTTATATACCGTCTCTTTATGCCGATGTTCAAATAAATGGATTTGCCTCTATTGTCGCGGGCTCAAGTCTAAGTGACGATAAAAGCTATTATGGTTACGATAAAGAACTCGATTTTAATAATGATTCCAAAGTTGCCTTACAATTTACCGCCGATCTTGGTAGTGGCTTAAGAGCGACTGCACAAGTGCTATCCAGAGGCAGTAACGATTATAGCGCTGAATTCGAATGGGCTTATATCTCCTATGACATCAGCGACAAACTTATGCTTATGGCGGGTCGCCAACGTTTTAATCTCTATAAATACTCCGATTATATTGATGTAGGCTATGCCTATCATTGGATCACTCCGCCCCGCGGAGTTTATTCACTACCATTTAATTCAGGTGAAGGTGTAGGCTTAGTTTATGCCGATTTATGGGGAGATACCGAAGTAGGTTTGACCTATAAATACATTACCACTTCAGTTTCTGACTACTCGCCTACCGGTTCATCAACGCCTCCTGCGCCCTTCTCCGCCGAGGGCCACATAATGAACTTTAACTTTGTAACCTCAGGGTTTGAGTACGGTTTAAATATTGGCATAGTCACCGATTTCTCCTACGAATTACCCGCACTACTTGGCTTAGGTAATGCAATTTCTCAAACCGGACTCTTTACTCAGCAAGTGGTTGATGATCTTTTACCAATTAATGACAGCGCGTTACTCATTGGCGCTAACGTTAAATATGATGCTGAAAAATGGTTTATTTTGGCCGAATACACGCGAATTGATGTCGATCCCAGTAGCTTTAATATTCAAGATTCAGCCTTTGTTTCCGGCGGGATCCGCTATCACGATTTCACCTTCCACTTGACCTACGGTATTGATAAAGGTGAGCCTCAATACGATGCCTATGACACTATGTTACCTGTTTACAATGGTCTGCCACCGGCAAACCAAGCTGCACTCGCACCGCTTGTTTTTGGAACACAAGCGGCGCTTGAAGCACAGCAGGAAGACAGCGCCTACTACATCATAGGCACCCGCTGGGATTTCCATCCTTCTGCCGCACTGAAACTAGAGTACACCAACTACAGTAACGACAAACCGTCCTCCGATGAACAGTTGCTGAGTATGGCAATAGACTTAGTTTTTTAAGGAGTTAAGCATGAAACTATTAATAAGTTCTCGGTTGATGATAAAAACCTTAGTCGCCAGTGTGCTTCTACTTGGCAGTGCCTGTGTTCAAGCCGAAATTGCCGTCGTGGTGCACCCTTCTAATACGTCAGAAATTAGCGCTGCGGATATTTCACGGATCTATTTAGGCAAACTCAAGTCTTTCCCCAGTGGTGGCACTGTCGTCGCACTCGATCAACCTGAAGGCACGCCCGCACGTGATGCCTTTGTTAAACAGATCCTTAATAAAACCGAGAGTCAGTTAAAAGCCTATTGGTCAAAACTGGTCTTTTCAGGCCAAGGTCAACCGCCCAAAGTCGTCGACTCCAGCGCTGAAATGCTCGCATTGATTGCCGCCAATCCCAATATGATCGGATTTGTTGACGTCAGCGAAGTAAACGACAGCGTGAAAGTGATCAGTAAGTTCTAACCCATACTGCATCATCCTTGTCCGCCTTAACCTGTGGCGGACAAGGTTTCCACTCAGCATTAGCGCGATATAAACAACAAGCACATTATCAAATGGTTCTTGAACCCTCAGAGAGGGCTTATCCATTTGCAGTACTATTAAGAAAAAATAATCTCGATTTTTCAATATCCTGATTCAAACCTTAATTGGATAGACCAGCAGAGCCAAATTTGCTGGTATACTCTTGCTAAAAATGTGCTGCTTGCATGAATTAGAGCATGAGAAGACATTTTATATGTCAATAAAACAATAGGTTAAAATGAAACTACTCAAACCTTTATTCGACAATAACCGCCGCTGGGCCGGACGTATACGCCAAGAAAATCCTGATTTTTTTGAACAATTAGCGAAACAGCAACATCCTGAATACCTGTGGATTGGCTGCTCAGATAGTCGCGTACCCTCAAACCAAATCATTGATCTTATGCCCGGTGAAGTCTTTGTTCACCGTAATATCGCCAACATGGTGATCCATACCGATCTTAACTGCTTATCGGTACTGCAATACGCCGTCGATGTGCTCAAGGTGAAGCATATTATGGTGGTGGGTCACTACGGCTGTGGTGGTGTGCGCGCGGCCATGGGTCAACAACGCTTAGGACTCATCGATAACTGGCTCGGGCATTTACGTGATATCTATCGTATTTATCAGGAAGAATTACAACAGATGGACGAAACCAAACGTTTTGATCGCCTGTGCGAGCTAAACGTGATTGAGCAGGTTGCTAATGTGACCAGTTCAACCATAGTGCAAGAAGCTTGGGATCGCGGCCAAGAAGTGGCGGTACACGGCTGGATTTACGGCATTGATAACGGTTTACTGACAGATTTAGATGTCACGGTTGACCGTGAACATGGTTTAGCTAATCCACGCTAACAGCCTGAATGTAGGCTTTCAACACCCCGCTGAGCGTCATCAATGCTCAGATAAAACCTGCCCCTGTGCAGGTTTTTCTTTTTCCATGACAATTTTCAGCAATAAAACATCGCAAGGGTCTATTACGCCAGTTATAATCCGCCAGTTAATTGCAGGCGACCTATGCGCCACAAATTCTAAGGAGATACCTTCCATGCCCGGTTTTGAATTATTTGGTCCTGAAGAGAAGCAGGAAGTCGCTGACGTTATGGAAAACGGTTTTACCTTCCGTTACAACTTCGACCATATGCGTAATGATCGCTGGAAGACGCGCGATATGGAGCAACTGCTTTGCGAGAAGATGAACGTGAAGCATGCTCACCTTTTATCAAGCGGTACTGCTGCGCTGCAAACGGCCATGATGGCTGCAGGCATTGGTGCTGGCGATGAAGTTATCGTGCCACCTTTTACCTTTGTAGCCTCAGTTGAAGCGATTTTTATGGCAGGCGCTATTCCGATTTTTGCCGAAATCGATGAGACATTGTGTTTATCTCCAGAAGGTATCGAAGCCGCGATTACCCCACGCACTAAAGCCATCAACTTAGTACACATGTGCGGTTCTATGGCGAAGATGGACGAGATCAAAGCCGTCTGTAAAAAACATAACTTACTGATTTTAGAAGATGCTTGCCAAGCCATCGGTGGTAGCTACAAGGGCCAAGCGTTAGGTACTATCGGTGATGTGGGTTGTTACTCATTCGATTCAGTCAAAACCATCACCTGTGGTGAAGGTGGCGCTGTGATCACTAACAACACAGAAATCTACAACAATGCGCACATGTTCTCAGATCACGGCCATGACCATATTGGTAAAGACCGCGGCGCAGAGTCACACCCTATCATTGGCTTGAACTTCCGTATTTCGGAAATGAATGCCGCCTTAGGGTTAGCGCAGTTACGTAAACTCGATACCATTATCGATATTCAACGTAAAAACAAAAAGACCATTAAAGATGCAATGGCCGCTATTCCAGAAGTCACCTTCCGCCAGATCCCCGATCCAGAAGGCGACTCGGCTGGCTTCTTAACCTTTATGTTGCCAACCGAAGCGCGCACGCAAGAAATCAGCAAAAAACTGGCTGAAAACGGCGTTGATGGCTGCTTCTACTGGTATGTAAACAACTGGCATTATTTGAAAAACTGGAAACACATTCAGGAGCTTAAGGCATCTGCTGCGTTGCCAATCACATTAATCGCCGACAGACCTGACTATACTCAAGTTTCTGTGCCTAAATCCGATGCCATTATGAGCCGCACGATTTCTATGCTCATCAAGTTGTCTTGGACCGATGCTCAGATCGCCGAGCGTATCGAAAACATCAAGAAAGCATTTGCCCAATAATTCTACGGGAGTTTGTTGCAATGAGTTTTAAGAATTTTAAAGTAGTTGAAAAAATGATCTTCGGCCGTGGCTCATTCGTCCAATTGGATGAAGTGTTAGCTGCTGAACGTAAAACCGCCGACGACTTCGTGGTGTTTTTAGTCGATGACGTGCATCAAGGCAAAGCCCTTGAGGGCCGCATTCCTGCTAAAGCACAAGACATGGTGATTTGGGTTAACGTTGATGAAGAGCCAAGCACAATTCAAATCGATGCCCTGACTGAACAAGTTCAAGCTTTCAATAGCAAACTGCCAGTGAGCGTCGTCGGTTTAGGTGGCGGTTCAACCATGGACGTAGCTAAAGCAGTATCGCTGATGCTGACAAACCCAGGTGGCTCTGCTATGTATCAAGGTTGGGACTTAATCAAGAACCCAGCGGTACACCACATTGGTATCCCAACGATTTCTGGTACTGGTGCAGAAGCGTCACGCACCGCCGTATTATGTGGTCCAGTACGTAAGCTAGGCCTGAACTCAGATTACACAGTATTCGATCAAATCATCATGGATTCTGAGTTAATCGAAGGCGTAGAAACGGACCAATGGTTCTATACAGGTATGGATTGCTATATCCACTGTGTTGAATCTTTACAAGGTACCTTCTTAAACGAGTTCTCTAAATCCTACGCTGAAAAAGCGATGGATTTATGTCGCCAAGTGTACTTAGACGACCACGTAGAAAAAGACGACAAGCTAATGATGGCGTCTTTCATGGGCGGCATGAGCATAGCTTATAGCCAAGTGGGTGCCTGTCATGCGGTTTCTTACGGTCTGTCCTATATCCTGGGTTACCACCACGGTATCGGCAACTGTATCGCCTTTGATGTGTTAGAAGAATTCTATCCAGAAGGCGTTGAAGAGTTCCGTCTGATGATGAAAAAACATAACATCACGCTGCCGAAGAACATCTGTAAAGATCTGCCAGACGAAACCATAGCGAAAATGGTTGCCGTGACTAAGAGCATGGGTCCACTATGGGCTAACGTTTACGGCGCGGGTTGGGAAGAGAAAGTCACAGATGAAATGTTGACTGCGCTGTTCCGTCGTATCTAAGCTCTAACACATATTAAAAGGGCTCAATTGTGAGCCCTTTTGTCTATATGCATTGTATATCTACACTGTATATCTTTGATAAAAGTAGGATAATTTGATGAATGTGACTCTGTTAATCCCGGCTCGTTACGGTTCAAGCCGCTTCCCGGGCAAACCCTTAGCCCCGATTAACGGCAAGCCAATGATCCAACACGTGTATGAACGCGCGTCGTTAGCCAAAGGCCTCACCAATATTTACGTCGCTACCGATGATGATCGCATTAAAGCGGCCGTTGAAAGTTTTGGCGGCAAAGTGGTCATGACCAGCCCAGATGCTGCCTCGGGTACAGATCGTATCAATGATGCAATAAACCAACTGGGACTGAAAGATGACGATTTAGTGATCAACCTACAGGGCGATCAACCTCTAATTGACCCAACCTCTATCGAGCAAGTCATCAGCCTCTTCGAGCGTCACCCTGGTGAGTTTGAAATGGCCACCTTAGGTTTTGAAATCGTCAATAAAGCCGAGCTTGACGATCCTATGCATGTGAAGATGGTGTTCGATAACAACAACTACGCCTTGTATTTCTCTCGTTCGCGTATTCCTTTTGGCCGCGATACTCAAGATTACCCCGTTTATAAGCACTTAGGTGTGTATGCTTATACACGCAAATTCGTACAGGCCTTCGCCGCCCTACCATTAGGTCGTCTAGAAGATCTGGAAAAACTCGAGCAATTACGTGCATTAGAGTACGGCCATAAGATCAAAATCGCCATTAGCGCCTTTGATTCTATTGAAGTTGATACGCCAGAGGACATTCGTAAATGTGAGCAACGTTTAGCGGTTGATTAATCGCCCGTTAGGTGTGCGCGAGTCAATTCGAAATAGGAGCTGAGTATGTCGACCTTAGAAGTCTGGATCATTATTATTTTGATCGTCGGTGTCATCGCCAGCAATCTTGCTGCGTTGAAGTACAGTGCTAAGTTCAAACTGCCGCAGTTCGGTCAACATGGTAAAGATAAGCAGATAAAGTCAGATACTGCCAAGCCTTCGGCAGCAGACAATGATGCCGATGCGGCTTCAAACAAGCCAAGTTCAGCGGACTCAGAACCCAATAAAGCAGATAAGTAAAACTGAGCCACCTAGGGGCTAAACTCAATGGCGGCTTTTAAAAGTGAGTCTAAAGATGGCTCTTGAATACGCCTTTTAAAGACTGCGCTATAAACACTGAGCAATGACGTTCGCAAACATAGAAAAGGCGCCACAGGCGCCTTTTTTGTCTCTCAAATAACAAGCTAGCCAATGCCACTCATCAGCCTTAGGCTTTTTTCGCTGATGTGCGACTCAATGGCTGCTCCTCAAGGTGCGCCACTAAAAAGACTAAAAAGCGAAACAGGGATTTAATCTTAAGATCATGATTTTTATTGGGCTCAGCCGCGACTAACTTCTGCAGCGATTTGATTCTAGCGTAAGCATTCTCGACTAAAGCGTCGTTCTCTTTACCGACATATTTATTAAACTCGGCAAATTCACCAATAAATTTTAGTGTCACTTTACGGCGATTTAACGCTGTGAGTGCTGCGCCCTCTTTCAGTTTTGCCTCAAAAATACTGCATTCTAAACCACTGGCGATCGCACTTTGCGACAAACAGCTGCTTAACGCATCGGCCAGAAAACCCAAATTGGCTTTTAACTCGAAGGCAATCGCCTGCTTACTGGCGCTCGATTGCTGCCAGCGACTGCGTTCCTTATCAAAAATATCGTATAGCTCTTTCCAAATGCTCATGCGCTTTGCCTACCTTGCACTGAATCGCTCCCTTCGTATATAGCACTCGACTTTTTTGAAATGCTAGCGTTGTTAATACTAACGTTTTTAATACTAGCGACTGAAAGTTATCATAAATTTAAGGTTTTCGGCATAGCGCTATGATAAATAATGGTTTAAAGCACATTCACACTCAAACTAAAATCGGCATAAAAAAATGGCCCGAACGAGTCGGGCCAGAGTGCAAGCTACCTGAGTACGAAATGAGCTCAGTGCGAACTCATGACTAACTCACTACTCATCTAATGACATATAAAGTTAAAGCGCTTGCGATTTTTTCGCGTTATTTTTCTCGGCGGTGAGTCGACGCTGCGCTTCTTTTTTCTCACGGCGCGCTTCAATCACTTGATTTACATCGCTACCGATATGCGCTTCATTACGGGCTTTAGCCAGATTCACTTGACGTTCACGCTCAACGAAACGTTTACGCTGCTCGTCAGAAATTTTATCGATACAATGTGGGCAACTGACACCTTGCACATAGGCAGGACTCTGTTTTTCAGCTTCGGTGATTGGCATACGGCAAGCATTACATTGATCGTATTGGCCTTTCTTCAAGTCATGGTTAACCGCGACGCGATTATCGAACACGAAGCACTCGCCTTCCCACAGACTTTCTTCTGCTTTGACTTCTTCAAGGTATTTAAGAATGCCGCCTTCGAGATGATACACCTCGTCAAAGCCTTGCTCTTTTAAATAAGCAGTTGATTTCTCACAGCGAATACCGCCAGTACAGAACATGGCGACCTTCTTATGTTTAGCAGGATCAAGATTCTGCTTCACATATTCAGGGAATTCTCTGAAGGTTTCAGTCACAGGATTAACGGCATTCTTAAAGGTGCCGATTTGTACTTCATAGTCGTTACGGGTGTCGACTAAAATCACGTCCGGATCAGAAATCAGCGCATTCCAATCTTGAGGCTTCACATAGGTGCCAACCACTTTAAGCGGGTCTATACCTTCAACGCCCATAGTCACGATTTCATTTTTCAGCTTGACTTTAGTGCGGTAGAACGGCATTTCATCGTCGAATGACAATTTGTGCACGATATTGTCTAGGCCATTTTGGCCGTTAAGCCACACCAATAATGCTTCAATTGCTTCTTGGGTGCCGGCAACTGTGCCATTAATTCCTTCGCTTGCGAGGAGCAGAGTGCCTTTGATCTCGGCCTGTTCCATCATAGCGAGCAATGGCGCTCGGATAGATTCAAAATGCGGTAAAGACACAAATTTATATAACGCACACACGACAACTTTAGCCATAACACCCTCTTTGCTGGCTGGAACTTAATTTCCAGTGCATAAACAAATCAATCATCTGCAGCCTTGCTGCAGATCCCAAAAATAGCGCGGAATTCTACCTGAGTCACAGCAAGATAAACACAGATAAAATACAGGGTCTTTAATTCTTTACGCACAGTGGTGAGAAAAATCATTCTATGATGGCAATTTAAGCAGAAATCCCAGTATGAAAGCGTTACCATCTGCGCCCTTTAAACATTGCATGATTGGCACACAACATTTGCATTGGCATACTCGCGTCGTCAATAAGCATGACACGCTGACATCAGCTTTAGTCGCATCAACTTCCATCGCATTAGCGCCGTACAGTAGAGGAAATCCGAATGACTCTTGCCGTCTTATACACCTTCCGCCGTTGCCCCTATGCAATGCGAGCACGTTTAGGACTCTTGTTAGCCCAATGCAATGTTGAAGTCCGTGAAATCGCCCTTAAAGCCAAACCACCACAAATGCTAGCTGCCTCACCTAAGGGTACTGTGCCGGTATTAGTGCTAGCAAACGGTGAGGTGATTGCCGAAAGTCTTGAGATCATACGCTGGGCACTCACGCAAGCAGACCCCTTAGATCTATTGTGTCAGCAAAATCCTGCTATTGAAGATAAAATGGCACAGCTTATCACGCAAAATGATCAACAATTTAAACCATGGCTTGACCGCTATAAATATGCCGACCGTTACCCTGAGCAAACGCAAGCTTATTATTATCAGCAGGCGAGTCATTTCCTCCTGCAACTTGAAACATGCTTAGGGCAACACCCCTTTTTAGTCGCCGATACACCTCGCCTTGCCGACTACGCAATCATACCTTTTGTACGCCAGTTTGCCGCAGTGGATCTTAAATGTGCACTTAGTGATGATTTCCCGCGAGTCGCCGCTTGGCTAAATCGACTTATTTCGAGTGAAATATTTATTCGTGCGATGGAAAAATATGTGATCTGGGACGCTAGCCATTCTCCAATTTGCTTGTTAGGAGACGTGTAAGCCAATAAGATTTAAAGATTATTTTTATTTTATGTTATAGCCATCGGTAAAATATTCGAGTAAGGTACTTGCCACTAGGTAGCTAATTTAGCTAATCGTAGCTAGACAATCTTCTCAAGAAAAGTAACCACGCCTAAAGACTCAAGGACGTGAATGATAGAACACAAGGATAAGACAGTTGGAAAATATGGATATTAATATCATTATTATGCTTGGGGGCCTGGTGATATTGCATTGTCTATTTGCCCTTCGGGCCTTCAAAAGTAAAGTGGATCTCAGCACCAACAAAAAGTGCTTATGGTGCCTACTGAGTCTGATACTCGGCCCTATGGGTTATTATGGTTTTCACGGTTTTATTCCCCTAGATAGAATTCTCAAAGACTAAACGGTAAAACTGAATACCTTCAAAAAACTAGTCATACCATTGATTTACTTATCAAATTAAGACAAAAAATAGCGCAACCTTAAGCTGCGCTATTTTTACGACCCAGTTTAATCAATCAAGGCATTACAGTTAACTACAAATGACTGTGCAACAATACCGAGTCATCAGGAACTTTTTGGATCACAGGCGCTTGCCCTTCAGCCAAGGCTTGTTTATAGCTTTGATTCATTTTAAGGGCGAGATACAAATCTGGCCGGATCAAAATACCACCTTCCCCTGTCTGCATGCCCGCTTGCTCAAACCAACTCAGCATCTGCCGTTTACGTCCCGCAAGCACTAAACGAACGCCACGTTTTTTAAGCAGTTGATGTAAATCAGCCAACATGGCCATCACACTTAAATCCAAATGGGTAAAACAAGGCACTGCATCAATAATGATGCAATCAACAGGCTCAGATTCCCGAATAAACTTTTCCAGTAAACGGCGCTTAAAATACGTCGCATTAAAGTAAGTTAACGGTGAATTAAAGCGATATATAAATACTCCTGGAACCGATTTAGCTTTACCCGATTCATCGACACTGCGGATAACGCCCTTATGATCTAAACCAAGCACTTGATCCGTAGGCCGCATCACAGTAGCAAGGAACTGGAATAAACCCAGTAATACAGCCAAGGTTATCCCAGGGATAACCCCAATAAACAACACAGAGAACAAGGTGATACAGGCAAGTAGAAAAGCAGACCTATCCCGCACTCGCAGATTCCACAGTGACTTTAAATCGATAAGCGAGATAGAGGCAATTACCAGCACCACACCTAAGGCGGCACTGGGGATAAACTTCAAAGGCGCAGTGAAAAATAGCGCCACAACACCAATCAATACCGCCGCAATGATAGACACTAACTGGCTCTTACCACCATTGGCATCATTAACCGCAGTGCGGGAATCCGCACCGCTCACCGCAAAACCTTGAGATATGGCTGACGCTATATTGGCTATTCCTAATGCCCTGAACTCTTTATCGGCATCTATATCGTAACCGTTTTTTGCCGCAAAGCTTCGAGCCGTCAACATCATGCTCACAAAGCTCACCATGGCTAAGTTAAGCGCTGGTACCACAAGCTCACGGGCGATACCTAAATCAAATACAGGCGCTTGAAATGAAGGTAATCCTGAGGTCACTTCTCCGACGACGCTAATATCAAAGCTCGTCAGGTTAAACACCCAAACAAGGAAAGCTGCCATCGCCATTGCGCACATAGAAGCAGGCCATTGGGGACGAAACCGTTTTACTAAGGCATAAGTCGCTAGCGTCACAATCCCCATAGACAATGTCGGCCAATGGGTTTTGGATAAGTAAGAAGGCGCACCGCTGAGGCGTTCGATTAGATAACGCTCATCGAAGGTAAAACCGAATATTTTTGAAAACTGTCCCACGATAATAGTAATTGCAACACCATTAAGCAGTCCCATCAAAATCGGTTTTGATAGAAAATCGGCGAGAACCCCTAGCCTAAAACGACTCGCAATCAAGCACCAAAAGCCTGTCATGGCCGTCATGGTCATCACTAACTGCCAGTGCTTCATACTATCCCCTGCAGCTAGGGGCGTGACAACCGCGGCGATAACAGCACAAGTCGCCGCATCTGGACCCACGATTAATTGTTTTGAGGTGCCAAATAGTGCGTATACCAACATTGGTAATACGCAGGAATACAAACCCACGGCAGCATTCACACCTGTGAGCTGGGCATAAGCAATCGCTACGGGTAATGCCACAGCGGCAACGGATAAGCCTGCGCGCACATCATCCCTAAGCCATTGCTTTTCATATTGTAATAATTGCGCCAATCCCGGCATAAACGAAATCAAACTAGGGAACTTCACTCGGCAACCTCCATATACACACTATCAAGATAAGCAACAAGTATAACTGAGACTGAAAATGTTCAGCTAAAAGGTCATTACCTAAAAAGCCATCAATAGTATGTTGGTTATGGCATAAAGCCAATCATTACGCGAGTGTCTTCCTCAGAATATTTATAGGGTTAGCACTTAATTCAAGCCAAGCTAGCGTAATATCATAGGTAATGACACTAAGAGCAAGCTGCCCATAAACCAATTAAAATGGCGCTTACGTCTATCGGTATTGAGTTTCTTACTGATCGCGGCACCGACAAAGACCCAAGTAAATGATGCAGGAAATCCCACTAAGTTGAACATTAATACGCCAAGAAACGCACTCAACCAAAAGCCATCGCCACTTAATGTAAAAGCGCTACACAGGGTAATCGTCGACATCCAAGATTTAGGGTTAATCCATTGAAATAATGCAGCTTCAATGAGCGTCATAGGTTTTCGTCCATCATCCAAATGCGTGCTCTGCACTGGCGAAGTCACTAATTTATACGCGAGATACAGCAAATATGCTAAAGCGAAATATTTCAATACTTGGTGCAATACCGGTAATGCTTCAAACAAGGTACCGAGGCCGAATAATACCGCAAGATGTAAAGAGGTCGAACCCAAGCGGATCCCTGCAATATGTGGCACGGTACGCAGCACACCAAAATGCGCTCCAGAGCTAGCTAAGAGAATATTGTTCGGTCCGGGAGTCATTGTCATCGTCGCACAAAACAGCGCGGTCGAGGCCATTAAAGTCCATAATTGTGGTTCATAAAGCAGTGCAGTATTCATATTCATCTTAAATTGTATGCATACATTTGTTGACACAAAAAGATGCAATAAATAATATACGGAGAATATTAGAGATCAATGGATTTATTGTCATGGGTACAATCTGGACGCCAGACCTAACGACTTTTTCAGGCCCGAAATATCAGCGCTTAGTCAGTGCCATAGAACAAGGCATTTTGCAGAAGGTGTTAACCCAAGGCAGTAAACTGCCACCGCAGCGCCGTTTAGCTGATGCCTTAGGCATCACAATTGGCACTGTGACCCGCGCCTATGCATTGGCGGAACAAAGGGGTTACGTCGAAGCACGAGTGGGAGATGGCACCTATGTCAACGCCTCCCCTGTACCTGAAATGGGTAACGTACAATTGAATATGGCGACCTGTCAGCAGCCACTCACAGATCAAATCAGCACCCTAAGCGATTGCCTCAGCCAATTAGCGAAAGACCCCACTAAATTGAGTCAGTTACTCGGTTATCGCGCCAGTCCATTAGATCAACACCAACAAGTGTTCCACCAATGGTTAAACCAACGCGGCATACAGCAAACACCCGAGCAACTGGTCTTTACCCATGGCGGCCAGCAAGCCATTTTTGCCTGTTTGAGCGCATTTTTATCAACAGGCGATGTACTGTTACACGAGCAATACAGTTATCCAGGCGTAAGAATTTGTGCTAAACAGCTTGGTGTCACTAGCGTTGGAGTGCCCCTTCTCCACGAAGGATTAGATCTGCCGCGCTTTGAAGCCCTATTACAGATCCACAACCCTAAATTAGTCTATCTCACACTGAATAATCAAAACCCCACTTGCATTCAGTACAGTGAATCACAGCGGCAGAAAATCCTTGAATTATCAGAGCAATATCAATTCTATATCATTGAGGATGACGTGAATTATTGTTTACCTGAAGAATGGCATTCGCCCCTGTGGCAATTAGCAAAACAGCTGGCGATCCCAAGGGTGATTTATATTTCCAGCCTGTCCAAATTGTTTTCTGGCGGCTTAAGGCAAGGTTTTATTCTGGTTCCTGACCCCCTTATCGCCCAAGTGCGACTCGCTATTCATAGCCAATGCTGGATGGTGTCGCCGCTGAATATTGAAATTGCCTGTCAGTTGATAAAGAAAGGTCATATCACTGCAGAACGAGATACGCTCGTACGTCAACGCCAACGTCACTGTATCGCTATGGGCGAACAGCTGGGATTAACCCAAACTTGGCGAGGGTTAAACGGTTGGATACAACTGCCAGAAGATATCAAAGCCCATCACCTCGTTACCGCACTGGCCGCAAAAGGCATATTAGTCCGTAATGGTGATGACTTTAATTGCCATGACAATTTTATCCGCTTGAGCCTTGGTGGCGCCGAAAACGACACTCAATTCAATCTCGCGGTTGAATGCATAGAATCGACCATACGTTCCTTAGTGCAAAATGCTTATTCAGTAGTGTAATGACTGCTTGTATAAGAGCTAACTTTCTGCATAAACATGGCTTTCTAGCCAAGTTATTTTTAATACTCTTTTTTGGGCTGTAATCTATAGCTGCAGTAAGATTGGCCATAAAACTCACGCAGCTATGATGCCTTGAATGTGCTATTTGAGAAATATTCTTCAGCTAGTCAAAAAATATTTCGATAATAAATCTTTTGGTAACTTTAACTTATCCAACAGCGTCATCACCTTCACTTTCATGCTCTTCCGCTTTTACCTTTGCTAAAGCAGATTCTGCTGCTTTTTCTTGGGCTTCCCGCTCTGCAATCGCTTGCTGCACTTTGGCTTCTTCTAAAGCTTCAATTGGCAATAGACTGATAAGCTCAATGCCATTCGGAAATACGGTATCATTACCCGAAACAACGACGACCTTACCTTCTTTCGTCAAGTAAACCAGTGGTATTGCCGTCTCACCGTAACGTTTACGAAAATGTTCAAAGCTGAAGTTTTCGGTTAAATTCGTTACTTTCAGTTGAGCGCCTTTCGCCATTAGGCTGGCTATCTTGGCATAAGACACTGCATCACCAAACAAACATAAACGTTGCTTATAACTTTCAGAGAGCTGGTGGCGCGCACTGCCAACTTCGGTATTATTAAGACCAAAAACTTTTTTAGCACCAAAAAAGTCTTGGAAATGAAAGCTCACTAACGGGTTTAACTGTCGGTAAGGTGAAATAATCAACACGCGGCCAATTCCAGTTAAATCCATATAAGTTTCAGCATGTTCCGAAACAGGATTACCAAAATACACTGGAATATTATCCATACGCGCGAGCCTAATGTTGTCCCAGTTATTATCAGCCAGTAGCACTTTGACATCTTTGGCTTTTAAAATTTTCGCTAACTCTCTGGAAAATTTTGAGGCACCAAAGATCAATAAACCTTGGGCAGAATCGGCTTTAACTCCAAGAAATCGTGCCCAACGTCCCGCCGTTAAACTTTGGACCACCACAGTGCCGATAATAATTAAGAACACTAAGGGCACAATTGCATCTGCGCCCTGCACATTGTTGGCTTCTAACTTGATTGCAAATAAAGAAGATACCGCCGCGGCCACAATACCTCGAGGGGCAATCCAGCATAAAAACCACTTATCCGCTTTCGACAGAGATGTGCCTATACCAGAAGCCCAAATACTAAGCGGTCGTGCCAATAACATGGTCACAGCTAAAACACCCAGTCCACCCCAACCTAAGCCGAGCATGGCATTAGAATCTAATCGCGCCGCCAGTAAAATAAACAGTGCAGAAATTAACAGTACGGTTAATGTTTCTTTAAATTCAAGGATTTCAGCAATATCCACACCACGCATATTCGCAAGCCAAATGCCCATAACCGTCACAGTCAATAAACCCGATTCTTCTTGTAATAGGTTCGAGCCGACAAAGATACCCAGCATTAAGGTCAAAACGGCGGTATTACGCAGATAGTGTGGCAATAGGTTGTGTCTTAAGATTTGTCCCGTTAGATAACCCGCCACTGCGCCAAGTCCTAATCCGAGGGACAACATAGAGCCTAAGGCATAGAGCACATGCGTCGTTTGATCGCTGGCAACGGTTATGTATTCAAAGACTAACACTGCGAGCAGCGCGCCTATTGGGTCAATCACTATACCTTCCCAACGCAAAATACTCGCCAGCTGGGATTTAGGACGCACACTTCTGAGCATTGGCACGATAACGGTAGGTCCAGTCACTACCACTAGTGCCCCAAAGAGCAATGCAATTTCCCAACTAAAATCCAGTAAATAAAAGGTGGCCGTACTGATACAGGCCCAAGTGATCACGGTACCGATAGTCACAAGATGCGTCACCATACGACCATGATCTTTGATTTCTTTGAAGTTAAGAGTCAAAGCCCCTTCAAATAAAATCACGGCGACCCCGAGGGAAATTATCGGAAAAAGCAAATCACCAAAAATCGCATCAGGATTGAGGAATCCAAGCCCAGGGCCTAAAGTGAGCCCACATAGCAACAAGGGTAAAATCGCTGGTAACCGCAGTTTCCAGCCAAGCCATTGACAAAATAACGATAGCACTCCAATTAGCGCTAGCATGCCAGTAATGTGTTCAACCATATAAATCCTTTAGATAACTGAGCTAAATACTAATGAGCTTAGCTTTAATGACGCAGATGACAACAGCATGAACAGTAAGCTGAAATTATCTATTCGATATATCCACTGTTAAATATGACTCTTCCCTCATCACCTATGGAGAAAAATCAAGAAAACGGAGCAATCTAGCGACATCAAGTAAAATAAGCTGTAGTACAAATCCGAAAACATCAGATTTACCTTAAATAGGGATTTAAACTTAAAATAGAAAAACAAAAAAGCCTTATCTTTCGACAAGGCTTTAATCATTTGATGAAGCGAAGACATTGATCAGCGATACACGCTGGTGACTTTCGATAATACGCTAGCTCAAACTTTTATCGTTATTAGGTTACAACCATGGCGATAAGCAAATCCCTAACAACTAAAATGCGTGTGGGCCCTACTCACTTGATAGGCACAACCACACTTATACATATTTACCGAATCCAAATAATAACGCAGGGGATAAATCCCCTGCTTAACACCATTAATCCCTACGGCTACCGTAGTAATCGTGCAGTTCGTTTTCCCATTCAACATCTTTCATATTGGGCCAATGGCCTTTGTCAAACCCCGGCGCCGTTTTGAGTCGCTCTAATGATATGTCCATGACAAAACATTTTTGCTCATGATTAAGTGTCAGCATCTTCCAAGGCACTGCAAACAGCTTTTCTCCAAAACCAAAATAAGTACTAAACGACAGTACCGCATACCCGACGTGGCCCGTTTCCACTTCAAGCATAATTTCTTTGATATCCCCTAAGGTTTCACCAGAATTATTAACAACATTATTGCCGATCAGTGTTTCAGCGCCCATCAGATATGGGCCGGGTCCTTGTGCCAATGATGGAGAAGCGAACTGTGGATTGTTGTAAATACCGTAAACATCGCGATCATGATAATTCATTTTGTTGACCTCTTTATTAGCGCAGCCCATGAAACTGGACAACGGAATAAGTGAAATACCAAACGTTGGTTTCGAATTGAACATGTCCGTCATTGGACATAAGTTAGAGTATGCATCTCTACAATCACTCGCTCTGTTCGGCATACCGCTTATCAGTTAATGCGAATATAAACACATCGATTCGTCAGATCCCTGTAAGTGCGCCACCGTACCGACATCCCATTTACTAGGGCACAGACTCATGTTACCCAGTGCAAAATTGCCCCGGTATCAGGAAGATTAGCCATGTCAATTGCGACTATTTTATTGATTATTTTAATTTTGTTATTTCTCGGCATGATCCCCACTTGGCCCCATAGCCGAAACTGGGGTTATCGTCCTGGTGGACTTATAGGCATAGTGCTACTGGTGCTGATTATATTGCTGTTAACGGGACGCGTTAGCTAATGCCCCCATTTTTACTCTTTATCAAAAAGGATAATCTGATGAGAACAATTAAAATGTTAAGTATCTTCCTGCTGGCTCTAGGCTTAGTCGCCGTGGCCAGTTGCAGTTCTGCATACAACAAAGAAGGTACTGGCGAGTATTTAGACGACAGTGTGGTCACCACCAAAGTGAAAGCTGCCATTTTAGGTGATAAAAACTTAAGTGTGGCCGAGATTAATGTTGAAACCTTTAAAGGCGTGGTCCAGCTCAGCGGGTTTGTTAAATCGCGTGAAGATATCAATACTGCGGTAAAACTAACAAGCAAAGTCCCCGGCGTTATTTCAGTCAAAAACGATATGCAACTAAAATCTGGCGCACCTTCACCGCAACTAAAAAACTAGTCATTTAATCTCCATCATTCCGCAGCCCCGTTCTGATGCTGCGGCCCTTCTTTTTGCAGCAGATTTTCTGGTGCCAAGTCAATGCCACCACAGGTTGAACCGCTATGCCCACTCAACACCAAGACACATTAGCCCCACAAATTCAGAACCGATTAATCCGTCATCTGCCAGTGGTGGAACAAGCAGATTTATTATCGCAAGCTGAATTAGTCCAACTTAACTTTGCCGACTTACTGTGCAAGCCTGGCGAGTCATATCAATATGTCTATTTTCCCTTAACGGCTTTTATTTCTTTGATTGCTAAACTCCCCAAACATCCTGCATTGGAAATGGGTTTGATTGGTTACGAAGGTATGCTTGGGGCGACAACCTTGTTGGGCACTCGGCAAGTGCCTTCCGAGGCGATCATCCAAGGTTCAGGTCAAGCTTGGCGGCTCCCCATTGCAACCTTTGAAGGCTTACTCGCTCAAAATACCAATCTGAAGCAAATAGTAGAGACTTATCTATACACCTTGTTATGCCAATTATCACAAAATGCAGTCTGTGCCCATTTTCACTCCATTGAGTCTCGGCTAGCACGTTGGTTGCTAATGAGTCACGACCGAATTCAAACTGATGAGTTATATCTAACCCATCAATTCTTAGCCGACATGCTGGGTGTTAGGCGAAGCAGTATTACCGAAGCCGCAGGCAATTTACAGACCCGAGGTAGCATTTCATATAATCGTGGGCGGTTACATATTCTTGATCGGCAAGCTCTACTTGCCCGTTGCTGCAGTTGCTATCACTCAATGCGCACTTAAGTGCATATTTTCCACTCAACGATTCAAAAAATCTGCCATTATGTTCGCTACCGTACATAGCATAGGTGTTTCTCGCTGTAGCCTGAGTTAGCGACATCATCAAACAAGGACACGCTATCATAATGGACACACTAACACTGAAATCTGTATCAGAGCGCCCGCCACCGGAAACTCACTTACCGCCAGAATCCAATCGGTTGTTATGTGAATTGCCAGAAGAAGTCAAACAACGTATTTTCCCGCATCTGGAACTGGTTCCATTAGAACTCGGACAAGTAGTCTGTGAAGCAGGTTCAAAGCAGCGTTATGTGTATTTCCCGCTGGACTCGATTATTTCGCTGCTGTATGTGATGGAAAATGGGGCATCCGCTGAAATTGCCGTCGTTGGCAATGATGGTATGGTCGGCGTTGCCCTGTTTATGGGAGGAGAAAGCACCACGACTCGCGCTGTAGTGCAAAGTGCTGGCGTTGCCTATCGATTGTTTGGTCAGCGGCTTAAAGACGAATTTAACCGTCATGGCGCCCTGCTCCATCTGTTACTACGTTACAGTCAGGTGCTACTGACCCAAATGGCCCAGACCGCAGTTTGCAATCGCCACCATAGTATTGAACAGCAACTGTGTCGTTGGTTACTGCTTTCGATAGATAGGCTGCCCGATGATCGCGTGCTGATGACACAAGAATTGATTGCCAATATGCTCGGCGTGCGTCGTGAAGGTGTCACCGATGCGGCAGGCAAACTGCAGCGCATGGGAATTATCAATTACAGTCGTGGGAATATTGAAGTGGTCGATCGCGCGTTACTAGAACAAACCTGTTGTGAATGTTACGCAGTCGTTAAGCAGGAATCAGAACGGCTGATGCCACCTCAACAAGCGCAGCAAACATAAACGTACTGTGGATAAAAATACACATAACGGATGGCTAGACCACTCGTACAACAGCCATTCTATCGTTATCCCATATGCCACTTCAGTACTACAACCACACTGGTACTGCAGAGCATAAACAAAACAGGCAGTCATCAACCCTACACGCCAACATGGCGCAAACTGATACTGCCTAATATCCAACACATTATCTTTGTAATCAATGTATTATAATTAATCATATCGACCCACCCAGCAAACAAAAAACGTGCCAAGCGGCCAATATTGCCACCACTAATCCCATGCGCGCTAACGCACAGACGTTCAATATTTAGCAGGTCATGCTGAATGTACGGTTCATGCACTCTTGCACTACACTGGGTTACTTGAGGTTTATATGAAAAAATTCACAGAACAACATAAATCCATCGATAACGATGCACAGAATTCCAACACCAACAAAGCCAATCCTCCCGTCGTAGCCCGCAACCGTCAGATGATCAAAACCACAGTTGCGGATAAAGCTAAACAAGACGTGGATACCAGTAAAAGCACACAAAATAAGCGAGGTTGAAGAACTTAAATCAAACGACAAGGAAGGTAACTGGACTGAAAAAGAGCCAAATCATCACTCGTTAGACTAGGACGTGACGAACAAACAGGGAAAAGTTTCATTGATTAAGTGTAAAAACTAAACCTTGCAGTAACACACTGCGTTTAGCTCAAGCCGATGCAATCCTTACTGTGTCGGCCCTCTTTAACTCAGAGGAGTAGATCATGAATTTCCGTGGCGTCAAATTACTCACTCATACCAACTGACTCAAAAATGGGGCTATTCACCAGCATATTGACTGTGCATGGTGGAATAACAAACCTAAAGACCACACTCGGTGCACTGTTTCCGAGAAAGGAATTTCAAATGAACATCAATAAAAATCAACAACCACAGCAATATCCAATCAGTCTACAGCGAGCCAAGCACTTCTTATTGGCAGGTTGTATTGCAACAGCGCTCGTGGGCTGCAGTTCAACGCCATTGACTAAGACCGCAGAAATGGAACGGGCTGAACACACCATTGCCCGCGCAGAGCAAGCAAGAGTCGGCCAATATGCCTCAAATGAACTGGCACAGGCCAGACTTAAACTTCAATCTGCAAGCAGCGCATTACTCAATATGGACACTGTCAGCGCCGATCGTTACGCCATCGAGGCGAGCCTTGAGGCCGAATTGGCCCAAGCTCGCGCTGAGCTGGCACAAGCCAATAGCGTCAATAATGAAATGAAAAACAATATCAGCATACTGCAGCAAGAAATGTTGCGCCGTTCAGGAGGAATTCAGTAATGAAAAAACCTATCGTTTCATCGGGTCTGCCTTTACGTTTTAGCCGCCATCTACTGGCATATAGCCTAATCCTAAGCACAGTAGCAGCTTGTAGCAGTACGCCTAAAATAGCTGAAGGCATCGGTGATATCCGTACAGAACTTAATAAACTGCAAGCGAATAATGAACTGGCAATTTTAGCCCCTGCTGCCATTAAACAAGCTGAAGAAGCCGTTCGCGCTGCTGAACAACCGGTAAAAGATGAGCAACAATCACAACACCTAGTGTTTGTTGCTGATAAGAAAGTCAATATTGCCTTAGCTCAAGCGCAGAGCCGCTTTGCCGAGGATCAACACAAAGTCCTCGCTAAAAAACGCGATGACGCCAGATTGGATGCTCGCACCACAGAGGCCAATCAAGCCCATCAAGATGCGCGCCTAGCCCGTGCTGATGCTGCAGATGCGCGTCAGGAAACGACCGAACTGCAAGCCCAGCTCACATTGCTGAATGCCCGTCAGTCAGAACGTGGTTGGGTCGTAACCTTAGGTGATGTTTTATTTGATACTGCCAAAGCGGATCTTAAGTCATCGACCAGTCAACATCTAACCAACCTAGCGAACTTTCTGAACAAGTATCCCGCGCGTGGTGCCATGATTGAAGGGTATACAGATAGCGTAGGCAGTGAACAATACAATCTGGGTTTATCGCAGCAAAGAGCTGATAGTGTTAGCCATTTTCTACAGGGAAAAGGGATCCAATCCAATCGGCTCAGTAGCCTAGGTAAAGGTGAACGCTCACCTGTTGCCAACAATGAGTCCGCCAGTGGCCGCCAGCAAAACCGTCGGGTTGAAGTCATCCTCACCGACACCGCACAGGCTCCACAGTAGCTATCTTAATCCTATTAAGATTTCAGCGTGATCCTTGCTGACATTTGAATCGAGTCTCATCGCTAATAAGATGAACAGCGCAGAAATTAAGGAGATCAGTAAAAAGCAAAAAGCCCCATCTTTCGATGGGGCTTTTGCAATTTGGCGGAGCGGACGGGACTCGAACCCGCGACCCCCGGCGTGACAGGCCGGTATTCTAACCAACTGAACTACCGCTCCAAATTCTTCCACATCCCAATATTTGACGGGTATCTAACCTACTAACCCCAGCGTGACGGGCCGCTGATGTCAAAACGATAGTCTAACCAACTGAACTACCGCTCCAAATTCTTCCATATCCCAATATTTGACGGGTATTAAACCCACTAACCCCAGCGTGACAGGCCGCTGATGTCAAAACGATACTCTAACCAACTGAACTACCGCTCCAAATTTTTCCTTATCCAAGTATCTTACGGGCATCAAACCCGCTAACTTCAGCGTGACAGGCCGCCGATGTTAAAACAGAACGATAATTCAACACACTTATCAAGGCTCTGCTTAAGATGCGAAGAATAATACGGTTGAGCCCTGCAGGCGTCAACCGTTTTTTTACTTCGATTTATCATTTGATTAAAAAAAAGCCAAATCAATTGCAGACCTTGATTTATATCCCAAATATCGCTGCAAGGTTCCAGTTCAAAGTCATAAATCAAACACATTAAGCAACGCTTGGCTAACGGTCTTTATCAGCCTCATCTGGCATAGTGAGATCGATTTCATCTAATGAAGGCGCTGCGGGTGGATTTGCAGATGCTTCATTCAATAAACGTAACTCCGCGGCAGCTAAGGCCTGCGCCAAACTTTGACGCTTACGCCACACAATTAATCCCACCACGCCTAAGACCAATAAGATAGCGTTGACTGTAATGATCCAGAACATTGCATCTTTCTTCGCCAGCTCTTCTTCCTCTGCCGCTTTTTGTGCAGCAACAGCAGCCAACTCTTCAGCACTTGGTGGTGGTTCTGGTGGTTGAATTAAGTTAAAGAAAAGCTCAGGTAAATCCAGCACGATTTCACGACCAGTGACAGTCGTCGTCGCCACAAAACCTTTAATTCGATAACTACCAAACTCTGTCACTGTAGGTAAATCTAATTCAGAGTCAGGCTCAGTGAGACCATTAACAACCAAAGGCAGTTGCAAGCCAGCAGGGCCGACTAACTCAAAGGAAAAATGCGTCTCAGCCAGCTGCAACACTGTCTTATCCACGTGTAACATGACTTTCCATTGCCCTGTTAGCGGATCGTCAGGGGTAATAACTTCTAGATTAATTGGCCGAGGTGACAATTTAAACGGGAATGAAACCTGCCGTTCAAACACATTATTACGTGCCTGCACGACAAACTCATAATCACCCCAAGGCTGCTTTATATTGATATTGCTGGTAAATACACCATCGTCGGGTTTTTCATCGTAATCTTCACCATTGTCTTTATAAGAACCAACAATAATGTCACCTGCGGCAAAGTTTTCATCGCCCGCCTTATGTTTACTCACAAAATGTGCCGTCCATTCAACTAAATAATCTAACCCAGGCATACGCACACGCTGCTCGTCACCCATTAACTGCGCGACAATTTTAACTTGTTCACCTTGGAAGATTGGCTGCGGTAAAGGCTGGACTTCGATTTCGAGTTTAGAGAGCTTCTTAAGGGTTGAACCAGAGACGACCTTGCCAACCAACTGCCAAGGTCCGGGCAATGGTGACTCAATGTAAATAATATCGCCCGTTATACCATCCACCCACTTAACGGTTTCTGGATGACGATTGGCGTACCATTTACTGCCATCGGGTAACACTATGACCACGGGCGCAGAGCCATATTCACGCTCCACTAATAAGGTCATGTTATCAACCATATGATCAATACGAAAACGGTTTTTAAGCTCGGAAGCCGTCTCCAATCCTACAATCGGCGCAGCCTTGGGCGGCTTGACGACTTTTTTAGCGGGATCTAGGTCAGCGGCCAATACACTCGCCACACTACATAACAGCGTAGTGGCAAGCAGGCAAAAAGCTAAAATGGGTTTATGGCGCGACATAGGCATAGTAATTCTTCTATCCTCTCCAGAGACATTTACCTGATTTTGCGACTAAATCAAGGCGTTGTTCATGCATTGTCAGTTCATCGGCCGATGCGCCAATCACTTTAAGATTAAGTGATTGCGGATCAAAACGTTGAATCCCCCCCGCTTCCTGCCCCGCTTCTTCATTAGACAAATTAAACTTTGTCTGTCCGCCAGTCATGATCAGATAAACATCAGCGAGGATCTCGGCATCGAGTAATGCGCCGTGGTACTCGCGGCGAGAAGTATCGACGCCGTAACGCTTACAGAGCGCGTCGAGATTGTTTTTCTGGCCGGGATGTAAAAACTTAGCAATCTCTAAGGTATCGAGGATCTGACAAATATCAGCGGTTTTCGGACCACGCGGCTGCAGCAGTGAAAACTCATGATCCATGAAGTTCACGTCGAAGCTCGCGTTATGTGCGACGATTTCAGCACCGTCGATAAAGTTGATAAACTCTTGAGCAATTTGATGGAAACGCGGCTCTTTGGAAACGCGCTCATCGGTAATACCGTGAACGGCGATGGCTTCGGGATCGATTGCTTGACCTGGATTGATATATTGGTGGTAATAACGCCCCGTCAAACGACGGTTCACCACTTCCACACAACCTATCTCGATGATCCTATGGCCTAAATAGATGGCGCCGCTGCCTTGGTTCATACCTGTGGTTTCGGTATCTAAAATAACCTGACGGCTAGCATTAGAGATAATATTCATGTTTTTATGCGCTTCTTATGACAATTTTTAGTTATACTCGGCCGAAATTCCCGGCTATGGTAACAATTTGATGACTGAACTAAAACTGATCCACATCTTCACCGACGGCTCTTGCTTAGGCAATCCCGGTCCTGGCGGCTATGGCATTGTAATGAATTATAAAGGCCATACAAAGGAGATGTCCGACGGTTTTGCGCTCACGACCAATAATCGCATGGAATTGTTAGCCCCAATCATAGCGTTAGAAAGCTTGAAAGAGCCTTGCCAAGTCGTGCTCACCAGCGACAGCCAATATATGCGCCAAGGCATAATGACATGGATACATGGCTGGAAGAAAAAAGGTTGGATGACATCAAACCGTACCCCAGTCAAAAACGTTGACCTATGGAAACGATTAGATAAAGCCTCACAGATGCACACTATCGACTGGCAATGGGTTAAAGGTCACGCAGGACACGCCGAAAACGAACGTTGCGATGTGTTAGCTCGCACCGCGGCAGAATCTAAACCAACCCAACCCGATTTAGGTTATCAGCCATAACCCAGTGCTACTCAGTGTAAACTCGCTAAATTCGAAAAAATAAGTTCGATGCCATCACGCCTAAGTTAAGCACTTGGGCGTGATGACTTAATTCGCGATTCATCTCACAGTTTAAGCTTACCGTCAAAATTAACCTTTTAAATAAATCGCTTAAGCTCACTGTTTACGAGGGCCATTGCTATCAAACTGCTTATTTCAGTTCCACACCTGCAATATTGAAAAAATTCTCACAAAACAGCACAAAAGCTTGACCTAGGGATGTCGCCTGACGGCTCTTATGGGTGATGCGATAAAACTGCCGCTCGAGTACGAGTCCCTCAATCGTGACTAACGCCAACTCTTTACGACTGATTTCTTTCTCCAGCGCCAACTCAGATAACACCCCAAGCCCAGCACCTTGTTTCACGGCCAATTTAATCGCATCCGGCGTAGTAAAGCAGAATTTAGCCTCTGGCTGCATATCCAACTCATTGGCGGCATTTACAAAATATTCGCGAGTGCCCGATCCTTCCTCACGTAGCACCCAAGACAGGCCTTTAACAGCTGCAGGTTTAACCACTTTCCCCGCCAGAGGATGCGCCGGATGACAAAACACCAGCAGCCTATCCTTATGCCATGCCTCGACACTTAAACGATTGTCAGTGCAATGGCCTTCAATAAAACCCATTTCAGAGCGGAACTGAGCTACCGCTTGGATCACATCTTGAGTATTTGTGATCGCCACATCCACATGGGTTTGAGTGTGCTGCTGACAAAATGCCACTGCGGCTTTCGCCATTAGATAATTACCGATTGTCGAACTGGCACTGATACTTAAGCGCCCAACCAAATCGCCACCATGGTAGGTAAATGCCTGCTCAATTTGCTCAACACGGTGCAATAAATCCGTCGCCAGTGGCAACAGTAAATTGCCCTGCGAGTTCAGCTGTAATCGATTACCAATGCGCTCGAATAGGCGGGCATTGAGCTGTTTTTCTAACTCAGCCAAAGCCATAGAAGTGGCAGGTGGTGATAAATTAACCTGATCCGCCGCCTTTGCGACTTGGCCGCTACGTGCCACAGCTTCAAATACCGCCAATTGTCTTAAGGTGATCCGCATATTAAAACCTGTACTTAAAAAGGAAATGGCTTATCAGTTTTCCGAATGCTCTGATAAATGCCCTGAACGTCCCGCGGTCGGTGCCGTGGTCCAATTCGTTTGCCGCACCTTACGTTTATCGCGAATAGGCGTGAGTGGCGACTCGAGTTTACGCGCCACAATCAAATACAAACTGCCCGCGCTAGGAAGCCATGACGCTAAACTCTGTTGAAAAAATTTACCTTGGGTGAAATCACCCATTAAGGGGTGATAGACCAAACGCTCATCACCCACCACTTGATAACCTAATAAACCTAACCAATCTCGCACCCTTGATGGCATAAAAAAGCGGCCATTCCATGGGAGACAATCCTGATACTTAGGCCATAACTTACCCAAAAATACTGGACTCAAGGGATTAAAACCGACGATAAAAAGATAGCCTCCGGCGATGAGTACCCGATCGGTTTCACGAAGAATACGATAAGGATCGGGTTCAAATTCGAGCAATAGACTCATCACCACCGCATCTATCGCCGCATTCTGCAGGGGTAGATGGCAAAAATCGCCTTCAATAGAGGTGCCTTTAGATGGCGAGAGTGAAAAATGATGGGCGACTGGCGATGCCATACTCGACAATTCGGCACTCAAAGGCCCTAACTTTAATAAATGATAACCAAAGACTCTTGGCCACCAATCTTCAAGCTGTTTAGCGACGGCTTGCTGTAGTGCCTCACCATTGGGTAGGTCACTCCATTGTTCGGGCTTGAGCTCAGTACTAAAATGCGACACAGAGTTCCTCCGTTAGCTGGGTAGACAAGTATCCAATTGGGTCAAAGATGACCAACATTCTGCCACAGGGCAAAAGCGGCAAAGGTCGCCAAGGGCCGTTCACTCATGGATAATACCTTTATCTTCAAATTGAAATACAGACATAGGCAGTTCTATGCTCACTATAACAGCGATCAAAGCCTTTAATGACAATTATATCTGGGTGTTACAACAACAGCCCCATACTCAGGTTTATGTTGTCGATCCCGGCGATGCAAGTGTGGTCATTGACTACCTGCAAGCGAATCAACTCACGCTAGCGGGTATTTTACTGACCCACCACCACAATGACCATACGGGTGGCGTAGCAGCGCTTCAAGCCTATAGTCATAATAGACTCACGGTTTATGGCCCAGATAATGAGAAGATCGAAGGCATCACACATCCACTGCACGCAAAAGCCAAGCCCAGATTCACACTGGAGTATCTCAGCGCTGAGCTGCAAGTCTTAGATGTACCAGGCCACACAGCAGGACATATAGCCTACGTTGTTGAAGATGCCTTATTTTGCGGTGACACCCTGTTTAGCGGCGGCTGCGGACGCTTATTTGAAGGCACGCCAGCGCAAATGCACAACTCACTACAGCAACTTGCCCAGCTTCCCGCCGACACTCGGGTTTATTGTGCCCATGAGTACACACTTTCAAACCTCAAATTTGCCCTCGCGGTCAATCCCAACAATCGCGAGCTCCAAGACTATAACGAACGCGCGATGCAGTTACGTCGCCAAGACAAAGCGACTGTTCCCTCCACCATCGCTTTAGAGCGTGCCATCAATCCTTTTTTACGCCCTAGCGACACTGAAATTGTCGATAACATAAAACAGCATTTTAGCGGTCTAAATCACGCAAATTTAGACGAACTCAGCGGTTTTACCTTACTCAGACAGTGGAAAGATAATTTTTGATCACAAAAGCAATATTATAGATTGAAATTCAAACAGTTTTTCTCATTTTTGATGATGTAAGTCAAAAATGGCCTTACATTATGTACGATAATTAAGGGACAAGATCGAAAAGATCCCATAGAATGGCTCGTTTTGCGTGAAAACTTTGCGCGCTGCGTCGTCTTTATCTTCTTATAAAACATACTGTTACTATAAAGAAAAGCGATGCACTAACAGAGGACTACCGTTTTCAATGAGAGTATCACTTTATGTTGTTGTAGGGGGATTTGCCCTACTCACAGGCTGTCAAACATTAGACAACCATGGCGTTAACCAAACAGAAGTTGAAGCCGTCACAACCGAAAATACAGTCCCAGAATATTACCTCGCAACCGAGGCTCCATCGGCGCAAATTACCGATGTGTGGGAGCGAATTCGTCAAGGCATGCAGTTACCGGTTCCAGATCAAAAATTGGTGAATCAATACCGTGATTGGTACATCAAAAATCCACAGCATCTGGCGATCATCTCGGAACGTGCTGCACCTTATATGTACATGATTGTAGAAGAACTTGAAAAGCGTCATCTTCCTATTGAGATAGCTTTGTTACCCATAATTGAAAGCGCCTTTGATCCTTCCGCATCATCGACTGGCGCGGCATCGGGTCTGTGGCAATTTACCACACCTATGGCCAGTCATTTCGGTTTAGAAATGAACTGGTGGTATGACGGTCGCCGTGATGTCCCCGCATCAACGACTGCGGCGCTCGATATGCTGGAATACCTCTACGATAAAACCAATAACAATTGGCTTTATGCTATTGCTGCCTATAACTCGGGTGAATCACGGGTGCTCAATGCAATCAAACGTAACGAGAAAAAAGGCTTAAAAACGGATTTTTGGTCATTGGATTTGCCCAGAGAGACGGAGCGCTATGTGCCGCAACTTCTCGCACTGGCAGAAGTCATTAAACACGCTGATGAATATGGTATTTCTTTAGCGCCAATTGACAACAATCCGACAATTGAAGTGGTTGATATTGATAGCCAAATTGATTTAGCCATGGCGGCAGGTTTTGCCAATATGACCACGCTTGAGTTACAAAAACTCAACCCAGGTTATAACCGCTGGGCTACATCGCCACTTGGTCCGCACACCTTAGTGCTACCAATTGATAAATCGGAAGAATTTAAAAAAGCGCTCGCTGAAACAGAAACCGAAGATAGGATCAGCTGGTTACGTTACACGATCAAATCTGGCGATAGCATTGGTAAGATTGCTACGCAGCACCATACGACCGTTGCCGCTATTCGCGCCGCCAACGGCATGAAAAGCAACACGATCGTCGCAGGCAAGCATTTGATTATTCCTGTCGATGCGCAAGACAAGCAACTTTATGCCCTGTCAACTAAGCAGCAATTGCCGAAAAAATCACATGCTGCAGTTGAATCAACAAAAATTGCTTATCAGGTTAAGTCAGGAGACACACTCTCTGAAATAGCCCAAACCCATAAAGTGACGGTGAAACAACTCAGCACTTGGAACAAATTGGCTAAGAATAGCAAGCTACAAAACGGTCAGAAGTTAGTGATCTTAGCACCAAAGGAGCTTGAGCAAACCGCACAAATTCGTACTGTCAGTTACAAGGTAAAATCCGGTGATTCACTTGCCCGTATCGCCAATAAATTTAACGTAACTGTTGCCGAGCTACTCGAGTGGAATAGCCTAGCGCAATCACAGTATTTACAACCAGGCCAAGTGATCAAATTAGTGGTTGATGAAACTAAGTTGAGTGCGTAAGGACTAAACTGGCACATAGTTCGAACGGATTAGTGCTATAAATCCTAAGCAAAATTGAGCCATAGATAACAAAAAGGCAGCAACCCTATCGGATTGCTGCCTTTTTCTATTACGGGCTTTCTCTATTATGAGAGGCGGCGTTATTCCATCGTCAGTAATAAGACAACGGGCGCCATAACAACGGCATCAGACTCTAATGCTTTAGCGGCAAAATGCGCTTCTAAGCGAGCACCATCTGCAGGTATTCCTGCAAATGCTTTGGGCGGAATACTAAATGAAGTCGTGATCACTTTCCCTGCCGCCAATTGGCTATCACGTAATGCTTGGGTAAACATCATATCATCCGACCAAGCCCACAGACGTTTGCCCTCTTGCGTTACCAACCACAAATCCGCCGTCATCCCAGAGTTATAACGTAGGCCGACAGCATAGGTTTGTGGATTTGTCACAGTCAATGTCGCCTTAACCGACTGCTTAAAATCGATAAAAGGTTCTAGAGCTAATTCGCCGCGAAGCAAGCCTTGTGCCTTTTCTGCCATCACAGGTTCAGCCTTTAATGTCGGAGTGCTTTTAAGCCCAGAAACATCGAGCGCCAGATCGGCAGCGCGAATAATCTCAGGCTGAACGGCCGCAGCTGTTGTAGTCTCACCCTTGGTTGACTGACTCGTGTCAGCGGCTTCGGGCGCCGAGCACCCAACAAGTTGCCCGCCGACAAAAGCACTCGCGCAAACAAGTAATGCGTAACGCGTTGAAGCAACCATTAAAAACCGCCTAGTTTTTTCAATAAGGAGTCTTTTAATTTTTCCTTAGCTTTGTCGGTTTCTTCCTTTAGCTGATTATTCAGTAAGGCTTTAGTATCCAAAGCATATTCAGGTTTTTGGAAAGTGCCTGTAATCGCCAACGGAATGTCAACTCCAGCCAGCGCATCTTTGTCGCTACCGCCCTGACCCTTCAATGAATTCACTAGGCTAGCGGTTAGTCTGTAGTCCAAGGCTTCAGTCAATAAATTCGCAGTGCCTTTACCATCCAAACGCAGTAAAGGCGAAGACAAGGCAAGATCTGGATTCGTGGCAACGCCATTATCCAACGAGAAACTGCCCGTCAGACTCGAGAAGTCAGTTTTGCGCTCCGCCTTCGTTTCTGGCGATAAGTCGCCCTTTAACTTAGCTTGTGCGCTGCGGATCATCTGGGGAATATTTACCCCGTACAGAGCACCGTCATTAATATCAAAATGACCATTCGCTAACAGGTTTTTCTTTAACTGCTCAGGGATCAAACTCTTACCTTTCCCCTTCACATCAAAGTTGGCTGTACCGGCCAATAAATCCACATCCGCCGCATCTTTCAGCAAAGGACGAATTTGTACGCCCGTCACTTTTTTATCAAATTGATAACTCGCCACTGCTTGACGAGCATCAACCTGAGCGCTCACCAGCAACTGACCTTGATATAAATCCGCATTCAATTTCGTCAGATCTAACACGCCATTTTTAATGCCCACATCCATTAACCAATTTTGAGTCGACAGATTCGCGACCTTAATAGACTTAACAGTCAACTTGAGTTTTACATCAAGCTGCTTAAGGGCTGAGAGATCAGGCTCAACTGCCTGAGGGTTTGCTGCTGGCGCTTGTTCAGCGGTGGCGGTGGCCTCTGTTTTAGGTAACAGTGTATCTAAATCAATATCACCAACTTGAAAATCAGCATTAATTTGTGGGATTTTCGTACCATAATTAACACCCACTTTACCCGCAGCGGTAATGCTCGCCGCGGTGAGCTGCGCAATATCGACGGACAATTGCTGTTTATCAAGGGCGATTTGAGTTGCTAAGCTGACAGATGTTTCGAGTTTCTTGTTCGGAATACTCTCTCCTTCCACTACAGTGTCAATTTTCAGCCCATTGATAACGAGTTGTTTAAAGTCTCGACTGAGTTTTAGTTCACCTTTAGCTTCGCTACTTACCGTCATATCCGGCATAGTTGCACTGAATTCAAAGGCGATAGGCGCAAATTTATCTAAGGAGAACTCACCTAAGGTGAAGCTATTTAAGGTAAAGACTTGAGTCTGCTTATTAGCTTCGTCAATCATATTAATTTGGGTATTGGTGATAGAAATGCCACCAATATTAATGTCGTTAAGTTTGGCATTCGATGAAGATTCGGCGGCAGCTGGAGACGCTGTTTTTGGGCTATTATCGCCGCTCAACCCATCGAAACTGTTAGTGCCATTTTTACGGGTGACTAAATTGATCGTTGCGCCATCGAGACTCAATTCTGCAATTTCAATTTTCTGACTAAACAACGGCATTAGCGCCACTTCAGCAACGGCTTTTTTGACTTCTAACATAGCCTTAGGCGTAAAGCCTTCAGGGTTAGATAAAGACACCCCTCCTAAATTAATACCTATAACAGGGAAAAATGTCCAAGATAAATCGTCAGTAATGACTAATTCACGACCCGTTTGTTTTTTTACGGCATCGACTATTTCAGGTTTAAAATCATTAGGGTCGAAAAAGACGGTGAGATAAACGGTAACTAAAAGAATGAGCGTCACCATTAAGGCTAAGAGCCACTTAATGAATTTCATATAAATATCCTTATCAAAAAACAACTTGAATTTATAGCAACTAATGCATTTAGAAATGTTAATTTAAAAATGCAAAGTTCAACATTTCATCACTTACTGCAATACCATTTTCATCAGCATAGAGCATCATACCTGGCTTAACCGTCACGCCCCCCATATCGACAGCCACATTAATTTGGCCTTGACCTAACTTTTCGGTTTTTATCGGCATAGCCCCTAAGGCAAAGACACCTAAGCTGAAAGTATTTAATCTCGCCACATCGCGAACACAACCATTAATCACTATCCCTTGCCAACCATTATCTAAGGCGCTCTGCGCTATGAGGTCACCTAACAATGCGCGGCGCAGAGAACCACCGCCATCGACAACGAGCACTTTTCCATGCCCATCCTGTGCAAGTATCTCTTTTACCTTTGAATTATCCTCAAAACACTTTACTGTGACTATCTCGCCCCAGAAGAGCCGTTTACCACCAAAGGGTTTAAATACAAGGGGAAGTAACTGTAATTTAGACGGATAGTGGTCGAATAAATCTGGTAGTAGATCAAGCATTTGAATCTCCATGATAGTCTATAACTTTAGACTACTCATTATTGTAGACCCCGACAAGGTCAAAGCAAAAATCAGCGGAATTTTTTATTTCATTTTAACGTGCAAAGGCTTGGTGTATATTGGCATAAGCATTATAATCTGCGATAGTTAACGTCCTATGACACTCTTTAAAGTTTCATACATTTGTTCCCACACCTCTTTGTTATAAAGCGAAAACCAAATGACAACTGATCTTGATTTACAGAGCGCAATCGCAGCTCTTGATGAGTATGGATATGATAAGAAAGTCTCAACGGATCTTGAGCAAGCACGTAACAAGCAACAAATGGGTAAATATATTAAATCTCTCGACTATAGTTTACGTCGATTATTGATATTACAAGAAACCGTTAATGAGTTAGTTGAAGAAAAGAAACATCAATTAGCTCAGCAAGAGAATATTCAAACCTACAAAACAAAAATCATTAACTTGTCTAGAGAATTTAACATTTCTTACGATGAAGTATTAGCGCTGATGGCATCATCTAAATCTAAGAAGTAAGTTTATCGCCATTGTGCTCTATCACCACGCAGTGAAATTGTTTGATTAACATCTGCATATGCCATATAACGAAATATATACTTTTTCGGTTATATGGCAGAATTTTTGGCTTTTCATTATTCGCACAGTGTTAACGATTTCATTTCATAAGTAACAATGCCAACTTATGTTAAGCTCACACTATACCTGTCTAGCTATTTGGCATAAAAAAGCAGAGCCTAAGCTCTGCTGATTTATATCAATATGCGAACTTATTTGCTCTGCATTAATTGGCGAATATATTTCACTGGTGCACTACCATAACTCAAGAATGTTTCGTGGAAAGTTTTAAGGTCAAAATCTTTACCTTGCGATTTTTTGTATTCTTCACGGAAATCATAGATTTCTCGATAACCTGAATAGTAACTCGTCAGTTGCACTTGACTAAGTGTCGCACGGCGCCACTTGCCTTCGGCTTCAGCTTGCTGTTGGAAGGCTTCATTCATCATCAGGGCAATAGCTTGGTCTTCGGTCATGCCTTTCACATGAATGCTATAATCCAAAATCGTGTTACAGATAACACGTAAATTCCACTTGTAGTACATCAACCACATTTCAGGCTCAAAATTTCCATAGCCTTCTTCTAACATCATACGCTCGGTATAAACCGCCCAACCTTCAACCATAGCGCCATTGCCAAATAAACTTTTCACTAAACTCGGAGATTGATTAGAATAAACGAGTTGAGTGTAGTGCCCTGGGATGGCTTCATGAATATTGAGGATTTGCAGGATCCAGTGATTATATTCACGTAAGTAACTCTCGGCAGACTCATCACTCATGCCATCGAGCGGCGTCACGTTATAATAAGTATTACCTGACTTCTCATAGGGTCCAGGCGCACTAATTGATGCACCGGCATAACCACGCATATATTCGGGCGTTTCACGGACAACGAGTGGTTTTTTAGGATCTAATGTGACTAGTTTTTTCTTATTTACAAATTCAATCAGCTCTGGAATTTGCTTACGCACTTCATTCACGAATTCATCGCGCTGAACATGCTGAGTCGATAATTTATCGATTAATTGGCGAATGGCGAGCTTACTGTCAGCAGGCTTTGGCATAGTAAAATATTTAGGCCATAACTTATCGGTAATTTTAGCCATTTCTCCTTGAACACGCTCTTTATCGGCTACGGCTTTTTGATATAGCTGTTTCGCCGTCATCCCCGCTTGGATATCAAAGGCAAATTTTTGCTCATATAACGCCTCGCCAATTCTAAAACTACGTGCTCCATCTTTTTTAAGTTGAACCACTAATTTGTCTAACCAAGCGATATGGCCGTTAATCGCGGCAGTTGCTGCATCGAAACGCGTTTTAAATAACGCTTTTTCCGCATCAGTCAGACCAGAGTCGGCGACCTGTTTTAATAAGTCATCGGAAAAAACCGAAAATGCACCTTGATTCTGCAGCACTGCTAACTCAGAGTGCTCCAATGTTGGTTTGCTAATGTTCGCCTGCGCAGCAGCATAATAAGCTGGCACATTTTCTAAACGCGCTAATACCGAACGTAATCTGTCATCTAATGGAGCGAAATTTTCATTGATGATTTGGGCAAAACCGCCCGATACGTTGTAACTTGAAGGATCCCACTGCCAAGATTTAAAACTGTCAATTTCCCATGCCATACTACCGAGTAAATTGTCGATCAGATGGTAATCAATCAGTTCATTCGGCGTTAGCGACTTTTGCTCGAACTGAGTCACTTGCGCTTGCTGAGCTTTCACAAACGCTAAGGTCTTTGCTCGACCTGCTGCATCGGGGATTTCAAGGTAACCATCGTTAACATGCTTGCCACTGTATAAGGCCCAAGTCGGTGACAATTCCCACAATGAATCAATAAAGGATGCTGAAAATTGCTCAAATGAGTGGGCTTTAATTTCAGGTGCGACCACGGGCGCGATTTGACTCGTATGGGACTGACAACCAGCAAGGCTGGCCAGCGATAGCACTATCGCAAGGGAAATAGCGTTTTTTTTCATTATTATGGGTCCTTTGTTGAGATTTATCAGGCATACAAAAGTTACCTCAGTTAATCATATTGTCCCAATAATTGCAGCTATGTTAGCCATGAATACATGCGCGGTTACAAAATTGTAAGTTCTCAATATTTTTCCGCCTATCATTCGCCTATTCGACGTTTAAGCCCCTCTTTACCAAACACACACAAATAATGATAATCGCCTATTCTGTTTCACCTCCTGCTATAATATCGCCCTACTCCACTGTTCATGCTTTAGCGTAACAGTTTGCTTATACATTATTGACCTGACCCTTTACCTGAGACATTCAATGCCATTTTCCAAACTTGGATTAAGCGATCCGATTTTAAGAGCCATCACTGAGCTCGGCTATTCACAACCTACTCCGATCCAAGAAAAAGCCATTCCGGTGATCTTGAAAGGCAAAAACCTGCTTGCTGGCGCGCAAACAGGTACAGGTAAAACCGCCAGTTTTGTGTTGCCAATACTGCAAATGTTCGCCGAGATGCCGAAAATCCGTGCTAAACGCGTTCGTGCATTAATCTTAACACCAACCCGCGAATTGGCCGTTCAGGTAGAAGACAATATTGCCAAGTACGCAAAATACCTGCCGCTGACGTCTATGGCCATGTATGGTGGCGTGGATTCCGCACCGCAGAAACAACGTCTTATTGAAGGCGTCGATATTCTGGTGGCAACACCCGGTAGATTGCTCGATATGTACACCCAAAGAGCGATTCATTTCGATGAAATCTCGGTATTAGTCCTAGATGAAGCCGATAGAATGCTCGATATGGGATTTATCGAAGACATCAATAAGATCATCGAACGTCTGCCAACAGAACGCCAAAATCTGTTGTTTTCGGCAACCTTATCTAAGCAAGTGCGCTTTTTAGCGAAAACAGCGGTTGAAAACCCTGTCGAAATTGAAATTGCCCGCGACAGCGCAAACGCACCACAAATCGACCAATGGTTGATCACTGTCGATAAAGATAAAAAGTCGGCCCTGTTAAGCAAACTCATCACTGAGCAAGCGTGGGAACAGGCACTGATCTTTATCCAGACGAAACAAGGCGCCGCCAAACTGGTTAGCCAACTCGAAAAACGTGGCATTGCCGCCGAAGCCATTCACAGCGGTCGCAGCCAAGCGGTACGCGAGCAATTATTAGTGGATTTCAAATCTGGCAAACTACGCTTTTTAGTCGCGACTGGCGTTGCTTCCCGCGGTATCGATATCGACGCCCTCACCCGTGTGGTCAATTATGATTTGCCCGATGAAGCCGATGATTATATTCACCGTATTGGCCGAACCGGTCGTGCTGGCGCCTGCGGCGAAGCCATCTCCTTTGTTTCTAAAGATGATTTTAGGAATCTATGTGCTATCGAGCGCCGTCTAGGTCACCTCATAGTGCGTAAAGAAATTGAAGGCTTTGTGCCGAACAAAGAAGTGCCTGTGTCTATTCTCGATTTTGTGCCCAAAAATACTACGCCAAAAACCTTTAAAACTCGGGCACCTGAGGCCAGATCCTCGCGCCCCGCGAAGGAAGGCTCCTTTGAAACCGCCCATGCGAAAAAGCATCGCAGCGCAAAATCAAAGCCAGAGGTTAAAGCCAATGTAACACGGCCGCAATCTATTCAGACTGACAATGGTAACGATACAACGGGTCGCAGCGCGCCCTTTAATCCGTGGAATAGCGGCCCTAAAACTAAGTAATGACTCAGTACAAGTCGTGACTTATTAGATATAAAAACTCATTAAGATAGAAGATATTAGCATGATTACATTTAGCACAAATCTAGGCGACATCACTATAGAACTCGATTTTGAACATGCGCCTGTCAGTTCAAAAAACTTTGTTCGCTATTGTGAAGAAGGCTTCTTTGAACACACTATTTTTCACCGAGTAATCAAAGGCTTTATGATCCAAGGCGGCGGGTTTACCGCAAAAATGAAGGAAAAACCGACCCACGAGCCTATCGTTAACGAAGCCAACAAAGGCCTAAGTAACACCATAGGCACAATCGCTATGGCTCGCACCGATGCGCCTCACTCGGCCACCGCGCAATTCTTCATCAACACAGCCAATAATGACTTTTTAGACCATACCGCCACCACCAATAACGGTTGGGGCTACGCGGTATTTGGTAAGGTTACGGCGGGAATGGACATTATCCAGCAGATTGAGAAAGTCAAAACCACCACGGTCGCTGGCCACGAAGACGTGCCCCGTGAACCTATCGTCATCGAGAAAGTAACGATTAATATCCAAAGTTAATTTTTAAAACAACAATATTTTTTCGTTAATATGATTAATCGCGCAGTTTTAGTTGAGCGATTAATCATTTCCCCAAAGTTATTTAGTTAACTTTCCCGTACTATTCAACGCAAATTCATTTTATATAAACCTAAAAACACTAAATCCCCAATACAAAATCACTTAGTATAAAATCAACTGATGGATTATTTAAGCGTTGCCATTATTGACTTAAGACTACTACATATAAAATTAACCTCACAATATAGACCTCTTTCAAACAATGTTATTCATCATAAAAGCTGAAAAACAGCAGCACATACCTGACATCAATATCTTATACTAGCCGCACAAGTTGATAATATTAAAACAATACACCAACCATAATCCTTATGGTAAAAAGAGGCTTAACTTGCCATCTGATATAGATAAAAAAACCATATCTGTATCTATTATCATTTCTTGCTAATGCTTATTATCCCTATTTATTTTTAAGCCAGAATCATTACTACCTTAAGCAGCGAATCCTATTCAGATAAGCAGAGAAAGCTTGCTATAGTGATCAGAAAATGATGTTTCTATTGGATTCTAATAAGCTATATCGTAACTTCTGTGCCTTTGTTGATGAAACCAGAACTCTCATGACAAAACTTTTGACTAGAGATAGCGTCTAAGCATTTAGGGAATTTATTTTGAATAATAGAAAAGGTAGTCTGTTTATGGTTGCTGCGATGGCAGCATTTTCTATTGAAGACATGCTGATCAAATCCGCAGCAGAAACCACCTCTATCGGCCTCATTTTAGCGCTATTTGGCCTAGGTGGAATGTTGATTTTTATACTGTTAACCTGGCGAAAGGGTGAAACTGTGCTTCATCCTGCAGTCTTGTCTACCCCCATATTAGTACGTGCACTATGTGAAATCGTCGGCCGATTCTGTTTTGCTTTAGCCATCACGTTAACGCCACTCTCAAGTGCATCCGCTATTTTGCAAGCCACACCTTTAATCGCCATGCTTGGCGCGGCATTGTTGTTCGGTGAACAAGTGGGTCATAAGAGATGGCTTGCAGTATTGATTGGTTTTATGGGCGTGCTGATGATCATTCGTCCAGGACTTGATGGTTTTGAGGCCACATCTTTATTCGCCGTTATCGCTACCTTAGGTTTTGCAGGACGCGATTTAGCAACACGCGCAGCTTCTCCCGTGTTATCTAATATGCAGCTTGGAGTGTATGGTTTTTTTGTGTTGATTCCTACAGGCTTAGCGATACTGATTTACCAAAATGAAGCAATACAGTTTAGTGCTACCGCAGCAATACAGATAATTGGAGCAATCGTCTTTGGTGTAATGGCTTATAATGCGCTGACAATCGCTATGCGCACTGGAGATGTATCGGTAGTAAGCCCCTTTCGTTATACACGTTTACTCTTTGCCTTAGCTTTAGGAATATTTATATTTGGAGAATCCCCAGATTTGCTGACTATTCTGGGAAGCCTACTCATAGTATTAAGTGGCGGCTATACCTTAGTTCAAGCGCGTAAAAGAATGACGACGAATAACATACCTAATGCGGCAAAAACCTAAGGACTCACTAAGAATGGCTAATCGTATCTCTGAAATGATGGGTTTTAGTGAGGAGAATAACGGACTAGAACACCCTGAATTGGTCCTAAATAGGTCAAAAAGCAGCAAAGGGAACCAGTAATACACTGATTCCCTTTGCTTTAATTTGGCGAGAGAGGGAGCCCACTTCATGACGCAACCCATTGAAAATCATAAAAAATAAAGGCGCACCAAAGAGCTGCATTACTTTTTGCATTACTTCCGATTTTTGATAATTTCTTCAATTAGACCAATGACTTACCCTGGGAATCCGGCTCCTCAATTTCAGTTCAAGATAATAAAATAAGCAATTGTATTTATTGACTTTATTCGACTTTTATAAAGTCAATAAAAATTTTACCACAAATAACGCTAATCGTCATTTTTGACCAATATTCACACATCTGTGACTTATTTTGATAGCTTCAATGTCTAGATCAGACATCGTTTCAGTAACGACTTTATTACTAATAGGCAAGCGCGAGTTACCGCTTGCATGGTGTTTAAGTTTAAGTGTGCCACAACAAGCATGCCGTATAACTAACCATCGATCTCATTCCCTTTGGCTATCACCTCTTTTTGTTTTTGGATCGCCTCTTCGATAATTTTTGTAAAAAACTTTCTTTTCTCACTAGATGATACGTTGCGCACAAAATCAGAGAATGCTGTCGATTTGACCTTGCGACGTTTGGTAATCATTAATACCTCTCAAAATCTGCAGCAAACCAAACAGGCCTATGATAGTTTGCCGAAACCTCGGATAACCAACATCCAAGCATCAGCAAATCCCAGCGAGACAACTGGAAACGCCTGAGCGTGTCATTCAGCAATCCACCAGAGATACCGCTAACGAATCACTTAACGACAGCCTGCGTCAAGTGATCAAGGCTAGACGGTCATTCCCAGACGATATTACAGTGCTGAAGTTGCTATATCTGATTTTACACAAGATGACTAAAAAGTGAACAGCACCACTAGGAGCGAAAGCCTACTCTGACGCAGTTTATGATTATGTACGGTGACCGTGTATCTTTGTGATAAACAGCCACTTATACAGAAGATTTTATAGTCTTAAATTAAATTCTTTTTTATTCTGTCCATCGGGCGGACAGAAATATTATTTCCGGAGTTCTGCCCTGCAAATGCCACTGCTGAAGAGTAGACATAATATTTAATGTAATGAAATTTTAGTGAGAATTACGTTTTTTAAGGAATTAGTTATGGATGATCATTTTAAGGAACTACATCACACCCTTTTCCCTGAAGAGTATGATTTTATTTATGATAGTATCTCTGATGCCTATCGTCGTAGGAAAGGCATAAACCCTATGTCTACTGAATATCAGGAAGAGGTTGACAATCGTCGCCTTGCAATGGGGGTTGAGCCATATGTAGTGCCCAAACTACGAAAGCTGCCACCATTTGAGAAAAATGAACAACAAACCGAAACTAACTCTTTAATCAGTTCAGATGAGTATTGTCGCCAGTACTTGTTAAAAAATAAGCCATGATGATTAAAGTATTTTTGACCATCGGTTCGTTATAAATAGCATCTCAATTTTAAATAGTGAAGATACTTATTCCATAAAGTCGCTCTCGAAAGATCAACTGCTCCTAAAGTTCTAAAATGAGTGCTGGAGCCGCTAAGGCAAGTCATTTCAGGACGATTAGAAGGTAGAAGGCCAGAGTTAAAAGGCTCATTGATAATAAGGATCGTTTTTCAAAATCACAAATCAACGAGGGAGTGATCGTGAGTCGTATATTTATCGTGATGTTTTTAATTATTTTAACTCTATTTTGTGGTTTGTCCTTTGCTCAGGCAGAAATGAAGATGAAGACCGTAGCTCAAACAGATGTTGCACCATCTTCCTATTTGCAGAAGATTGATGACTGGTATGCCGGACTTCCTGATGGACAAAAGACGCAGATGGTACAGTCTGTAGGCATAGCGTTGATCGTAGTCGTCTGTTTTGTGCTTTTCTTGGTGGGGACTAGGCGGGTTGTGTTTTACTACGATCATCAAGATGCATTTTGGTCAGTAGCCATTTTTTTGTTTCCGATGATTGGTTTTTTGATTGTCGCAATGTTGACCCCTGAAAATGCCACTGCTGAAGAGAAAGTTATACCTACCTATCTCACCATCGCTTCTTTTTGTGTTTCAGGACTCGCCTGTGGGATTTCGGTGTGGAACTCTATCAAGTACAATAGCAGCATCTTCATTGGCCTTATTGTAGGCGTATTAAAAATATTAATGGGCTTTCTGATGTTGTTGACAATATTCGGAATGTTCGCAACGGCGACGGATAACAATCGCACGAAGAGCAATCGAGCTCTAACAATAGCCATATTCGTGCTCATTTTCGGTTTGTTTTGGAAACTTCTCGTCAATGGCTATGCAGTGGAGCAGCAACGCCAACTAAAGAGTGCATAAAAATACCCTAACAAAAATTTATACCCGCTCTTTTTTTGGCTAGAGGAATAGTCCAGTGCTATCCGCTCTTAAATAGGTACTTCTGACATCCTATTCCTTATGGCTCAGTTTTTTCACAGCTTGCTCTCTGGTGGGTTATGACACGACAAGATTTGATTTTTATCGGTGATATTCACGGGCAAGACGGAAAGCTTCGTGCGCTGCTCGATCATCTCGACTTTATTGCTGATCCGCTTCAAGAACGTCGCCAGCTGGTTTTCATCGGCGATCTGATCGATAACGGCCCCGAGGTCGAAATTGATCATCAAAAGGCCCTAACCATGGTCAAGGCCCTATGTGATCAGGAACTCGCCTGTTGCTTGATGGGAAACCATGAATTTAATGCCGTGGGTTGGGCTCTGAAGCACCCCAATACAGGCTTACCGCTTCGTCACCACAATGACAACAACCGCAAACAGCATCAACTTTTCCTTCAAGATGTGGACGAGGGAAGTGAGCTGCATAAAACTTGGATCGACTGGTTTATGAAGCTACCTCTCTTTTATGATTTTGGTCATGTCAGAGCTATTCATGCTTGCTGGCACGAGGCGACCATCCAAAGAATTCTGCCATATCTCAACGAGGATAACAGCTTGAAGGTTGAGCATTGGCCCAATGCCTTCGACGAGCGGCACGAGCTATATCAGCTATGTGAAATCTTGCTCAAAGGTCCAGAGTTAGCATTACCGCAGGGTTATAGCTTCCAGGATAAAACGGGTACTGAGCGTTACAGAGTCCGGATTAAATGGTGGAGTGAAGAGGCCAAAACCTATAGAGATATAGCCCAAGTACAGCCCAATATGGTCAATCGTATCCCCCCCATTCCACTGGCTGATGAACATTGCAATCCGATAATCGAGACACCAGTTGTTATTGGTCACTACACTCTAGCAGGACTCCCTGCGCCACTCAGCGGTAAGGTGGTATGTGTCGATTACAACGCGGCCAGTGCGCAAGGAGAGCTGATAGCTTACAGCTGGTGGCATGATGAGACGCAACATCAGCTGCATGAGCGCAACTTTAACTACTTAAGTGACATGGAGTTTGGTCAGAAGGGAGTAGCGGCGATGAGAGTGTTATTTGACCAGTTTGCTGATCGCTATGCCCCTGCACTATTAAAACCAGAAAAATGGGAGGAGATTCGTCAGTGTCTGCTGAACCAGTGGGATCCAGCCTTCGTCAACGGATTCGATGAGTGCAGCGACGAATATGACAACTATATAACCCCTTTGGCTACTTTGGCCCAACAAGCGAGCTGGGGGGAGTTATCCTGCTATCTGATGGGTATAACCAAAAGCTATTTCAATCAGGAGTTGGAGCCTGACGTTGCAGACCGATTAGCCAAGCGCTTACAGCTGGTGATGAATTCAGAGTTGGATTGAGCGTAGAGATACATCGGTAACTTCTTAATTAGGAAAATATATATGAAACGATATTTGAAAGTGGGTGATAGTTGCAAAGTGTGTAGTACTCCCCGAGTAGACATTAGCCATCAGACATTGCTCGAGATACTAGAGCTGCGCCCGTCGATTAAATCGATTCAGGAGAGTGTGTTAGCAAAGGGTAAGGATTTTTATGCAATCTGCCCGAGCTGCGATGCTTACGCATTAGGGATGGAACTAACCACCGGCTTTCCCTTCACCGAAGCCGACGGCAACATCACCAATATTCAAGAAATTACTTCAAGATCCGATTTGGGTTGGTAAATCACAAAATGCTTGTGTACGTAACCTCATCCAAACCAAGCGTTTATTCCCGAGTGACTATAAATCGACGACTATGTAGCAATTCATCAACAGGCAAGGAGCCACATTAACTTCATTGATCAGTAACTCGCTGAAGCGGCCTTAGCTTATGAGTTAGCTAGTCATTTGGCGAGCATAGAAGGTGCAAATAGTAAAAAAGTTAAAAACCCCATTGGGGGCTGCGAGTTAAACATCCTCAGTGGCACCGCAAGCACCTTAGAACTTCAATAAGTAAAAAACACCAAGCCTAGCTTACCTGATGAGGGGCTGTATCAGCAGGTTAACTTTCATCATAAAAGATTCCATCCAAAATAAAAAATGGGCTTCTCATCCTAGAAAGAGTAGCCCATATAGGTAACATTAATATTGACAATCTGAGGTATAAGAACCTAAAGATTATCTGTCTTATCTGGTCGGCATCACCTCAAATGGCTAATTCACTCCCAGTGCTTTATATACCGCATCCACAGGATCGGCATAAAAACTGATTTGAAACTTGGAGAAGATCTCCGCCGGTACGGTTGGAATATCCGAGGCAGACGCCATGGGCAGTAATACTCGCTTACCGCCGCTGTCCATTGCCAATTGTAAACTGCCTGCCAGATCTTCTACTGGATTGACCACACCGCCGAGCGTCATGTCCCCAAGCACCACCATTTGTTCCTGCACAGGTTTACTCATCAGGATGGAACAAAATGCCACCAGCGCAGCAAGGCTTGTTTTAGTGCTTGGGCCTGAGTTGTGAAGCTCTACGACATGAAGATGGTATTCATGCTCTGAAAACTTAGCCGTTGCACTGATTCGATTCAAGTTACCCTTAAAGTAATCAAATCCTACCCGAATGGCTTCCTTTGCAGGCGTATTTGAGCCAAGGCCAGAGGTTGAGTGCCTGCCATTACCTGGCGTCATTTGAGTTTCAAAACGATAAAGCCCCAGTTGACCAGTGCCCCCTTTCGTCACCATATGCACCACACCAGGTTTACCCAATCCTTCGGGGATCAATTGGCTGCCGCCCTGCTCCGGTACATTGACAAAAAACTCTTCCAGCGTTTGATTATCAAGGTAACTAAAATGCACATCAAAAAACTCCATCCCGCCGAGTTTCTTCAACTGCTCTTTGATACGCCGACGTAGCTCCAGAGCATAGGTCAAACAACGGCGTACATCTTCTTTATCAAATACACCATGGGGATGCAGCAGCTTCAATAATCCAGACACAGTACGACGCACGGCAATCACATCGCGCTGGTTCAAGTTATTACCTAACTTAAAGTAGCGATCGATGGCATCCGAGAAGCTACGTTTACGCATCTCGCGCATATATTCAGCAAGGTAATCGGTGATCAGGCCATAATTATTGGTAAAAAACTCTGGCCGCATCTTGGGAATATCCCAACCGGGAATATAAGCATGGAAGCGATCAAAAAAGGCAGTGTCGATCATTGCCTCAGGGAATGGCGCTAACAGATGACTGGTCTTAACCAGGGTTTCGACGCTCTGGTTGATATTGCCGACAAACACCATCGAAGCTTTAGCTTCAATCGAATCACGTCCCCGAGAAAACGATCCCGACGCCATGTAATCCTTCATGATCTGCACGCCATCTTTATCTTTAAAAGTGATACCTGCGACCTCGTCAAAGGCTACGACATCCCACATGCCCACTAAGCCGACTTGTCGAGAACTCATGTTATAAAACAAATTGGCAACCGTGGTTTGCCCGCCAGAGACCAACAGCGAGTTGGGCGAGCACTCCTTATACACATGGCTTTTACCCGTACCACGAGGTCCAAGTTCACACACGTTATAGTTATTTTCAACAAAGGGGATCATCCGCGCCAATAAATGCCACTTAACACGATGTTTTAAGTTCGTAGGCTCCATGCCGATGGACCGAATGAGTACATCTAACCACTGATCGGTTGAAAAATAAGCGCGAGCGGCAAACAGCTCCTCCATATCCATGGACGGCATTTGAATCGGTTTAAGCATGGAAACTGAAAAAGGTGAGGTTTTTTGACCTTCTTCATAAAAATAATTGAGGGTGATGATGCACCAGATCCCACCCGTCAGCAGCTTCTCATTCTGCTTGACAATGTTCGATGGGATCACCGCATCCTTAATGCCTAGGTTCGATAACTGCGCCTCGTAGACATCCTTTTTCTGGTTGAGTTTTACCCCAACCTTATCAATCACCTTAAAGCTACCACGCTCGCGGATCAGCGATTTAACCTTTTCAGCCTCGTCGGGACGTACGTAGTTTTCCGCCAAGATCTTCTTAACGTTTTCCAGTCCTTCGCGCACCACCTCATCATCGTCAGAGGCGCAGTACATCCCAAGCAAGTACTCCAAAACATATACTGGCACGTTAGCGCCTTCTTTTAATTGCTTAGTTAGGTCTTTACGAACCACTTTACCCTTAAAAAAACGATTAAGGCGGGTATCGAGATCCGCCGAATTCAGCTCAGCAATTTCATCCGCTGCGGATTTGGGCGCACCAAGACTAGGCATAGCCTCTGTATCTGGTGTATTTTGCCCATCGAGCCCACTGCCGCTCTGATACACATCCATTTGCTGGATCACCACATTATTGGTCACATGGGTAACAGATACAGACTCAGCCTGTTCTACCTTACCTAAAAACTCACCGTCAGGACTGTGATTTTCGAGTGTCGACATGCCGTTCACCTTGCGGGCACTAACTGCCCTGTTGTTAATTTTATATATCAATAAGATATTAGTGATTGATTGGTTTTTAATTGATCTTAAAAACCAAAATCATTACTAAAAGCCAAGTCAATGGTCACAGGGTAACGGGCAAGCTCAATCCCTTCGTTATCATCGGTGATCACTAACTGATAATGTGCCTTACGATCGTATTGCTCAGCAGTAAGCTTAAGTCGCACGTCCTGAACTCGTTCATCGAGGCTTGAAGATGCAGACTCAAACATCACCCGTTCGATAGCCGAAACGCTTAAGCCATTATCATCCACTATACCAAAGCGCACATTGCGCGGCTTAAACTTATCGCCAACGGCATCAGTTTGTAAAAAGCGAACTTTATCAATAGCATTAACCAGCTTAATGGGTTGATGCGCTGGAACTACACCGACTCTTTGCTTTTCATTTTGCTGTAACTTCTTACCACGTAGCTCCTGCACCTCAAGAATAGGAACACAAATTTCCTGCAACATTGCGCCACCATGGACAAAGCGCGCTCCGCCGACAAAATGAAACCGGCTTACTCCGCGCGGTAGATAACATTCCATATCTGTCGTACCACCAATAATTTGTGACAGCTGGCCATGCCACACCTCGTCGTTTTGTGGCAGATTACGCCCCAGCAAATAACGTTTTTTGGCTTCAACCGTACCAGCAGGTTCGTGAAGTAAGCCCGATTTAACCGCTGCCACTGGGCTCGCCTGCTGGAACAAAAAGCCATGGTCTGCGGTCACCAGTACTCGCGTAACACCAAAACCATTAATCACTTTGGCCACCAGCGCTTGCAGTTCGCCAATCGCTTTGCGTACTGCGCTAAAAGTTTGATGTTCAGTTGCTGCCTTATCCCCTGTGGCATCAATCACATCGTGATAAATGTAAATCACGCTGGCCTCGCCCACTGCCGTATTGGCCTGAGCCCGGGTCCAGCCAAACAGATCCTTGGCAGAAATGGCAAGCCCGCCGACGCTAGCCAAAATGGCACTGCGATTTGCAAGGCCTGCGCTGCTTTTGCCATCCACCAGCACTGTTGCTCCGTCGCTTGAATAGCCCAACAGTTTATGGGGTAACAACGCAGCCATGCCAAGCTGAGTGTAACTGGGCAGTACCCCAAGCTGACTTTTCAACTGAGCCGAAAAGCGTTTGGCTTGATTTATCTCACTCTGCAACTCATAGGCGACTTCGTAGCGTAGCGCATCACTGATAATCACAAACTGACGTCGAATCCCTACTTGCGCCAAACGAGAACGGACTGCGGTTTCAAAAAATTGCTGCTGCGCCGGAATGCCCAACTGCCAGTGTTCAAGACGCTGCTCTTTGGCAAGCAGTCCATCCCAGCTAAGCCCCAGTTGGTACAGGTACCAGTTTACGTACAGGTCTTCAATAGCGGCATCGAGGCTCGCGAGGATCTCCACCGCCTGCCCCTGCAACTCATCCACCGCCTCATTAAATAATCGGTAGGAGGCGTCAAACTGAAATAGTTCTTTCTCATAAGCCAAATACATGGCCTGAGCACTAGGATAATGGAATCCATCAGGAAAGCGCCTTCTTAACTCAAATAGCTGTTCAGCATGGCTAAGTGCTTGGTATAAACTGCGGTATTTGGGTGTACTTCGCGCCCAGTACATTTGGCGGCGGCGCGACAGTAACATGGCAAAATCGGCACGAGAAAACTCCAATCCCCCCGCCTGTAAATCGTCCACTAACGCCCGAATAAGCCATTGCTCCACCGCCTCAAAGGTTTCAACCGCCAACAACTGCGAGGTCTCTAAGGTTGTTAAACGGTTACTCAGTTCTAACTGCTTAGCGAGCATAGCCGACAATTGACGGTAATCGTCACCATAGCGACTCGAATCTCGCCACAAGCCCAACAATGTCATGGCATTAGCGCGGCCCGAAGGATTGGCCAGCAGTAAACCTTTCATCCATTGCGGTCTTGCACCGTCCATCAACTCATAACACTCGCTAACAAACATGCGTCTAAACAAGTCATTTAGACTTGGCGTTACTGACTCATCTGAAAAGACAAGGTAATCAAAATGCTCCGCCATCAGTGCCCAAAAGCTTACCAGCACACCATGCTTTTCAAGCAGCGCCAGCTCTTTAACGATGGTGCTCTCATCTTCATCAACCAAAAAGCTGCCAAGAGTCATCAGCATATCGGGGAAATTGGCCTTGCACCCCAGTAGCACACTGATAATTTTCATGTCCAGCGTCAGCGGTGTTTCCTGGCCACTGCGGCCATCGATGCGGGCTTTAAGGGTTTTCAGTCGCTCCTGACTGGCAAAAAAGGTTTGCCGCGCCGCAATGTGCTCCCGCAGCGACATATCATGCAGCCCAAGCTCGTTGAGAATAATGGAGGCCGCATCGGCATAAAACGTCTCACTGTAGCAGCGCATGTCTAGCAGCCAATCCTCGGCGGCAACAGGCTCAGCACTCGGCCAATACAGTAAAAATGCTTGGGCCTGAGGCTGTGAGTGTAAATCGGGCAAAGCCTGTAAATTCGGCAAATCAATCCGGCAACGTACCGCCAACTGCGACTCATGGGCCATATTGAGCAAACATACTGGCGCATCTTGATGCCACAGTGATAACTCGTTAAGCACATCGACAAAGCTTTGCTCCGGATCGTGCCAAAACACAATCCGGCTTTCGGTGAATTTCATATTAAGAGCTTGCTCTAATTGAGATGTGTCCATTAATTACTCTGTTATTTTTTCTGCAGTCCTGCGGCTCTTTCACGGTGAAATTGAATAACATTCACGCAACGTTCTGAGTGTTATTCGGTAGTTTCATCATCCGTTTTGACCGTAGGTGTGATCGCATCAAGTAATGCAGCGCCCAAGGTATGGGAATCAAGATGCGAATTTCCCTTGATCATACCTGCTATCGACATATTTTCCTTCACTAAAGAAGTAGAATTAAGGTTTTGCATACTTGTCTGTTTAAATACCGATATCTCAGTCGCCAATACTACGAAACGATTATTAACATGAAGTTGGTAAGAATGTTTTGAGCATGGCACCAGATACACTTTACAATTTTCAGGATGATGAATTAGCTTTTCCAAACTTAACATCGCCTTATCGGAAATAGAGTGCAGTCTTAGTCGATGAACCATCTGAGTATCAGCTACTTCAATAACTATTTTTTCGCTCTCGGTGAGATCGACTGAAATGGGTCTTACATTAATCCGATTTTTTTTGTTAATGACAATTAATGGGTGGCTATCTGGGGGACTGCTAACAACATTCCTAATAAGAACACTATCAGACGGCTTTGCTTGCCAATAAGATACTATTCCTCGGGACGTTTTTGGTATTTTCTCGTCAGTATTCAGTATATAAAGCCAATAATGGCTGATAGTTTGATCTTGATATGCACTATGACCTTTGTCTGAGCTGGGGATATTTTCACAAACAGCTTGCAGTAAAATCTGTAACGTTCCCGCCGTAAAGTGCTCGGGCAATTCCCCTAGTCTAAAAAATCTATTTGGAACAATCAGTTGAATATCACGATCACCGAGTTTACCGCTGACAATCTTAGTAGTCACAGTGTCAGGAAGGATGTTTATGTTTTGTAAGAGCTCCATGCCCACACGTGCGAAATCCTCAGGTCGGGTTGACCTCGGCTGGGAGTACATTTGCTCACTAAAAGCACTGGCAGGTATAACCGCACTTACAAATTGACGACTCATCCTATCCAGAATATAAACGACCTGATTTCCTTTCTTAGTGGGTTTGCTTATCCAAGCCTCAAGACTTTTTATACTAGGGATAAGATGTTGAAATGCTTTTTCCTTAACTATCACTGTATAAGAATGGAATGAATGCATCAGCTCAATATAACAATCATTATCTTGGTTGCAGCGGACAGGCCCATCAAGTTTAGTCAGCGATTGTAGTTGTTTCTGATTTAGAGGTAGCATCCTAGGTTTTATGGTGGACTTATCTGTATTTTCAGCCTCTTTATCAGTCAAAACACCGTGAAATGTCATGGCAGTCAGGCCATCATGTAGTTGCACCGACACCCCATGGCCTTCGACCTTGGCGAGCATAAGTAAATCTTTAACCTTGGACTGGGCTATGCCTTGCTGTTGTTGCTTAATTAATGGGATCTCAAACCTAACTTCCAAGTGATTAGCCCGAGCCTGCACTCGTAATGATTTGCCAGACTGCTGTAAGACTTCTTTTTCATACACCAGTGGCAGCCAGCCCAGCTTTTGCCAGTTTGGAGAATGCTTACCTCTCACATTCTTCTGCTTATTTCTATCCGGCTTCTTCAAGCCAGTTGCAGACTTGCCCACCTGCCCAGCTTCATAACAGGGATGCTTGGGCCAGGGTGGCCCAAGTTCATCAAACAGCACTCTGGCACCATTGGGGTGCTCGTAATAAAACACCTTTTCGCCACACACCTGGCAAGTAGCATTGGGTACGGTAAAGGCTTCGGCAGCACGATAATGTCCGGCTGCCAATGTCTGCCTGGGTACCTGACGGCGATGCGACATCTGTCCGCTAGCCGCCTGACCTGCCATCACCTTACTCACAGTGATGGGCCTTAGCACCCCATTGATGTAGCGAAAGATAACTTCTGCCATCTTTTTCCTTGTAACGTCGGCAAAAAACTAAATAGATATTTCTAAATCAAATCCTGCAATCTACTTTCGGCGATAACTAACTAATTTTATTCAATACTTAAATAACGCTAAAACAGCTAAAGACCAGAATCATCGACTTGTTTGATTTCTGTATCACAAGCCTCTTTATTGGAAAAACTGTATTCCAATGCTAAATACCCAGAACTGGAGGACTTGGCTTGTGCGATCAGCGCGATTGTAGAAAGCTCATTCGGCAGAGATGTCTTCCCCCCTTCCCAAGCAGACATTAAATACCTATCAGCCTTGACTAACCCCATCATCCAATCTTGAGGATCATTCCAAATAGATGCTGGCATCAAAAAGTCAGTACGCTCATGCACGCCATAGCGTTTATCTAACTTAGTCTCAAACTCATCGAACGCCCCTTTTAGCTGCATTCCATAACCATTAGAGGCAACGTTTTTCCCAATCCCTTTAATCCAACATAAACCTGATTTTTCGCCTATTTTAACAACGTAAGATTCAAACTGATCATGCGGTATAGGTGGTTTATCCAAAAAATAGAGTCCCGTCTTCGCCTGAGTTAATCGCCCATTAAACATTTCTTTAGTCATTCCCATGGCTAAACCAAAAGGTCCATCTGCGACCAACATAGCTTGCTCATGGGAAGATTGAGCCTCTGGGATTTGAGCATTGGCCTGTGCGGTTTCAGGGAGCGGCGAAGCTACCGCACCAGAGCTATTTGCACCAGAGCTATCCGCACCATAATTGCCCGCGACCGAACCCGATGAAGAAGTTGAAGATGCACTTTTGGCAATATTCTCCGCAGGGGTGAATGGCGCAAAGCTCAAGCCATATTTAGCCACCAAATATTGCTGCTCTAACATCGCCAACGTTTGCTCCTGCGTTGCCACAGTAGAAAGACTCAATGCCGCAACTAAACCACCGCTATAACGGCTGGCATTTTCCTTTGCAACGGCCAATTGCGCTTTTGCTTGGTCAATCTCTGACAATAATGCGGTTGCTCGCTCAATTGACGGCTGAGTAACAGGTACAGTAATAGTGACCTTCGCCCCAGACTCAATCGCTTGAATACGTTGGTTCACAATATCGCGGGTTAACTTAAGTGTCTCAAGCCGAACTTGTTTAATATTCTTAATCAATCCACCAGAGTACTGCGCCAGTTCTGTGACTTCTATGCCGATTTCAGTGTCTACCTTCTGTAATTCCTGTTTTAGGCTACTGACTTGCTGCTCCTCCTCTGGCGTCAGCTTTTTTTGCATATCACATGCACTTAACAGTACCAGTGACAATAACACCATACCCACAGCCTTACGTTTTAACCCACTCATATCGCTTCCTTTTTGGTTATTTTCCTTGGAGACAACCCATTCCGTTTAATACTCAACGCATAGCAAACTGTCGCTTTAACGCTAAACACATCACTCGCCCTTATCGCCGGTGATGGCTTTCACCTCACTGAGCAGGGTGCCGAATTTACCGTAGTTGACCTTCACACCATCATCCAAATCAAGGGTGATGCGCATATCGGCGTGGTGTTTAAGCTGGTCATCAAAGGCGCGCAGTTCACTGAGTTGCATGGTGAGGCTGTCGATCTCTTTGGCGATGCGTTTGGCTTCCGCCGTGCTTGCCTCGGTTTGCTCCATGCGTTTGCGCTCAATGCGGCTGGCCATTTGCCCAAGCAGTGGCGTCACATACTCGGTGCGCATCCGTGGCAGGGTGGACTCGTTATAGCGGTGCAGGTACACCAGACACTCAAAAGCCTTCTCTTTGCCGGAGCTGAACAGCCAGTAGATCGGGCGTTTCTTGTAGGTCTTCAGATGATCTTTGTAGAACTGGCTCGAGAGATAACGGCGAATGGTCTCACGGGCGGTTTCGCCGCCTTTTTTAACCGGTTTAATGGCATACAGGCAGAGGCTGTCGGCAATAAAGTTAAGGTTTTCTTCCAAGTTTTCATTGCCCCACACGCTGGCAACAAACTGCTCGATGCGCGCCGCCACATCATCTTCAAACCAGTTCTCAGAGGTTAACGGCAAGATGCCATCATCATCGGCAGCAAAGGTGGCATAGGCTCCCTCCTCCACCAGCGCCTTAAAGCCCTCGTTAGCGGCATGGGCGTAGACCAGCCCCTCACGGTCGAGCGAATAGCGGCCCATCATGCAGCCGATGGCGTAGGAAATCAGCTCTGCGATTGTGTCGGATTGAAGTCGTTCTTCCCGCTCCTTGTCGGTCAGATTACCGCCATAGCGATAGTGCGGGTTGCAGGTCAGAGTGATTTCGGAGAGCGGCACCTCGGGTGTCAGTTCATCCTGCAAGCCATAGGCGTCGATAAACAGGCGGTTATTTTCCTCTTCAAGATGCTTTATTTCAAGATTGGTTTTAAGCCAATTTTCACGTAAGTTATGATAATTTGCCCTCAATAATAGCTCTTTTTGATATAAATTAACTAATGACAGACAAGTAAATCCCCACGAGGTCTCATAGCCATTCCAATCATCCTTGTGTATATCTATGGAACATAGGGCTATTCTTTCTAAAACCTCCCGTTGACCTTCAATGGTTACAATAGGCAAAGCTGCAACATTTCCAGCTTGAAAATTAAAGGTTGGATTCATGGCGCCCATTAAATAATCAGCAACAGAACTGGACAAAAATGCTGCCATTGATAGCATGTCAGCATGTTCAGGAAATATTGATGACCCACCAACATCAAAAACAAAACCTTTGGGTGAAACTCTTATTGAGAACTTTTTAGCTCCTGCCAGAGACCAAGATATTGATGGCTTAAAATAACAACCCTCATTAACCACGCGGCCACCAGCTTGCTTCACTGGATCATTTGCGATAGCATTTTTTATATCCTCACCATCATTCCTCCAGTTTAAAAAATAATCACAATTTCCATACCACCTTCTGAATCCACCACCTTTGTTATATGGGAACCATTGTTTGCCTGATTTAATTGCCGCCTCTCTTGAAAGCATATCAAATCCGGCTCTTGAAATATCAACCTCATGCCATAACCTCAAGTATAAATTATTGTCAGTTGTATTTAAGCCCACCTTAGGACGAGAAATGTCCCGTAGCAGGTCATTATTAGAGAACAGCTTATATGTCTCTTTGTTAAGCCAATAAGCAACTGGGTTTCCTGGGATTTTCCCTAAGTCTTCAGCAGAAGCGCGATACAAACACTTTGCTATCTTTTTATTATCTTGCTGGCTCATTCGGCCACCTCTTTATCTAAATTTGGTTGTACGTCTTCACCATTGTTTTGCTGCCAGTCGTCCGCAACGGCCTTCCAATCAATAGTCCTTTCTTCTAGCTCACCAACTATCAAATCATGATCTAAACCCTCACCTGACCAAACAGCCCAGAAATCAGGATCATCCGATTTCGGTCTGTGCCCCTCAGGCAGAGCATTCATCTGGACCAATACCGGCAGTTCGGATGCCCAGCCGAGCAGAATGGCATGACGGGAAGGTAGTGAGGGGAGATCTCGCAGCAAGCCGCGCAGGTTGTCGGGCACCAGCTTGTGCACCAACTCCTGATCGCGATCGTTGCTGATGCGATGAAGCAGATAGCTGTTGCATTGGGAGAGCACGGTCGGTGAGAGCTCACTGGGGCGCTGTGACGACAGCACCAAGCCGAGCCCAAACTTGCGGCCTTCACGAGCGATCTTCTCGAATACCTGACAGCAGATGGCGGCAGAGTTCTGGTTTTCTGCGTCATCGTGATAGCGCTTGATAAAGGTGTGCGCCTCTTCCATCACCAGCACGGTAGGCAACGTTTTACCGTGGTTTAATTTTCGATATCGCTGCAAAGACTCGAGCGTCATCCGTGCAATCACGGCGGTGATGATATGCACCACTTCGGCAGGCACCAGCGAGAGATCGATAACGGTGACCGAGCCATTGGACGCCTGGTTGTCGCCAATGTAGTCGCGCAGCCACTCATCCAGCGTCAGCCCATTAGCATCGCCTGAGACGACCTTCATGCGGCTGTCAGACAAGATGGTACGAATACGCATTAGCATGGTCTCGACATATTCGGACACACCGAGCAGTTCTGCCGTGGCTTCGATGCTTCGTAGCAGCTGGTCGCCGGTAAATGGGCGCGGTACGTCGGCATCGATGGGCAAGATGTCGGTGTCGCTGCCGCCAAACACAGAATGCGTCAGGCTCAACTGATTAAATAGCGTACTGATTTCTTGCAAGGTAAATATCGCTGGCCAATCACCTTGATGTGAACTCAAAAGCTGGGTGAGGTGTTGAATCAACCCTGTAATTGCATCACTTTCTGTCTGATGAAAAGTGGCACTATCCACCAAACCTTCTTTCCATTTGATCAATCGATCACGGAAACCCTTTGCGGGCCCAGCCCCCTTCCAAGGATTACCTGTATTTTTTTCAATCTGAATGGCAGAAACGAGTGTCCTAAGATAACGACGCATCTCATGGCTGGGTGTGGCAATTGAAGATAATGCCCCGTCACGAACCGATCTCAATGCCTGTACCAAGGTCGGCCGCTGCGCCTTAGCGCTGGCTTGAGTAAACGCACTCCACTCAGCACTGTTCCAGAACCAGAGGGGGACTTGCAGTTGCTCAATGCCTTCGGAGGGCTCAACGGCAAACACCCGCACCTTACTCATATCGCGGAAGGTGTTGGCGTATTCGCCGTTGGGATCGAGCACAATAAAACGGGCATTGGGGTCTTCACCGCCACGGGCTTTGCGGGCTTCATCCATGGACCAGCGGATAAGCCCGGCCACCGAACAGGATTTTCCGCTGCCTGTGTTACCCAATACGGCCAAATGGCGGCCAAACAGGCGATCCGGGTCAATTCTCACCTCGGCATTGGCTGCGAGTGGGCTGGTGCCAATCTTGATGCGACGGTTGTCACCCGACTCGACGATGGCTCGCAGTTGCCTTGGGGTCGGTAACAACACCGCTTCACCGACCGTAGGATAGCTCTCTACGCCACGCCGGAAGCGATAAGAGTCTTCATCGTTCTTATCCCTCCCCTCGTAAGCCAATACGCCCAGCGGGTTCAAGCTCATCTTGCGTAGGGGATAGGGCAAATCTACCAGACCAAAATCCTGCATCCCTTTACGTTTGGGGTACTGGGAACGTTCGATGGTGATCCATTCCACTTGGGCTACCAGATATCCCTCATCGCTGGGGATCAGTACATAGCCGTTGATGCGCGGGAATGGACGTGGTGTACCGGTATTGAGCGCCACACCATCGGGGGCTTCAATATCGATCAGCACCTTGATTTCGTCTGGCGAAACAAAGTCGATGGTGCCAATACGCAAAGAGTCGGCATACGCCAATGGGGAGAGGCTCATTCCGGTAGCCCCCCAGCTGATAGAGTCACACTCTCCGGTGGTTTTTTATCTTCGGTCTGTGATGTGCCCCAGCGCTGTTTGAGCAACTCGCTCATGCGGAAGGTGGTCTTATCGATGGCGGCTTTGGGCAGGTAGCTTTCGGTCAGTATCGCCAGATCAGCCAATGCCGGGCCAATCAACAGGCTGATTTGCGAGGGTCTGCCCATCTCTTCATAGGTTTTCATGATGCGCCCAAGCGGATCGTCGTAAGAAATAACGACCAGATGGGTTGAGGGAATGGTCAACATGTCGCGGATCACGCGGTTGATATGCTCATCGCCAAAGCTGTAGCCATAGGTCACCAAGGTACTGTTAGGACGACACACGGCAGCAGCCAGATCGCGAAACAGCTCCACATAGGGGTAATCGGCAGTTTCTCGATCTTTGGCGGCATTCGGATAGATCATCAGTTGGTTGGCCGTTACTCCACCAAGGCCCGGAGCCTGTATGTAAGGAGTAACCTTCTCGGCTCCAAACGGCAGGCCGATGCGGCGAATGTCCTTGCCCGTTTGTACCCAGTCCACCGAACCATGCAACTTGGTATAGCGTGCTACCCCCTCCAGATAACGCGGCTCTCCTCGAATACCAGGCGGGTTGTAATGCATATCCAGATCGAGTCGAGAGGAGCGGAAAATCGGCATCAGGTTGCCCAAGAATCGGTCCAGCAGGTGCAGTCCAGCCAGTTCGGCCCCCGCCTCAATCAATCGGTCGTAGTTAGTGGTAAAGATATTGAGACGGTCGCGTACCCCGGTGCGGCTGGCGAAGCTCATCAGGAATGTTATCAAGGTATTGAAGGCCTGTTCGCGCTTGGCTTCCTCTGCAGTGGCAATGCCAGATTCGCTCTGCAGAATCGACAATGCGAAGGATTTCATACCTTCTTCAAGTTCTTTGCGCAAGGCATCAGCTTTGCTGTCCTGCATGATCTCCAAACCACGCAACAATTCGTTGGCGACGCGCAGTTGATCTTCCAGGTTACCTTTCTCTCGCCCTGCAGCATCCGCAGCGTTCTCTGCGGCTTGAGTGATTTCGGTCTGATGGTTGCTCAATGTCAGCGCCCCCATACCGGCAGCGCCCTTTCCTGCAGCAAGATAATGCACGGCATGCGTCAGCCCAGAACCCGCCAACAGCGAAAGGTGTTCTGACTGGAACAGTGAGGTCAGCCAAGGCTCGATACGGGAACGAAGCTCCTTTTGGGTAAAAGTGTCACCACTTACCCAAGATGTCTCCTGCCCCTCACTCAGTTTGAATCCGTTTTCATCGGTTACAAACTCTATCGGTCGCTTATCATCGCGAACTTTGATGTAATTTTTAGGTGTCCCGCTCATGCCAACGCCTCTTTAAACATCGCCGCTTTTTCGGCTTCCGAGTTCCCATCCACCAGCCGGAAATAAGCCCCCTGATAGGCGGGTAGATGAGGCCGGGCCAGCACAAAGGCGGTGGTCGATACCACCTCACCGCCAATACTGTCAAAGGCACGTGCGCCCAAGTGAGCCATGCCCAAGATAGTGTGTTGACCCAGAATACGGGCTCGCAATGCCTCAAACGAGGAGAGGAACATCCAGCTTTGCATGGTGATCATGGCGACCACGCCTGCTGCGGTGGTCAAGTCGAGATTGCGTTCGATAAAGATGGCGAACAGGTCTGATTTGCTGTTGGGGAACTGCCTTTTGGCAAACTCTTTTAATTCCGCATTCATGCCCTTGCTGCCCATATAGGGCGGGTTGGCAATCACGGCATCATAGCGTTTGGCGAGTACGCTGGCTTGTTGGAGCAGCGGCAGCAGCGCCCGGGCAGCAGGTTTTTGCATGGCATCGCCGCTGATACTTAAGGTCTGCAAGGCGTTGCAGAGTTCCTCGATCGCCTGCGCCTGCGCGGCTGGCACCTCAATAAGCGACCCCAGCGTCTTGGCATCCAAGAAACGCTGGTGCAGGTCATTTAACAAGACCAGTCGAGCGTCATTGGCAGCTAACGTCGCTGGTGCGGCGGCAAACAAGTCTTGTACCTGAGCGCGGTCCCAGTCGGCATTCAGGTTAAGCGCTTGCCACAGCTTAGGGATATTGAGCGAGCGGCTCTCCTGCAGAGCATAAATATTGAGCTGGATTTCACGAGAAAACAGGCGGCGGTCATCCTGACGGGCGCGCATCAGCAGGGCAAAACCGGCAAGCTGCGCGGCGCGGTCGTCAATGTCGAGCCCATAGAGGTTATGGCCGAGGATGAGCAGCGGAATGTCGCGGCTGCGATAGCCGCGCTCTTCGTAAATGCGGTAGAGGATGTTATAGGCCTCCACCAAAATATGGCCGGAGCCGCAAGCTGGATCCAGCACTGTGATGGATTCGGGCTCAATGCTGGTGGGCGTTAACTTGGCAAGTTCGCTAAGCACCTCAGCGGGCTGCTCGCCGGGTGCCACATAGTAAGGCATGTGCTGGCCAAGGGATGAACTGGGGTAGGTTTGCAGCCAGTAGCGCCCCAGCGAGTTTTGTACCAGATACTGCACAATCCAGTTGGGGGTAAACAGCTGGGTGGCGGCGGGAATATCGGCGGATTTAACGACTTTGCCGATGACCTCATCTTTTTTATCGCTGATATAAAACTGATACAGCCAGCCAATCACCTCGACCTGAGTCCAGTTATCTTCGGGGATACCGTCTACCAATTCACGCCAGAAGGCATCGGTACGGGTTAGCCCTTGGGGCAGCAAGAGCTCGGTTTCATCGTCGATGGCTTCAAACAAAAATGGCATAGCGCCATGCAAGCGGTGGCACTGACCGAGCAAAAGTTCACGGAACAAGGCCTCTTGCTGGTTACCGGCCAGCAGTAAATCGAGCAGTGCTGGCTTATCGAGGGCAACGCCCTCTTCCATTAAGGAGTCAATTACCTCGGTGGCTCTGTCGAGTACCTCAAAGCCTTGGGGCTGAGTGGGGTGCGACAAGATGCGCACGCCGTGCTCGAGATAGCCCTCTTCGCTTTTGAGCTCCATAAAACGAATGGCGCAAAAACGGTTAAACCAGGTGTAAGCCATCTGTTCGATAACGGCGGTAAAACCCTCGCCCTCCATTCGCTGGCTTAAACGCTTAAGCGGCGAGCTGACACTGGCCGAATGGGTGTAACCCGCGACCTGCAGCACATCGCCACTGACGGCGGGGGCGCTGATGCCCTTGGCACTTAAGCCAAACTCACCCGCTCTTGTTGCAATCGCAGTGATAAAGGCACTGCGGGCCCGTGGGGCGACCTTTTTAAGGTTATTGGTGTTCATTTTGCTTTATCCATAACAAGGCAACGCATGCCGCCTTGTAATTATTTTAAGATTGATAATCCTGTCTATTAGGCTTCAGCGCTATGCAGAATATTGCGTAACCTGCCAAGTAAGGTTTCACGGCGTTCCTGATAGAACTCGGCAAATCCCAGCAGGGATTCAGGCAGAGTATTGATGGCTTGCGACTGGAGATGGTTGGCACGAGCCGCCGGGTCAGGCCACATCATGGCGTACCACTCATGTGGTAGCTTCTCCCGTTTTTCATTGTTCAGGCTCCCTTCGAGCAGTTGTAGATTGGGCAAACAATTGACCATACGACACCATTCATCCGCTTGCATCTCATCGATGATCCCGATTTTTTTCAACTGTGTTCGAGTAAAGCGGCCTTTGGGAAAGATATGATCTACATGGAAGTGATGACTAAAGTTATGGCCGGGAAAGAGCAACGACAGCAGTGCAAAAGTACGGCGGTTACCGTAGTCGAGCTCGACTAGAGTTTGTAACTCTTCTTCTTCAAAACGCAGGCTCTTGCCGCGCTCGGTCATCGCCGTATTAATCTCAGTGAATGGGAATCCGTGCTGACCATGCTCTTTGATTTTACTACGCAAGGTTGTCAGCAGCGTATCGAGGCCACTCCCCCAGATCCCGGATTGCTTGAGGACTGAACGGATCAACCAAGCTCTCAACCCTTGCCGGTCTGCGGCATGCTCACTGCGTGTCAGGTAGCTGTCGCCAAGTTCCCGCTGATAAAGGTAGTAAGCTATCGGCAATATTGCGCTATCAGCACCCAGGTTATAGCCATTAAAACCGAAGCTGGCGAGCAGGTTGACGGCCAGTTGCAACGCCTTACGGATCGGCTCCCAGTTCTCCTCCAGCTTGGCCATGTTCTCTTTACTGAAGTTTTCAACCTTGAATCCGACACTGCCGATATCACACAGCATCAGACCCGCTTTGAGTACCAGATCCTTGCTAAATGAGAAGCCATCACCAATCTGGTTAAGCTCATCCACCAATTTGTGGATCTCTTCACGGGCATCCAGCTTACCCCACTGCGCCACGGCGATGGAGAGCAGCAGATCAGAATAGGAGAGCGCTGTGCCGCCGCTGTTCATCCGAATGAAAATATTGAGTACCTTTTCTAGGCTTTGATCTGACTCTTCGTAGTAGGAAATTTTGTCCTGTAGATGAATTGTGCGATGCAGCAAACGCAGGGTATTACGCGCTGTTTTGCGGTTTTCTTTTTGCAGATCAATGTCATCGAGCTCATCGGTTAATTCATCGATATCAATGTCCATGATCCGGCTTACATGAAACCAGTAGTGCTCTTGGTCCTGTTTAGCCGCCTCATCTACACTCAAGAAGCGAAAATCATAACGAGCCCCCCCTTCAATCTCACCGTCCGCTAGCAAGTTGAGATATAGGCGACGCTCGATAAATGCATCAGGACTGGACCACCATTTTCCCTGCGTCTTCCAACTGTATGACCCGCGCAGACCGATGTTTAGCGCCGTTATTCGCTGCTGACCATCAAGTACAGCGATACGATCTTGTTCTCCCGTGAACTCAAGTTTCTCGCAATGCACACGATCACGCTGGTGATAGTGACGCATAAAGTCATAAAACTGATACTCATGCTGATGGGTGGACTTTATCTTCCAAAAGAGAAATGTCCCGAAGGGATAACCCTGCAGCAAAGAGTCGAATAATTGGCAAATTTGCTCTGGCTTCCAGACAAATTCACGCTGAATTGCAGGTAAAATATATTCATGCAGCTCAACCTTGGTCAGCAAGGCGTTGATAGTGCCACCGGCTTGGTACATAACTACTTCCTAAAATAAGGTGCCTAATTTGACTTTCTTTTACTTCGATAAGGTTCGACACTCGTGGTGCATCTGTCGAATCGGTATTGCTAAAAGCGCATAAAGGCATTAGACCAAAGGCTGCAGAAGGAACAATCGATATGCAAGGTACGCAACTGCCGTGATTAAGATTACGCCCGTTACAACTGTAGATATCAGCCAGCGACGAGCACTTCGTTGCCAGCACACTTCTGTGCGCTCCATATCTCTGCCCAGTTTAGCAAGCTCTTCGGCTTGGGTTTGCAATAATGTCTTATGACTTTCGATAGTCTGAGCCTGCAACTGGTGATGTTGCCCTGCTGAGGTAGCAAGCTCATTCAAAGCCATTTGCTGGATATCCAATGCATCGGCCCATTCCATTCGCTGCTGAGTCATTTCCGCTTGCCAACGTGTGTCATGCTCTGCTAAAGCTTGCTGCTGGAGTAATACTGCCTGTTGCAGTGCTTGCTTAACTTGATTTTCAGTCTCTGCTAACGATTGGTAAATATTGCTCTGAATTTGCGAGACTTCCTCGAAGGATTGTTTTATCGCTGCTGCAACTTCACGCTCATAGGCATCCAACTCTGACTCTACCTCAGATCTTAACCCAGACTGTGAAAGCTCCACTTTTGCAATATTTTCAGTTAAATCTTGCTGCATGATTCGATGTGACTGGTTGATGTCAATGATTTGCTGGTCAACAGTGGCTAGCAGTTCATCTTTAGTTTGCTTAACTTCGTTAGCAATTTTAATGAGTTGAATTGCACCTTCTTGTGTTAACCCTTTCAACTCAAAGTATTCATTTACCAGTTGTGTGAGCTTTACATTCTGCTCTGATAACTCAGTTTGTTGCTGTTGTATCTCTTCAGCATTTTCAGCAAGTTGCTGCGTTTGTTCATGGATAAGTTCTTGTTGCATAGCTAGATCGTCTTGTTGACTAGCAAGCTGCTTCGATTGAACAACACTTAGCACCATTAGTTGACCGAGTTTTTTAGAAAAACTCGCTTGAAGCTCGGCAGCGTCTAATTTAGCACGTTCAAGTTCACCACTATTTAACCAACGACTTATAAAATTTCGACTTTCATGCTTGGCTCTAGCAGACTTAAGATCATCCAACTTTTTATAGTCAGTAGAAAAGCCTTGCAGTAAACCTTTCATATCAACCGCCTGTAAAACGTCTTCTGGTATCGCGACTTCGGCCATTGATTTGACTAACTTATTAACTTGCGTACCCATTATACACTCCATCCTTTGATATTCATGCTGTCCATAAGTACGTCCAGCTCTTGTTGTTTATCTTGATATTGTTGACTTTTAGCACTAAGTTCCTGCAGTAATTGCTCTCGTGTCACTATGTCTCGCTCATATGACTTATTCGTCGTAGCCAAAGCATCGTTAGCCACATCTAGAGAAAACTCTATACTAAGATAGGTTTCGGAAATTTTTTGATAGGTAATTGAATTTTTGAACTGCGATTCCAATAAGTCCGCCATATGCAACATATTGCCATGCAATTCATCAAGATGTGCTTCTTGTGCCTGTAACAGCTCAGTGCCTTTTTCTGACAACCAGTCAAACAAGTTATCGAGACCATATATAATCAGTGCCGTCATCACGCCAGTTAAAATTCCGGCAACCGCAGGCGCAAGAATAAATGCCAAAGGTGCCAGTAGCGGAATAGAGACGATAAAAGCTTTGATTGATTCTTCAAACAGCATACCAAGTGCCATGGTAACAACACCTGCAATAATTTTGGTTACCTGACGACAAACTTCATCGAAGCTCATATTTTTAGGAGGGTTGACCATCATTTTGATCGCCTGCCACAGCCCTTTCATACCTTCACGTATGATGGTAACGACCTTGGCTGAAGTAGTGATTACTGAGTTGATAATAAAGGTCAGCAAGTTGCTGACAAAGCCCTGAATCCCGCCCTGAACCGCGGAATCTAAAGCACTACCCAGTTTGTTAATGACTCTGTTAGCAACCCGTTTAAAGGCAGCTATAAGTCTGTCGATAAAACCAGGCTCTTTGTATGTATGCCATAGTTGTTTGAATTCAACAAACAATCCATTAATAAGTTCATAGAGCAAGACACCGAGTGCCTGTCTTAATGCATTTTTGCCCGCATCTTTTGCTCCTGTCATTGCAAGCTCTTTACCTTGCTTTTGAATTTGTGCAACTAGTAGATCACGAGCTATAGCTTGATCGGAGTTTTTTACAGTTTGCTCAAATAATTTTTCATTAATACCAAACGACTCGGCATTCGTTTTCCCCTTATCAGCCTTACGTTCCTGAGCAGCCCATTCTCGCTTATCTTTATCTTGCATTGACTGATTAATACGCCCTTCCGTTGGCACTAAGTTAGCGTCTTGATTGGCCATTTCGACCCGCTGCTCTTTCGTCATGAACAGATTGGCAGACGAGTCCATTTCAATGCTTTTGGCAGCTCGAACATGGTCAAGGTGAGTTTGACCGTCTCTTGTTAACTCGTCCCCTGTATAAGCGCTAACCGGCACATCCTCTTGCTTGAACATTTGCTTACGTTTAGCAGGAAGATCCTTGTCGTAATCCGATCTATCAAAATTTGCAGTTCTCTTTTGCTGTAACTCATTATATTTAGCTTGGTCCTCTGAAGTAGCAGTTACTCCCTTTTCAAAGTTATGAAGTGTAGTGACATTTCCCCCTGTTTTGTCTTCAAACATTATCGGCGTTAAGCCAAAGGGGCCTATCAGCTGTTGTAATACCTGCTGTTGGCAACTATTAATTAACTCCTGTAGACGCTGTTCTTTTAACTCTGTCTTGGTCTGAGTTGATTTCTTAATATGATCCATCATTTTTGCCTTTCAGTTATTTAATCCGCACCCGTTTGCCTGCACTGATGGCATCGCTTAAGCGGCTGCGCAGTTTGTCGAGATAGGCTTCGATGTCGTCCGGTGTTTCAATGAACATGTGGCTGGCGCCCAAGAGTTCCGTCGGCGAGACAATTTCAATCGGCTTGGCGGCAGGGGCTTTTGGTGTAGTTGTTGCCCCCATTGCTGCAGCTGCGCTTGATATCGATGCGCCGCCAGCTACGGCTTGTGATCCTGTGCCGGACAGCAATGACGGCTCAGTCACCTTAGAGTCCTGCTGCATTTGAGCCTGCTGCACAGCGCTGTACTTGTTGATGATGTCAATGACATCATCTTCTAGTTCATCGGCTTGTTTCTCAAGACTCAACATCTCGTGAAGCGAGTGGCTATGAGCTACCTTTTGCTTGAGGCTTTCGAAGGGATGCAGAGCGCGATTGCAGAGCTCATCTGGCGATCCTTCCAGCAAGTTGACACAGCTTTGCTTAACCGTACCAATGCTAACCACTGCGGCGTAACGGCGGCTCTCAATCAAACGCTGATTGACGCGTTTTAGGGTATCAATGTGAGTTGCGACCGTACGCAGCTTAGCATAGGGCGCACTGGCCTTGGCGATAAGCTCAAGCTCAATTAAGGCATTGGCGGCTTCGGCATCAAGTTCCAAGGCATGACGATTAGCGGCAAATTGTTCACCAATAGCACGTTTTAACTGTAGCCAAGTATCAAATTGGCGGGTAAAGAACTCTTCGACTTCTTCAAATTCTTCGGAAAAGTCTTGTAAATCTTTGCAGTCGCTTTGTAATTGTTCGATTAGGCTAAAGCTGTTGTTTTGCTGCTCAAGCAAGGTTGCCACCAAACGTGTCCCTAGCTCCAATACCGATTTACCTGGGCAGTCTGACAAATTGGCTTTTTGAGTAAACTCGCGCAGCAGCGATTGCCAAGCTTTAAGCTCTTCTACTAATTTTTTAGCCAGCTCTTTTTCATTGGCTTCAAAGGGCTTATTAAAAATCTCTTTTCCCAGCTTAGCCGCTTTGCTAATTTGCAGTTCGGAGTGTTGTCTAACGCGGCGTAGGCGCAAGGTCGCGTAACTTCGCACTGAGGTAAATTGCTCATAACTGCGTTTAAGGGGTAAATCCCCGGCTGGTGTAGACAGCGCCACTTTACCTTGTAGTACCAGATGCGCTAATTGCAGTATCACTTCGTCACGGTTCCAGCCAAAAGGACGGCCAGTAAATCGCTCCAGCATATCTTTTAAATACACTGCCTTATTGGCTGAATCAGCAACATCAAGGAATAGCGAAATTTCCTGCTTTGCACCGGCATTAGGATCTTGCTCTGTCAGTCCAAGATTGAGCTGTGCCACATCATCGGCGGTGACGACGGCCTTAAGCTCTTGCAATGGTGCGTTGCCTGAATTTTTAAGCAAATTAAGTTTTTGGAATGAATTTTCAATTACATAGGAAAAACACTCGTCAATAATGCTCACCATATTGGCGGCTTTAACATTGAGTTCGCTGCCAAGGGCATAGCAAGGCGCTTGCTTAACCAGATCTTCAAAGGCCAAGCTTAAGCGTTTGCGACGACTGGTGTTTTCCATGGCTTTTTCGGCGAGCAATTTTTCTTGCTCTGGGCGCTGGCCGCGGATTCCTGAGAGGAATTTTTCGGTTTTAAGCCATGTGTCAAACTCATCCCACAGGCGCTTATCGCTGGGTAATCGTAATAGCACACAACCCTGCCCTTCACTGCTCATGGCTTTGCAGGCTTGCTCATGGTAAGTGTCGTAATTGGCATCCAAGGGGGAAATCACTTTGAGCACTAAATCGGTTTGCAAACTGCCATCAATTGGGTGGCCATTACAGAACCGGCTTAAGGGATAATCTTGTTTATTGACCGGATAACGGTACTGACGCTTGCCGCCGAGGACCTCGTCGAATACCAGTTTCGCCAGTTGGCGGTTTTCTTCAGTAGACTCTACTTGGGTGTGCTTGATTTCCTGTTCGATGGCTTTCTCATCATCGGTGAGGAACACGTACTCATCGCCGTTACGGGTGATCAGTAGCTGATTTTCCAAACGGTTAAGGCTGGCTTCAATCCGACTTTTTAGGGCGACTTTATCGGTGTCGATTTCTTCAATAGACAACGTCACCAAATTATCTAAGGTCGATTTAAGAATATCGACATAGCGAATTAAAAACAGCGTTTTTAGAATGCATACATCGTAAGGCTCTAGGGTCTTTTTCTCAGCGGCCTGCTCGAAAATACGTTTGACGTTGGTATCTAGAAACGACTCGATAGCGGGATAAAAGGCATGAAACGGAATGAGCACACCTACGGATTCTTGCATAAATTGCCGCGCCGCATTTTGAAACGCATCTAACAATGAACGTTCACCGCGGGAGAGGTGCTTACCTGTGGCGCCGACTTTACGGATAGCCTCAAACACCTTCTGCACTAATAAATATTGATAAGGTACAAACGGATAATGGTCGACAAATTGGACGTTATCCTCAAAACTATTGAGCTCTACCGTGGTATTACTGTCAAAAGCGAGTTGGTTTTTGAGGATATCGCCCTTCCTGGCATACAAGGCTGCTAGTTCATCTTTGGCTGTTGGACTCTTTTCGAGCAACCTAGCTTGGATCACTTCACTGGTATTAGAAGACGAGAGTGAAATCCGTGTATGGAAACGGCCTTGAATCTTTGAAAAATCTTGGCCCTTTTTAGCACTGAGATCACCGAGTACGGCATCAATATCTTCCTGCGAGGTAACAATAACCCATGCCCGGCCACCACAGGCTGTGCCAAGGTTTTCAGTGATGGTTTGCAGTTTGAGCATCATCTGTGTGTTGCTACCAATAAACTGCCCTACCTCATCGACTAAAAACAGAATCCGCCTATCGCCACAGCGATCTAAATACTCCCTTACCCATTTGGCGAAGTTAGCAATATCGAGGGTGAACATGGATTCGAGGTTTTCCATGCTTTGAATTGAGGATACTTCTGACTGCCCTGTGGCATGTGACCAAGCAATTGCCATTTCGTCACGGCAGAAACCATAAGCATCGCGCTCATCTTCCCACTGTTCGCCCTTGACCTCAAAAAACTTGTCTTTAAAAGCTTGATATTGACCGCGTTCATCGAGCTCGCGCTCAAGGTGCGCAATATGGGGATGATCGGCGCTGTACCCTAAGCGCTCGTTAAACACTCGCAGAAACACTTTGAGGATGGCATCTTCTTTATCTTCGGTATCGGCACGACTATCGATGTTAAACAAGATCACATCGGTGTCGCGATTCACGGCGGCGTGGATATCGCTAAACAGCAGGCTGTCGGTGATTTTGGATTTGAAGAACTCTATCGCAGCTCGGGTTTCACCCTTGTTAACGGCCTTTTGATTACCCAGCAAATAAGACAAAATTTTAATAAAATGCGATTTACCCGAACCAAAGTAACCCGAGACCCATATACCAATTTTACCTGCAACAGCAGGATCATCGGGATTGGCTATACCTGGCAGGTAGGACTCAAAAAAACGGCGTAAGTGGCGGTCAAGCTCTCGGGTGACTACATATTCGTCCAGTTCGCTCCAGACAATTTGTTCATCGAGCTGATCGGCTTTAACAACGCCATTGATTGGACGGTCGAGCTCTTTGTTGAATAAATCTTTTAATTGCATAATGTCTTCCCGAAAATGACGGTTCAGATTTTTATCTGGCATTCCGTTGCTGGTTTTTATGGTTAAGTCTGTTTATTCGCATCGTCGATATGCGTTTAGTTCAATAGTGCTTGGCTCTAGGGACTAACGGGAACGCCCGATAGTAGTTTGCCTGTGAGATCTCAGCAGAATCAACATCGAAGGGGTATAGCTCAAGCCCCGTATAACGTCCTGGGTACATCAGCACCAAAGGGATTTGTGCCATTTTGGCGTGCAGTGCATTTAATAAGCTGTGACCTCTAAGTAATGGCCAACATTGCCCAAGGCCTGATAAGACAACAAACTGTGGCTGTAATGACTGAACTTTATCCGATAGTTGACTAGCTACTCTGCCTTGTTCTAGCGGTCCCTTGAGGGCCTTTGACAGTGCTTCAGTGCCTTTTTGTATTTCCATTTCAAAGGCTTTATCTAGAAGTTTTCGGCTTCGGAGCATTTCGATGATTTCTTCGAACAGATTCAGATGTAGTAATCGATAACCCTGACGCTCAAGCTTACCTAAAGTGCTGGCCAGATGGTCTCTTATCATCAACTCGTACTGAGGAGGATAATCGAAAATATAAAAACCAATCTCGCCACCAAGTTCTTGATTGTTTAAAAAGCTGTCACTCTTGAGGCGCTCTTCTATCGCATCCAATCGCGTCAAAAGCGAAACTTTGCTTTCCTGCTGCAAGTTCATCGTGCACCTTCCATGGCATTAAGAATATGGGTGCAATCGAACTGATTACACCAATCAGTAAGCTCGGGTTGCAGATAAACATTTTTGAGTTTTTTACTGCGGCCAGACTCGAGAAAGCCTGCATCCGCAAGGATTTTGAATATATTCGAGCCAATTTTTTGGATCGAGGCAGTTGAGTACTTTTCAAGACCCTCGATTACCCTAAATCTTGAGTTAATAAATTCCTGCCAATCATCTAATCTGAGCACTTCGCGGTACATGCGCCGCGCGTCAGAAACGGTTGTCATCATAAAATCTGATAGCACTGGTGATTGTTTCATCACCGCAAATAACAGGAGCTGATTAGCTAGCTCATCTTGAGCAACCTCGAGGTCAGTCCAAAACGCTTCCCCTAAGGGCTCAATACGTTTTCGGACTGTGCTTGCCATCCGTTTTGCGCTGTGAACTGAGGGCTTTTGTAAGATATTTTCATCAGCAATGGCTTGTAGCCATTGTTGATCATTTGGGTGTGACTTAAGTAGCTTGGCGATAACCCTACTTTCACGGAGCATGATGCTGCCACCGATAATGTCGCCTAAGTATGCTTTTGCATTCATAAAATTGGACTTCCAGAATGGGAGTTCATCCCAGGTGCTAATACGAGATTTTCAACGCCGTAAAGTGCCTGATGATTTTTGAGCGCCAGATGTAGCTCTGGCCCAGTAAGCGTATGCCCTTGGCTGCAATCAACATTCCATAATCTGAGTAAGTAACCTGCCAAGGCAGCTCTGATATCAATTTTTAACGCGCCCTGTTCCATTTGATAATCCCGTTCAATCGCTTCCTTATGATTAATGGTGGGGTGAGGGACCAGTTCCAATTCCACGATGCGATTCCACTGTTTGTCCTTGGCTTGCAGCTCATGTTCTTCAGGCTCATCACCATGCAGATTGGCCGACTCAATACGACTCAGCACAAAATCACGAAATTCGTTACTCGTTCTGTCAAATGCACGAACATGCCAGCGAAGACCAGTATCGACCAGCGTATGAGGCACAATCTCGCGCACCGATTTACCCGATGATAAGGAGTGATAAGTGATCTTCAGCGTAGAGACTTTATAAATACCCTCACTGATGACGGCGACAATATGGATAGCAGGACGATTCAGACGATATGGACTTTCACAGGTGATTGTAGGAAAACCTTGCCTTAAAAAACCATCACCAAATCCTTGGCTTAAAGTGGCTAAAGTTCTGATCACATCAAAATCGAAAAGGGACAGAAAGGACGCAGCCTTGAGATGTTGCTTACGCTTTTCATCATAAAGCACATTTTGCGGCGCAATCTCTTTATAACGGGCAAAGTCTTGGGTCGCAACGGAAGGGGCAATATTGAAGCGCTCGATAAGATCCGTTCGCCGGGCTTCACCTTTGAACATTAACACAAAGTCAATGTGAGCAAGTCGCTCGCGCTGCGCAAGAGTTAAACTATCCACAGTTAATTGAGTCAAGGTCTATCCTTAGTATTCTCGCGTGGAAATACAACAAACTGAGATTTATTATACAGCCTACCGAATTTAAGTAGGCTAATATTACCAACTAGTTTATCCCGCTGCTACATCTATCAGGTGTTAGATTGTGATTTAAAGCAGAAATTTAGTTTTTTTTGGTGTGTTGAAATATCAATTAAGTATTCATAGTCTTAACTCAATTCTCCCTGCTCCCTCTGCGCGATCCTTTCCAATATCCACCCTTGTATTTCACTTTCTACCCATGCAACGGCTCTACCGCCCAATGTCACGGCTTTGGGAAAAATACCTTTATCGATGTACTTGTAAATGGTTGAACGAGCTAAGCCAGTGCTGTTGATAACATCTTTTAATCGAATAAGCTTTATGTTTGGTGTCATGCTGAACTCTTGGTAATGGTTTCATTCCATTACCTATGCCAGTAATTTTTAACTTTTCCAAATCTTTTCAGATATATATCACTCCAGTGCATAAGCCCATTAACGCTTTCAAGGAGCTTGATATGTCAACAAAACCAATGCATCCCCAATCAGTAAAGCCCCTCTCGCTAAACCAACTGATCAACCAGTGGCCGCAGACTGCCGAAGAGATCCTCGCCTCTGCCGCCAATATCATTGCCGAGCGCTATGTGAAGAAGGACGCCTATACCAACCCTCAAGCCACTAAGGATTTTTTAACTTACAAACTCTGCGGTTATGAGCGGGAGGTGTTTGCAGTGATGCTGCTCGATAACCAGCATCAATTACTGGAGTTTAAAGAGCTGTTCTTTGGCACTTTAGATGCCGCCAGTGTCTATCCACGGGAGGTGGTTAAGGCGGTATTGGCCATCAATGCAGCAGCGGTGATCTTTGCCCATAACCACCCGTCCGGTGAATCTGAACCTTCAACTGCAGATAAGAACATCACCAAACGGTTAACCGATGCATTAGCACTTATCGATGTGCGCGTGCTTGACCATATCGTGGTAGGCCGCTTGCCGGTGTCCTTTGCTGAGCGCGGCTTACTTTAGCCAGCGTTTAAACCTGCCACGCCAAATCAAGGAGTCCATCATGATTGAATTTACCGACAGCTTTTCTCAGGCCTGTGTCGCCGAAGCCTGCGCCGCTTTTCCTGAACTGCGTAACCGCTTAACAGTTGAGCTGATTTTGCCGATGTTTGTGCGGCCGCTCAATGCCATGGGCCAAGTGATTGGCAAGCCAGTCGTTGCACCACACCGCGAGCTACATAAAACCGTATTATTTGTTTTTCACCGTGATGTGGTTGAGCACTTGCCCAAGGAGATCAGCTTTTGCCGCTATGTTTGCCCCTGTGATAGTTATGGTGTGCCAAAAGGTGAATGGCAGCGTGTGATCAACGGGGTGTACTTTAACCATGGCAGTAATGAACATCCTAATTGGAGCGTACACACCTAAAGACCGTTACCTGTCATCACACACTCCACTAGTCGGCTGTATTAACCGCTCTTACTAGCACTGGTATTAATCACTGATCTCGCCAGTCAGCTAACGAGCACCCTACTCCCTAAAGTTCTTTTCAACCATTGAGGTCACTATGACAACGCTAAAACTTTTTGATATCGAGCACGCCTGGGGCTTACCCCGTAAAGTGTCTCCCCGCTTTGGTGCAAGGCTGATTTTACGTGGTCTGCACTTGGATTATCTCCATGACCGTGCAAGCTTTGTTGGTGAATTTCCACCAGCAATTAAACAACAATTTGTCGATGCCTTTCCGACCATGGTTAAACAGCTTGAACGGCTGGTGGCCACCGGCGAGATTGATGCCACTGAGCAGCACTGCGTCACCATTGAGCACGCTGGCTTTACCTGTGAGGCCGACACATTAGGCAGCCACGGCTATTTGTATATTGCGATTTATCAAACCGAAGATAAACCACTGACCACCAGCAACCTCGCCCTCACTCGATAACCCGTTCATTATCGTAAGCCAGTACTAATCCGTTAAACATAACCACCAAACTTTAATCTCCCAGCTCAAAAGCTTTAGCAAGTAGCCCTTAGCGAATCACATTAAACCGCTTAGCCAACACTCGTTCTATTAACCAAACCGCATAGACAGCAAAAGCCAAGGCGTGACTGCGCCTTGGCTTTTGCGTATGCCCGTTTTTAAATAAGGAATATTCCATGACATTAACTATCAAGCGTAATCAACTGCCAGCGATGCCTGATCGTTTTTACCAAGTGATTGAAAAGGAACTGGCTGAAGTCACACCAAAAGACGCCAACGCCATCACCCTTAATTTTCGCGATCCAGATTACAGCGCCGAAGCCGGTGGCTTTCATCCCGTCGAAGTGCGGCTTGAGAAACAGCAAGATCACTGGCGTTTCGTCTACGTCACCGACTTTGCTTTTCGTGGCCATCCCTTCCCTGAACTGGTTAAAGACATCGATATCTGCTTTAACAGCAAGCAGGTCTATTGCCTGTTTAGTGGCTGGATTACTGAGCGGGAATCACAGGGGCTGATTAAGTTGTTTAGCGATAACTTTGTCAGTTACTACCAGATGGAAGCCTACCAGGTGCAGGTGAGTATGGATTAACCCGCCTCGCCCTCATTTCGCGCAAGCATCCTAACCATATCTACCTGTTTTTGCCCTATCGCAATCAACGGGCCAAGCACATCAACCCACGCCCTTGTAACCTAACTCATTACGTCAAGTCTATATCGTTAACAACCTACCCTGCTCGCAACGCCTATCGTTCGCGGGCTTTTTGTTTTGGAGTCCACCATGAAAATACATAGCGAAACCATCCTGTCACTGCCAGAGCCTTTTTATGAATTGTTGGAGCAGCAACTGGCCGCACTCAATAACCCGAGTCTCAACATCGTCACCCTGAACTACCGCGATCCCGACTACAGTGCACAGAGAGGTGGTTATCACCCAGTGGAGATCAACCTCTACCGCCAGGGGGATTGCTGGTATCTCAATCACTTCACCGACTTTGCTTACTGCGGCGGGCCCTTCCCTGAGCTTGAGAAAGAAATGGAAGTACTGTTTCAGGAGAAGCAGGTCTACAACAGCTTCTTTGGCCGCTGTTACATCGAGCAAGCCGACAGCTTGGTGAGGTTGCTGCTGGAGAACTTCTGTAACTACGTGGAGATGGAAGTCTATCAGGTTCAAGTCAGTGCCGACTGAACGTGGTGCCCACAAAGGTATTTTGGGCACCAAGCAACGCAGGCCCGATGCGGGTTTGCAATGTACTGGTGCCCACATTGATGACATAGCTAATTGAGGGAACCAAGCATGAACGAAGTCGAGGCGGTCAAGAACCGCGACACCATCAAGCTTATCAGTTACCTGCTCGAACGTCACTTTGGTGAGCAGATGGCGGATGTCTGGAATATCGGCCTTAACCTGGCACTGCGGATCTCTGACTTACTGGCGATCAAGTTCAGCGATATCGACGGCGACCGCTTAAATATCATCGAGCAGAAGACCGGTAAACGCGCCAGCATCAAACTCAATCCGAAGACGCTGGCGTTGATTGAGGCGATTCACCAACGTCACCCCGAGCATATCTACCTGTTCCAATCCCACCGCTCGAGCCAAGTCAAAGACCAGCAGGCCCCCGCGAAACCACTGACACGGCGTGCAGTCGCCAAAGCATTTGCCTTTGTCGGTGACGATATCAAGTTAGCCCTAGGGACGCACTCGATGCGTAAAACCCGCGGCTATCACCTGTATCAAGCCTGCAAAGACATTGGCCGGGTGATGCGCATGCTGCGGCATCAGTCAGAAGCGGTCACCCTGCGTTATATCGGCATTACTCAGCAGCAAATCGATAAGGACTTTGTCGAGTTGGAAATCTGAGTCAATCACACGTCCATTTCACCCGATTCAACCCATTAGCAGATGCGACCTAGGGGTATCTGCGTTGTTTTTCTTGGAGTCCATACCATGTATACATTTCATCCCGGTGATCATCTGGTCACCAATATCGATCCGCTTGGCTTAACCGAACACCACGGCCTTTATGTTGGCTATGGTAATGTGATTCATTTATCTAAACAGGGCATCATTGAAGAAATCGACCTGCAGCAATTTTCGGGTGGCCATAGTGTCAGAGTGAAAAAGTCCACGCTGTTTCCTCATCAAGCCATTGAGCTAGCTCGCAGTAAGCTGGGTCAGACTCCATACGGCGTTGCGACGAACAATTGTGAGCACTTCGTCAATGAATGCTTAGCGGGAACCAGCACCTCCAATCAAGTGAGTAATCTTACCCACATTGCGCTGCAAGGCTCTGCCAGAGCAGGCTTACTGGGGAGCACTGCGTCAATGCTGGCCTCGGGGACTGTCGCAAACGTCGTGTTAGCTTCTACCGCCATCAAAATGACCGGTGAATACCTAGGGCTACCCGATAACGTGAACACACTGCTAGGGACGCCAGGGGATCTTATTGCCAAGCCTGCCGAATGCCTACTAAAAGGCACCACCCAAACCCTGGGTGAAAGTTATGCTTGCTTACGCCAAGACGAGATAACTGATGCTGGGATCAAACTCGTCACCGGCAGTGTAGAAACCGGCTTAAACACCGTGTTGACGACAGTAGAAGTGGGCATCAATGGCGTAGGCTGATAGCCGATGCATGGCATTGGCTTAAGTCTTAATACTTCAGCTACGGTATTGAGTGCTAAGTCCCCCATTAGCCAAACCCTATAAACGAAGCGGCATGCCGCCGCTATCGTTTTCCTCCCTCTTGCTTTTATGCTAAAGATTAGCGTGATGACGGCGTAACATGTTTGCCCAGTTAAGTGATACAAACTATCTTCTATCATCCTTGAGCTTATGGCGTTGCTCGTGCAGGCAAGTAAACGTGTAATCATTATTTTTTTGTACTACGTTATGCTAGGGTATTACCTAGTAGTACTAAGCATTACCTTTGGAGTAACAGATGAGCACAATCAAACCCGTGTCGGTTAAATTAGATGCCGATATTAAAGCCAGAGTCGAGCATTTAGCCGAAACTCGCAAACGTTCATCACACTGGATGATGCGTGAAGCGATCCGTGAATACGTTGAGAGAGAAGAGAAACGCGAGGCACTGCAGCAAGAAGCGTTACGCGCATGGGAAGAACACCAGACATCAGGCTTGCATGTCACCGGTGACGAAGTGGTGAGTTGGCTGGAGTCCTAGGGAAGTGAAAATGAAAAGGCTGCCCCTACCTGCCACAAATAGTCTTCACTGCCACTGCGTTAGCTGATTTAGAACGCTGACCTTTAGCTCTTCGTATTTAAGCCTGACGCTCGATGAATTAACTGACCGCTTTACCTTTTAAATTTAGACTGTATCACTGATGATAAAAAAGGCCTGTCCAATACTAAAATAATCGCCATAATATATCTGCAGCTCACTCCACTATCAATTAGGAGATAGATAGACTTCCGAGTTAAATACACTAGTCTCAAAAACCCTAATTTCACCTGCAGTCAATGAATGTGCTAAATTCGATAATTTCATGTAATTTTTATCATCCCAATGTTCCTCCGGTACCCATGTTTTCATTATTGGAATGCCTGAGTTTTCTTGACGAACAAAAGGTATATAGCAATTTCTTGTAACCACAACAAAATCTTCAAATTTCACATCGGCATCTGAGTAAATCATTCTAATTGTATTCTCATTAAATATACCTGCTACCGTATCAACAACGACTTTAATGCTCTGTTTACTATTACGAGTAATCATTCTTGCCATTGCATGCTCAGATATATACACTAATGCTCTGATACAATATCCATCATTTCGCATAGGCCGTTTTTTATCCACTATGTGGGAGCAAAGTGGATAAAAATGTTCATCTTTTGTATATTTATAACCTTCTATGTCAATAGCCGTGGCGCCAACATATATATATTCTGTTAGCTCTGCGGTTTTTCCCTTGTTAAAAGTTTTATGTTCAATCAATAACTCAGACAAAGATTCTCGATTGATATCAAGTTGTAGTTGATAAAAATTTTTCAATGTTTTATTTTTTCTTTCAAACGCTAAATTATGCTTATCATTCACCGAATTAAAAAGCTCTCTGAGCCGTCTAAACTCTCCTCGTATAAAAGCCTTTGCAGCACTTTCGTTAGATATTTTGATTAGTTTACTGTTATCCATATACACTCCTTTGCTAACTAAATAACATATAAGTAACGTCACATAAATTTTGTAAATTCTGGACTCGAAAAATACCTATCAATATCTACCTGACTACAGCTACTCGTTTGTTCATGGGCCAACAATTTATCTATTGGAATTATCACACCTTCAACATCTGTCGTTGACGTAGCTTTCAGCCTAAATGCATACCCCGAATCTTCACCAGATTCCCACACAAAGACGCATGACACGGAACCATAATCATCCCATTTTTTCCGACACGCCCTTTTCTTCTCAACAAGTTTAAGGCTCCATCAGGGCCTTTAATAGCCATTTCTACCGATGAATGTCGTGCTTTTCGCCATGGACTGCGAGTATGAATAGCTCGATAGTTTATCGTCATTGCTTTGCTCCCTGCCTCTATCGGTTGTTTCGTTTAAACCATCTATTATTTTAGCAGGCTTCATATCAAGGCATGTCAAAAAATTCACAACAAGTGACCGTCTTCGTTAGCTAGTTTATTGTAATTCCGAAAGTGGTCGTCCTATCTATGGCAATGACTATTGTTTTAGGGAACTGCTTATCGACTTTGGTGACACCGGTTATCTGGCAATGTACCAGTATGATGGCAGCGAACGATTGACCGTGTTGTGTACCCGCCACCAAAAAGAAGCCGGCTATTGATCTGGCTGCGCAACGGAGTGTTCTAGTGGACTATGTCTCAAGTCTGCAGTGTGAAAATGCCATTGCTCTATATGAACGCTAAAGCAAGGGAGCTTAATCCCTTGCTCATCACTCCTTTATTTTGACTCACTCCACCAGCAACCTCATTTAGTAAGCGAATCACTTGGTAATCATACTGATACGCGACTACAACCAAAGTTGTGATTGCCATTCCCATAAATTTTCGTGTCAGTTTTAGCAAAATAACTTAATCTTTTAAACAAGTCTTGGTAAATGTAAGTGAAATCAGCTTGGTTACGACACAGTAAATATTGAGCATTTTCTGGGAAATGGAGCAACCCTTGAGCATTGAAAATATCTAACCTTAGTGCACTCGCCCAAGCTTTGTGTATTCTGTTATACATATTAGCCCGACCCAATTCAAACTTTCCTAAACTTTTATACGCATGGCCATTGAAGAACAAACAGACATGGTAATGACACTTATCCCTTCCACTCATCTCTTTAACCCAAATGTAAAATAACTCACTTGCATGAACCTGACCGTCAGTTGTGTTTCGTAGTTTCGCCTGATAATCCGCTTTTAACTGAGCCTTCAACGATTCGAAGAAACGGGTGATCACTGCTGTATCACCCGATTCAAACATATCAGGAAATCGTAGATCAACTCTTACCGCAAATACCTTTGAATACTCCATAACCACGCCATTTATAACCTTTGTAATTTTATTCAGAAATTCTTCAATAGCACCATTCTTAAAAGAAAGTGTTTGCAACCCATCATATCGAGGTGTTGTTAACACCGTTAAATTCCTATTAAAAATACTATTCATAACTCACCCTCCCTTTCCCATCATTATTTAAATGGTGTAGTTAACCACTCAAAATTAATACACTAATTTTGATGAATACAAAACACCCAAGTAATACACCAAACAACCAAATTAAAAGCACTAAGCAAGCAACATATAAAACGCAGATATAATACTATTAAAACCCTAAATAAAAATTATCGAAAACCAAACAGGCTAAAACGATATTTGAAATTTAGATAAGTAAAATCACTATAACTAACAGTTATCACCACTCTGAATTAATATGCATAGTATAATAAAAATTAAAGCGATTTATTGTGATTTAAAAAGTACCGTTCATGAATAGCGCGCTATATTTTCATCTTATTGAGTATAGTCAGTTTCTTGATTGAAAAACAAATCTATTACCATAGTCTTACCTATCATAATTTCTGCCATTGGATTACTTTGCTTTAGATAATCTAATGCAGCTTGTAAGTCGGCTTTTTTACGAATACAGTTTGGACCGTATTGTAAAATATAATTTTTCCTTATTTGTGTTATTCCAGAATCAATAAATGGCTTCAGCCAATCGTTCAGCGCATATGCATCTAGCACATATTTAGGCGGAGGACAAAAGACTCGCATAAAATCTCTTGAGAAATAACTTAACAACTCAACGGCTAACCACAAGGATTCTACAGATATTTCAAAATCGTCCGGATGTTCGAAGCAATGGATCAAGGCTGCAACCCTAGCAATGTTCTCTGGCACCTTAGATGCGTGGTCTTTTGCATATTCATACATGCCACCGGGGGCCATTTTAGTTTCGATATCATTGTAAATATTCCACCAAATCTTTTCAGCTGCCGAAGAAAAAACTACCTTTGTTCGATGCCGATAATCAACTAATCTAAAAGACTGCTCGAGTAGTTGTCTAATCCTGCAATTAAACTCTTCAATACCCTCACGGGAATACTGATAACCATAAGATTGGCGAAAACCACAAGTAGAAGGTGGAGCGCAAACCAACATCCGAGATAGAAAGCCATTATCACGAACATTAACGTTAGACTTATTCAAAAAGTTCTGTAACGTATCTGGTTGCACCATGATATGCATAGATAACCGAATATCGATTAATTTAAAAGATGGTGAGGTTTTTCGATTTACCGTCATATCATCACCACTCCACATCGGGTTAAAATTAGCAGCGTTGCTCATAATCCTACTTTTAAATATTAGATCTCCTTCACTGGTGCCAAAAAACACATTAGGCAAATCATTTTTTAAACCATCAAGTAACGCTTCACTGGTGGTATCCTCATATATCACTCTAGGGGCTCGAGGTTTTGTAGGTTCTTGTTCTGATAATGCCACCAATTGCTGGATCGTCTGTTCATTTTCAGCATTATCCAGGGTAATAGCCTTTTTTAATTTTGCTTTTTTTTCCTTATGTATATCCATCTGAATGTTGTACTCTTTTAAACTTTTCTGATAAGCAGCCTCTTGTTCTTTTTCAATACTTTTAATCTCTCCCATGAACAAGTTATCAACGGTCGATTTACGTTCACCCGATTGTGCTATGGTCATTACCATGAGTGATACGGGAGCGATTTTCCGAGTAGGAATTTCAACATTGAACACCCCTTGCATAGCGGTTGCCATCGACGTTAACTGACAAGCCAAGGTCATACCATCGGGTGCTTGCAGCAATTCTCTTGCTTCTTCAAACGCTTTCTCCATCTTAGGAGCGACGGTTAGACTTGGAACATAACCGTAGGAGATTGGAAATAATTTCTGGTAATAATAACTATTCATAATTCACCTTCATTCTATAAGTTAGTCAAATTTTTAAGGTCAGCAAAATCTTCTACCTTGCAGCCACTGTTTGACTTCTTGCATGTACCAGCCTACGGCACGAGCGCCAAGACAAACTTTTCGCGGAAAAAGTGGATCAAACCTTGGGGATTTGGAATTGAGTTTATCGTAGATAGTTGAACGCGAAAGCCCTGTAAGCTGAACCAAGGTCTTCAGTCTAATAATGGAATTGCTTGTGAGAGTTGTGTTCATAATCGTCCTCAGAGTTGTGAATAAACGTCTACAACCCTGAGATTAGATGGTTATCAAGCACTGAAGGATCCCCTCATAAATCAGCCATAGCATAGCCATATTTGAGCAACTGATTGGCGAATAATACCCAGGCCGCCAGCAATTCTTTCTCCGTGATTTGATAATCAGGCCGCCTGAGTACCTCCAATCCCAAGCGAATCGTTGAGAGTACCGTTCGATGCCCAATGGTATTGGCCTGAAAATGCTTATCCCAGCCCTGTTGCTGTGCGTGTAAACCAACTAGCCACAACAGGCATTGAA
>NZ_JAKKSH010000031.1:0-53953 GCF_025653395.1 Shewanella sp. SW24
CATCCTAGAATTGCCCTTCTCAATACCCTGTTTGCTGATTTTAACGACACGGCGGGAGAACTGGTTTGCGCTTTCGGTCTTACGAGCTTCCGGCCTGTAGCCTGTCAGTAGACTAATGCTTTGCAGATACGGAATATTCAGCGATTGTCGTTGTTTTCCACCAAGCGCACTAGATAATGAGTCCGTAAACGCCTTACAGAGATTTTCGCAGCCGGTGTGATGGTCTTCTGGGCCGTATTGCTCACACAACGTATTCTGCACACCACAAACCCTGCTATCTATCTGCTGCTGAATTGACGGTAGCAGCAATGCTTTGGCTACCTCGTTGACCGTCCGGCCATTTACCTTAACGCTTATCCCTTCGGCGCGATAGGCAAATCGGTATTGATTAAGGCCTGCCTTAGTCAATAACCAGCATTCTTTGACATTGGACAAAGTGGTTTTCTGACCTTCCGGCACGAACTCAAAATTAATCGCATACTCCACCACGATATCGCCATTATGCTGAGCAAAGCGCGAGATGGTGCAGTTACGGTCTTCGTCGTAAACGTCTGACATATCATGCGGCCGCGTCCACAAGTCCAAGAGGTCCGGCCGGTAAAAGCGTTGGAATTAGCCACTTTGCAAATAAGACATTGATTCATTTAGCTTTTCTGACAAAGGCTGGATAAAATCCTTACCGAGATAGCGAATCCTGAAGCTGCTTAAACTGTCCCTGAATCACCGCTTTTTCCTGAAGAATCAACCTGTTCTCATCGGACAGAGCTTCCACTCTATTCTGAGAGACTATCAGATCCGTTTTAGTGGCCTCCAATGCTTGGGATAGTACGGCCACTTGCTTATCGGCATCTGCTTTCTGGCTGGTAAGTGCGGCAATATTATCCGCCAGTTGTTCACTTTTATGTTGCTGCTCCCGGCTTTTTGCCGAGGCGTCGTTAAGTCGATGCTCCAAGTTCTCGATATCGACCACTTGTCTATCCAAGGTGCTTTTGTTCATCGCATTGGCCTGTTCGAGCTCATGCGTTTGTCGTTGTAAGTGCGCATTAGTGTCTATCAGTTCGGACGCGCTTGACTCGGCTTGGATGAGCCGGTGTTGCAGGTCTTGAATCAGGTCTTTCAGGCCCTGGTTAACCACGTGGAATTGCTCGCGTTCCTGCTGCCGATCTTCGGCGGTGCGTTGCTGGTAGTGTTCAAAGTGATCACGAATATCCTTATTTTCCTGCTTGAGTTCTGCAACGCTTTCCTTTAATTCAGCAGTTCGTGAAAGGGCTTCGTCGCGTTGAGCCTCTGCCGTTGCTAGCTTAATGCGTACATCTTCCAGGGACTTGCTTTGCAGGGCTTTTGCTTCGGTAATTTGCGATAGCTGGGCGTTCAGATCCTGTTGGCGGTCGGTAAGCTGCGCGATGCTGTTACGGGCCTCAGTCAATTCTTTCCGGAGTTGATCATTCGATGCCTTGAATTCGTCGCGGGATTGCGCGATGCGCTGGTCGGCCATCTGCTGAACCCGTTCATGTAAGGCTTTTACTACCTCGACGAGATCATTCGGCAACCCGCTCACATCGACCACCTCCCCATTATCTGACCGCCAGCGCTTGAGTAGTGGTGCAATGGTGCTTTTGCTGCCGGTTCCCAAATGCTCGCGGACACGATCTACGGTAGGCTCCTGGTTCTGGATTTTGATAGCCTCTGCGGCTTTCGAGACATCGTAGTAAGTGATTCCGGCGCGAGCCATGACAGTTTCCCTCGGTGATTATTTAGTAACGTATTACATAGCACGTAATATAACATAATATATTGACTTTTATGCAGCCAATAAAAATTAAATAGTAACCTTCGATAATGAATGTTATCGTGGGTTATGAGTGAGAAATGAAAAATTGATGTTTGTAACACCAGTACATTGGTGCCTTCCAGCGACCCACAGAAAAGGGATAACCATGGATAACTACACACCCAAACTCACATCGGATTCGCCATTACGTAGTGAGCAATCAGTTTTGCCGTCGCTGGCAGAATCCGACTCACTGCGCCACTATCTGCAAGCGGCGACCTCCAATAACACGCGAACAGCCTACCGTTCAGCGATTCGGCAGTTCGAAAAATGGGGCGGGCGGTTGCCCACGGATCGGGATACCCTGGTGCGTTACCTGGTGGCCAAGGCCGATGTGCTGAATAGCCGGACTCTCGCCCTTCACCTCACGGCCGTTAGCCAATGGCACCACTACCAAGGGTTGACTGACCCGGTTCGTGATCCGCTGGTATGTAAAACCATGGAGGGCATTCGCCGCACCCATGGACAGCCCAAGCGCAAGGCCAAGGCGTTGCGCTTGGAGCACATCGCCCAACTAGTAAATTACTTGCGGCACTTACCGGACAACAAAAAGAAATACCGGGATATTGCCTTGGTACTCACCGGGTTCTTCGGCGCCTTGCGTCGCAGTGAGCTGGTTGCTCTTCAGGTCAATGATCTGGTTTGGGAGCCGGAGGGGCTGCTCATCCGGTTGCCGCGCTCCAAGACCGACCAGCAAGGCATGGGTTTAATGCGAGCTTTACCTTACGGAAAGGCCGCTTGTTGTCCGGCTACCGCCGTGAAAACTTGGTTAGATGCAGCGGGCATCACCAGCGGTCCGGTGTTTCGTCCCACCAACCGCTGGGATCACATTCAGGAAAAAGCGCTGGCTCCAGGTGCGGTCAATGCTTTGCTCAAAACGCTGGGGCAAGCCTGTGAGTTTGATTTTGTGCCTGAACTCAGTAGCCACAGTTTCCGTAGAGGGTTATCCACATCGGCAGCGCGTGAGCGAGTGGATTTTGAGTTGATCAAGAAACAAGGCGGCTGGAAGAGCGATGCCACCGTCTGGGAGTATATCGAGGAAGGCCAGCAGCTCAGCAATAATGCGTCAATTATCTTAATGGAGAAGATGGCAACCCTGATGGATGCTGAATGATTCGGTCAACATTCGGGGCAGAATCAATGTATCGGGCCAAACCCAAATACCAAAGCTGGTAATGTTACCGCCACGATCATGGATCATTCTGGCCGCTGTACACCATCGATAAAATATTGTAGACTTTCCTACCTTTGTGTAACTAAATCTACAATATATGAAATGGGTATTACTGATCTTATCCCTGCCCACCCAAAACGCGACAGTGCGTATGCGGGTATGGCGAACCCTCAAGTCCTCCGGTGCAGCAGTATTGCGTGACGGCGTTTATCTGCTTCCCCATCGACCAGAACATCAGCAATTGTTCGATGGCTTGCTGCAAGAAGTAGAGGCAAGTGAAGGCTCAGCCTATGTGCTCCTGGTCGATACCGAAGATGCTGGCCAATTCAGCGGCCTGTTTGATCGTCAGGATGATTACGCCCATCTTTTACACGAGCTGCCCCCAATAAAAGAATTGGCCAGTAGTTCCCTGCAAGAAGCAACCAGACAGCTGCGTAAACTGCGCAAAAACTTCACCGCTATCGCCGCAACGGATTTTTTCCCCGGTGAAGCGCAGGCACAAACCCAGCAGGCGCTGCAACAGCTTGAACTTCAGCTCAATCGCCAGTTATCGCCCAACGAACCCCATGAGCACACCGGTGAAATCCCACGGTTGGATATCAGCCTCTATCGCGGGCGGTTATGGGCAACCCGTCAACGTCCCTGGGTGGATCGCCTTGCCTGTGCCTGGCTAATCCGCCGTTTTATCGATCCGGAGGCTCGCTTTGTGTGGTTGCAAGCACCGAAGGATTGTCCCGCCGATGCGCTGGGCTTTGATTTTGACGGAGCCAGTTTCACTCACCTGAATGGCAAGGTCACTTTTGAGGTTCTGCTTGACAGTTTTAGGCTCGATCACCCCGGCTTAACGCGCTTGGGGGCCTTGGTGCATTTTCTGGACGTAGGGGGTATCCAGCCCAGTGAAGCCAGTGGGCTGGAGCAAATCCTGTGGGGATTGCGCAACAGTATTCATGACGACGATCAACTCATCGCCACGGCTAATGGTGTCTTCGATGCCTTACTGGCTGCTTTTACAAATAAGGAAACACACCATGAGTAACACCACCGAATTAATAGCTCACCAGCCGGTTGAAGCGCCTGCGCCGGTCAGTTTTTGGGAAGCCTTCCGTTTCTGGTTAAAGCTCGGGTTTGTCAGCTTTGGTGGCCCGGCAGGCCAAATAGCCATCATGCACCAGGAGCTGGTGGAGCGCCGGCGCTGGATCAGCGAAAAACGGTTTTTGCATGCGCTCAATTACTGCATGGTGTTGCCTGGTCCGGAGGCGCAACAACTTGCCACTTACATTGGCTGGTTAATGCATCGTACCTGGGGCGGTATAGTGGCGGGTGTGCTGTTTTTGTTGCCATCACTCTTCATTTTGATTGGACTCTCGTGGGTATATATCGCTTACGGCGACGTAAGTTGGGTAGCCGGTTTGTTCTACGGTATCAAACCGGCGGTGACTGCCATCGTCGTGCATGCCGCCCATCGCATTGGTTCACGCGCGTTGAAAAATAATGTGATGTGGGCGATTGCTGCCGCCGCGTTTGTGGCCATTTTTGCACTCAATATCCCATTCCCTTACATCGTGATTGCAGCGGCACTGATTGGTTATTTGGGTGGGCGGTTTCTACCTGACTACTTCAACAGCGGCGGTGGCCATGGCAAGGCTGATAAATCCTTCGGCACCGCGTTATTCGATGATCACACACCCACGCCCGCGCACGCCATGTTCCGCTGGTCGCGTTTCAGCATGATCTTGATCTCCGGTGCATTACTCTGGGCTGTTCCGCTGTTTGCACTTTGGAGTTATTTCGGTTGGGATCACACACTGACACAAATGGCCTGGTTCTTTACCAAAGCGGCACTACTCACTTTCGGTGGTGCCTATGCGGTATTGCCCTATGTTTATCAGGGTGCGGTCGGCCACTATGGTTGGCTCACGCCCACGCAAATGATCGATGGCCTCGCGCTCGGTGAAACCACACCAGGGCCGCTGATTATGGTGGTGGCCTTTGTCGGTTTTATTGGGGGATATGTACAAGCCGTATTTGGCACCGACATGGTATTTCTCGCGGGCGCAGTAGCCGCCACCATTGTCACCTGGTTTACCTTCTTGCCCTCGTTTATTTTTATTTTTGCGGGTGCCCCCTTTATTGAAACGACGCACAATGATTTGAAATTCACTGCGCCACTCACGGCCATCACGGCGGCGGTGGTAGGTGTGATCTTGAATCTCGCCCTGTTTTTCTGTTACCACATTTTGTGGCCAGAAGGCTTTGATGGGCGGTTTGAATGGATATCAGCGGTAATTGCTGTTGCAGCGGGTATCGCATTATTTCGTTACAAAATGAATGTGATGAAGGTGATTGGCATGTCGGCGCTTGTTGGGCTTGCGGTGTCGTTAATGGGGATTAATTAAGTCATCTTTCGATCTGCTCGAACTCATTGCTTACACTTAACGGAGGAAAACCAATGAATGATTTTAACCAAAACAAACGTGATTTCCTGGCTACCAGTGCGACCGCTGCCGCAGGGTTGCTTATTGCATCGGCATCAAATGTTAGCGCAGCTGAATCGTCGTCTCAGGCAGCACCTAAAGGAGCAAATTGGATGATCACCGAAATAAAACCAAAACCTTTATCCTTCAATGCCGCAAAATTAAAAGGCCTTTCTGCCAATTTGATCGAGTCGCATTGGACTAACAATTACAGCGGTTCGGTAAAAACATTGAATGCGGTGAATGATCAGTTGAGTCAGGCACTCGCAAACCCCGACACGCCAGCGTTTCTCTACAATGATCTCAAGCGGGAGCATTTGATTCGCACAGGCTCGGTCATTTTGCACGAATTATATTTTGATAACCTGGGCGGTAATGGCAAAGCCGATGGTGAATTACGCTCAGCTTTCGCCAAACAATTTGGTACTTTTGATCGCTGGGAAACCGAATTCCGCAAAATCGCTCAAGGCTTGGGCGGTGGTTCCGGGTGGGTTGTTCTGGGGTATAACACGCATTTCAATAAGCTGGAAAATTATTGGATGGGTGATCACGCACATTTCCCGGTAGGCACAGTTCCGTTGTTGGTCATGGATATGTATGAACATTCTTATCACATGGACTTTGGCGCGGCTGCCGGTAAATATATTGATGCTTTTTTCAATAATATTAATTGGGATGAGGTTGCTCATCGGCTCCAAGCCACTCACACGAAGACAACATCCTAAAAACGCTATTGGTATGCCTTCTCTTAGGGGGCATACCATTCGCTTCGGCGCAACCAATCAAGGACACGGACGTTATTGATCCGGCGCTGAGTGACGTGTGACTAAATTAAGAGAAAACCAAATGGCGACCAGAAACCTGCAACTAGCCCACCTGCGAAAACTGTCCCAACTGAAACTGCCATTAACAAAGTAGCGGATCGATGGCGGCCATTTACCAGACAGCCTATCCGCGGATCAAGTCAGATATCACGCATGTCGAGTTAGGGGATGTCTACACACCGACACCGGAAGAGCAGCAGTTTGCTGTGAAACATTGCAAACGGGCGAGCACTTCCTTTCTGGGATTACTAATCCAGTTAAAGACGACCCAACGATTAGGCAGATTTGTCACATTGGGTGAAATTCCAAACGTCATCATCGCACACATCAAAAGCCAGTGTCGTTCAAGAGCATCATTCAAGGATCTTCAAACCTATTACGTGTCAGGGGCAAAGGATCGTCATGTAAAACTGATTCGACGTTATCTCGATATAAAACCCTACGATGCAGCCAAGACCTCCGGATTAACAAAGAGTTGGGCGCAAGAGGCGGCAACAACTAAAGAAGCCCTGCCGGATATCATCAATGTCACGTTGGAATACTTGGTCAAGGAGCGATACGAGTTGCCAGCGTTCAGCGTGCTTGAGCGAATCTGCCAAACAGCCAGAGCGGAAGTCAACACCCGGTATTACGGTCAACTGTGTGAATTTTTGACGGCTGAAAGTCGCCAGTGCATCACGGATATTCTCCGTTCCAGCACCGGGCCGAATGGTTTTGGCTGGAGCACGCTGAAAAATGAACCGAAACGCCCAACTCCTCGCAATATCCATGCGTACATCCACTACCTGGAATGGCTGACCTCCCTGCAAACACTACTGCCTGCGGATTTGGGGTTGCCACCGGTGAAACACCAGCAGTTTATCGACGAGGCCAAGGCCCTGGATTACGCCGAATTGATGAAGCTAAAGCTGAACAAGCGACTCGCTCTGGTCATCGTTTTAATCCGACACCAATACGCACGAACTCTGGATAATGCCGCCGATATTTTTATCAAACTGCTGTTAAAAATGGATCGCTCGGCGCAGAAACTGTTGGAGAAATACCTTGCAGACCATCAAAAGCAAACTGATCATTTGATTTCTGTGCTGACTGGAACGGTCAAGGTTTATTTGGATAAACCCGAATCGGTGTCAGCTTTTGATCCTGTCCTAGGAAAGAACAGCGATCAGTTGCTGCAAATGTGTGAACACTACATGGCGTTCGCGGGTAACAACTACTTGCCGTTCATGGTTCAACTCTACAAAAAGCAGCGATCAACGTTGTTTCGCACGATTGAAATACTCAATCTGGCTTCGTCCACGGAAGACAAGGATCTGCTGAATGCATTTCAATTTATTTTGAAATACAAACAACGGCGCGCCGAGTTCCTGTCCATTCAAAGTGATCCAAACGATCCATCCTCCAAAAATGTCATCAACATTCGCTGGATTCGCGAAAGCTGGTGGAAACTGGTCACAGGAAAATCGACTAAATCAGCGCAAGTCACCGAGGTCAATAAAACCTGTTTTGAGCTGTGTGTGTTTGAACGGATCGCCGAAGAACTGAGTACCGGTGACTTGTTCATTCCCTACAGTGAAACCTTCGATGATTACCGGGAGCAAATGATCACCTGGGAAGAATACGAGGCGCAGCTGCCTACCTATTGCGAGGAGGTAGGACTTATCGCCGGTGATACTGAATTTGCAAGAACACTGAAGGAGTCCATGGAGGCGAGCTGCCAGAAAGCTGATAGCCAATTTCCAGAGGATGAACTGGTCCGTATAGAAAACGGGAACCTGATTATCGGTAAACCAAAACCGGATCAACCTTCGCCAGAGGTCGAAGAAATTGGAGCGCTCTTGCGCGATCGCTTGGACAAGATCAACCTGCTCGATGTAATCATTAATGTCGAAAAATGGTTGAACTTGAACAAACATTTTGGCCCGTTGTCGGGTTTCGAGTCACGTATCAGCGACCCGGTGTTACGTTTTGTTCTGACGGTGTTTTGTTACGGCACCAATATTGGCCCTACCGAAACCGTGCGATCCGTGCAGGGTGTGTCGCGCAAGCAAGTTGCATGGCTTAACTTAAAGCGCACTACGGAAGCCCGTCTCGATAAAGCGATTGCTAAGATCAACAGCGAGTACAAGAAATACCGGCTCATTGAGTGTTGGGGTTCGGGCAACAGTGTGTCCGCTGATGGCAAGCTCTGGGATCTCTACGAAGATAATTTACTATCGGAATACCATATTCGTTACGGCAGCTATGGCGGCATTGCCTATTACCACGTCTCAGATACCTACATTGCGTTGTTCAGCCGGTTTATCCCCTGTGGTGTCTACGAGGCGATTTATATCCTGGACGGTCTGCTCAACGACGAATCAGATTTTAATCCAGACACCGTTCACGGGGATACGCAGGCGCAATCAACACCGGTATTTGGCCTGGCGTACCTACTGGGCATCAAGCTCATGCCGCGTATCCGAAATATCAAAGATCTCAGCTTCTACAAGCCTGACCGCGCTATGGTGCTTAAGCATATTCAGTCCTTGTTCAAAGAGCCTATCAAGTGGGACCTTATTGAAAAGCACTATGCGGATATGATGCGAACAGCTATGTCCGTTAAAGCAGGAAAAATTACCGCCTCGACAATCCTGCGCCGGTTCGGCACCAAGAACCGGAAAAACAAGCTGTATTTTGCGTTCCGCGAACTCGGGCGAGTGGTCAGAACTATGTTCCTTTTGGAATACATCACCGATGTTGATCTACGCAAAACGATCCAGGCAGCGACCTGTAAGAGTGAGGAGTTCAACGAGTTTGCACGTTGGTTGTTTTTTGCGAATGCCGGAAAAATTCCCGCTAACCTAAAGCATGAGCAAAGCAAAATCGTGAAATACAATCATTTGCTGGCGAACTTCACAATCCTATACAACGTGAACGCGATGACGGAAGTGTTTAACCAGTTGAAGTCGGAGGGCCACAATATCACCCGCGACCTCATGGCCGCATTCTCGCCGTACCATACCGAGCACTTGGGCAGATTGGGAAGCTTTGAGCTGGATTTGACCAAGCAGGTTAAACCAATGTCATTTGAGTTGCTGGTTGATTAAATCTTTATTATTCAGTTAGTTATACTCGAAGTGGCTAATTCCAACACTTTTACCGGCCGGACCTCCGGTAAACGTAATCGTGTGTGGAATACCCTTAGGATGTGGATTTCATCTTGCTTAACCCTGTACGGGATGATGAATGGATAATCCTGTACCACCAGTTCTCGTGTACCGGCTACGCGCCCAGCGCGTCCCATGGCGGGTTGCGCCGGCAATAAGCTTACTAAACGGTAAACGTCTTGCACGAAGGCTTGAGCGACCTTGGGGTTGTCTTTGGCTAAATAATCATACGCATCTTCAAGATTTTGCGCGGCATTGCGCAGCCATTTAACCCGCATTGATCCCCCAATGCTGGAACTTGGCATTCATCTCGTTCTCTGGCACAAAATCACCGGCATCGGCTTCATGTAGCGCAGCTTGAATTTCGGCAATCTGCCATGCTTCTCGATCTAAATAATCCTGAATCGCTTGGCTGGCCAGCCAAGACTTCGTTCTACCGGTTGACTGGGCAAGCTGTACCAGCTTTTGCTCGATGTCATCGGATAAGCGTACTGACATAACACTCATGGTAAACCTCAACATACAATGTATACATTAAACTACATTAAACTGTTTGGGGTTCTAAAGATACTAGTCTGTGAGTAATTTGGCCCTAGGTAGAGTGTAGATATCTTATTCGCCTAATTAAAAAGTTGGATAATAAATATAGAAGGCAGAAACAAGCCTTCTACCTTCTATAAGTAATATTATGGCGTGACAGTTGTCTATTTTTTTATGGTGACGCTTGCTGTTAAGACGCATTGACTGCCATGAAATTGAGCGTCATTCCAACCCTCAGCCTTCATTTTATCGGTGTACCAATCTTTTACTGAGTCAACGACACGCTCCTTCTTTTCGTTATTCTCCTGGTTATACAGTCCAAGTATTTGCGCTGAACTGATAACGCAAGTTGGTTCGTTAACTGATCTATCTTTTGGGTCTGGTACTACGAAAGGTCTTGCCATCATGAATCTCCATTTTTTTATGTACATAAACTGTACATCTAAATCTATATTTGTTCAATCTTTTTTTTGGTATATTTGTTCAATCTTTTTTGGTACATGTGTACCCATTTTTATTTGGTTGAGTGTAACTTGGTTTTTTGAGTGGTATATTGGCATAAAGTGTTGAGGTGGGGTTGTCTTATGCTTAAATTGCACCGATGAATCACTCTACACCAGACTGATTCACGCCAACCGCTAAAACCCGCCCTTGGACCCTGTTTGGGGGCGTTTTTGTGCCTTAAGATGAATCAAATCTCTAGAGAACAGATTCAAACCTAACTTGATTATGTAACTTTATCATTTGTGCAATACGCAGGATCTTTCGCGATCCAAAAATTTTCCTGCCTGACGCCTTAGAATGCAGTTAAAATCAGGTGATTTTGTTCGAATAAAACCTATTAATAAACTATAATTAAGATGTTCGAATTAAATCATATAAGGCCGAACGGTGACTTATGGCAAATTATGCATATTTACGTGTATCGACAGATGCACAAGATGTTGATAATCAAAAACACGGTATTTTAGAATTTGCTAATCAAAATGGTTTGAGTAATCTCTCATTCATTGAAGATACGGTTAGCGGAAAGCATAAATGGCGTGCGAGAAAACTCGGTGATTTATTAGAGTCTTTAGCCCCAAAAGATGTGATTGTATTTGCCGAAGTTTCGCGCATGGCCCGCAGTACCTTACAAGTGCTCGAAATCCTCGAATTTTGTACCGAACGCCAAATTCATGTGTATATCGCCAAACAAAAAATGATCCTCGATGACTCTATGCAGAGTCGGATCACCGCGACCGTGTTAGGGTTGGCGGCAGAGATTGAGCGCGAGTTTATTTCCTTGCGTACCAAAGAGGCATTGGCCGCCCGTAAGGCTGCAGGTATGAAACTTGGCCGCCCTGCCGGTCAGGCAGAAAAGACCAAGTTAGATAAACATCGAAAAGCGATTGAAAGCTATTTGGATAAAGGCTTGAGCATACGTTCTATCGCCAAGTTGATCGATGAACCGTCAACGACAGTAAACGACTATATCAAGCGCCACAGTTTACGCGAACGCGACCAGCTAGAAATGCGGATCTGATACTCCATTACGATGTTTACTATTATTTTTTTTCATCTTTTGAATTTTCATTAAACAACTTATAAATAGCCGTTGAAGCAAAAAATGCCGCAGCAAGTACGCTAGGTAAAGATTTTTGTATATTTGCAAATCCTGCAATATTAGACCACGAGCTATTTGCTGTTCCTGATTTTGTCATTGAAAGACCTTGTAACAGCAAATCCTTTTCCCTATCTTCACAATCTAGGCTCCAACCTTCAATCTTAAGTATTTTCGCCTGTTCTTCTGCCATATTAACTAGAGTGGAAAGTTTAATATCTATTTGTTTTATATTGCAAAATTTACTTAAGTTATCAATTGAAAGCGTAGCTTGTCCATTTTCAATTTTTCCCCATCCAGCATTAGTCATCCCTATTAATTCTGCCGCCTGAGTTTGAGTTAAACCACTATCTTGTCGTAACTGTCTGACAGTTAAAGCGATTAATGTGTTTAGTGATGTTTGCATTAAGTTAGATCTCCTATTTTTTATGCATTTTACATAAAAAATAGGTTGACATGTACAAATATAGTAATTGATACTGACGGTGTAGGTAAACTGTAGGTTTATATAAAGGGGTTTGTATGAGTGATACTGGTAAATTTGAATGTGATTTTTCACTAAATGGAGTAAAAATCCTACTTGAAAGTGATCAGTTACAAGAGTCATTTAAGAAGGTAATCATTATCAGTAGTATTTTTTGTATTACAGCCTTAGCGTTTATAGCTATATCAAAAAGTAAAACTATGACTCTAATGAGGTAGATATACCTATATAAAACGGAAAATAGAGCTATCAGCAGGTCGTTGTGGGTGTTCTTAATAATTAACTTAGCCGAACGCGACCAGCTAGAAATGCGGATCTGACTATTTTGTCATGCATTTTTGAAATGCCAGTTCCCGTTCTTTCTTGAGTTGAGTTAAGTCTTTACTGGGCAGGTTATTAGTGTTTGAATTTTTGCCAATATTTTCAAACTCCTTTGGTAATTTATAACCATAGTTAGGTCGAATTTGTTCTTCTGATTGCAATTTACAATAGGAATATTTGTGGTAATAAGGTGATATTTGCGTAATTGAAAATGCTACAGCAAGTAGAATAACACTAAAAATCAATAAGTTTTTCATATTGTTAATGTTTTGATGTTCATTTTGATTAACATAAGCCATTGTTATTTAAATATCTAGACTAATTATTCTTCTGGAAGATCCATATCATCTGAACTTTTGCCGCAGTCTGACAGCTTGTGTAAGCCGCCCCACCCCTGAACATCAGCCGCGGGGCTTTCCCACCCTCAAATGAATATGCCACTGGCGCCCGATAAACCCCTCCTTCGCCCTGTTCCGCCCTCAACCCTGTGCCTTTATAGCTGAGACAAACAGCGCGGCACAGCGTTTGCGGGCTCATTGCTGCTTGGCTCATACAGTCGCATGTCGGGGTAAAAACAATGGTAAGGCCCGTCATTGCGACAGTATGGCCCGCAGCAATGCGGGCTCAGTCTGCCACGCCCAATGCCTGTTTATCGGGCGCCAGTGGCATATAAACCCGCCCTTGCCCCGCGGCTGATGTCCTACGCCACGCCCGAAGCCTGTGGGGCGGCTACCCTTAGTCCTGCATTTCCCTGTTTGTATATTTGATTTTGTAACTTTTTCAAGATTTATAACGTAGGTTGTTCGTGTAAATCGGGGGCTGGCGGTGTAGATCTGTTCGGATCGGTGGCCTTGTTCGGGGAAAAGGTTATTTTTGTTTTTTTTCGGTTGTATTTGTTCGGAAAAAACCTAATTTAAATCGGTTGTTTTGTGCGGGTTATACGGTGGTTTATTTCGTTCATTTCTTGCGGTTTTAAACTGGCGGCAGATCTGGGCCTTTAAAGCGTCCCACCCGTTGTAAGGTAGCACCGCCAGCGCGTAAAGCAGCTCGTAGCAGGTCACGCGGGCGGGCAAAGGCTTGGCTTTTGCTCCCTCCTTCGCCCTGTTCCGCCCTCAACCCTGTGCCTTTAAAGCTGTGACAAACAGCGCGGCACAGCGTTTGCGGGCTCATTGCTGCTTGGCTCATACAGTCGCATGCCGGGGTAAAAGCATGGGGAGGCCCGTCATTGCGACAGTACGGCCCGCAGCAATTCGGGCTCAGTCTGCCACGCCCAATGCCTTATAAGGTTTAAGCCTTTTTCCCGCCCGCGCGACCACATCACCGCTTTATGCGCTGGCGTTGCGCTAATTCGCCCACCCACTGCTTCACTAAATCACAAGCAAAAATCGATACCAAAAGCCCGCTGGCACAAAGCACGCCTAGCGGCCACCGCATCCCCCGCCCTCCAACGCTGCGCCCCCTTTTAAAAGCTTTTTTGCGGGGGTGCAGCAGGGCGTGTCGCGGTATGCGTTAAAATGTACTGGTTATATCATCAGTATAACTGTAGTATACGTGATCATTAATGATCAGCAAATTATCCACGTAATGACTATATATTCCTTGAAAGAAGCTTCATCTTACTTATCTATATCAGAGCAAACGCTGTATAGGTATATAAAAAATAAAAATTTTCCTGCTCGTAAAATTGGCAAACAATGGCGTATTCATAAGGATGCATTGGATTCATGGTTAAAGCTTGAAAATGCTTCTGGTTTTCATCCTGAAAATGTGAAGGCAAATATTGTTGATATAAATAACAATAACTTAAAGTATATTGATCTGTTTTGTGGTATCGGTGGTTTTCACCAAGCTGGTTTAAACAATGGTATGTCGTGTGTGTTTGCTAGTGATAATGATAAGTTTGCACAAGAAACCTATGAGAGTTGGTATGGTATGCGGCCTCATGGTGATATTACTGAATTCACTAAAAATGAAGTATCTCTAAAATTAATTCCAGATTTTGATGTTTTATTTGCAGGTTTTCCTTGTCAACCATTTAGCTATGCAGGTAAAGGTGAGGGTTTTGAAGATAAAACAAGAGGTACACTGTTTTTTCATGTTGCCAAAATTATAAAAAATAAAAAACCGAAAATGTTTTTATTAGAGAATGTTAAAGGTTTGAAATCTCATAATAAGGGTGACACTTTAAAGTTGATTAAGGAAACGCTAATTAATTTGGGTTATGTGATTTTTGATGATGTTTTAAATAGTTATGACTTTGGCGTTCCACAGTCTCGAGAGCGTTGGTTTTGTGTTGGTTTTCGTCAGGACCTAAATATTAATGATTTTAAATTTACTCAAGGTTCTGGCGTTAAAACTACTCTTTCAGATATTTTAGAATCATCACCTTCTAAAAATGATGCACCGTCTATACCCGATTTTGAAAAAGAAAGGATTAAATTCCATTTTGATAATATGCATAAATTTTCTGATGGTAGAGTATTGCATGATAATTCAAAATATGGAGTACAAACCAAAAAAGGTCGCCATGGTGTATATTCTTTCTTAAAAAAAGATAAAACGCTTCGTTTTCATATAGGTGATGTGGCTAAAACACAAATCCAAGAAGCATATTATGTCCATAAAGATACTTTTGCACCAGCAATTATAGCTAATCGTAGGCCAAAACTTTGGGATTTGGGGCGATTTTTATCAGTGAAAGAGTGCATGGCTTTGCAGGCATTTCCTATTGAACTTGAGTTTCCCGTGTCAAATGCACAGGCGCTAAAACAGCTTGGTAACTCAGTTTGTGTAAAAGTCATCGATTCTATTGTGAATGATATGGTAAAAATGCTTCACACTTCAGATGAAATGAGGTTAAATAACATAAAATCAGCATCTTAGGGCTTTTTATGTTTTTTTCTGTAAACACTTTCAAAAATGCATTAGACAATATTAAAAATAATGGTGGCTTTGATAATGGTTTCATAGGTTTTTTATATATTTATAGGGCTGTTTCTTTGAAACAGCCCGTAAAGCTACTGTCTTTATTAAAATTTGATCCTGTATTTGTTAGTCATGAATTGTCTTCAGCATTTTCATTTTCAGATTATCATATAAAAGTAAAAAAAGAAGATGCTATCATTATTTCTAAAAATTACGTAAATGATGTTTTTTCATTGTTGCTTGGGAATAAAAAAATAGATATTTTTGCTTTTGCAACGATATGTTTTAATAATTTCGACTTAGATAGTTTAGAAAAGGATTTTATTGTTAACTATTTCAAGGATTACTTTTATCTTTCTGATGAGGCAATTGAACTCTGGTTTAGTACTTCTGGTGGCGTAGATATAGACTTTTCTGATGTTAATGATGTTGAAGGGAAAAAGAAATATTTTGAAGAGGATTTTAGCGATAATCACTGTATTGATTTTAAAAAGAACGTTTTAAACAAAAAAAATGCTGGTGACTGGGGGGCGAGTCCTTATATTCAGAAGTTTAAACCTACAACTAAAGTTGCGGATATTGCTGCAGTCATTCATTCTGATTTATTATTTGGATACTTAGAAAATTCTATTGTTAGTATAGCTGAATTAGAATGTCCTAATGGATTTAAGAGTTCTAATGTTATTTTTTACGGTGCGCCAGGTACAGGTAAAAGCCATAAAATAGATAAGTTAGCTACTGATGATAATAGCACTAGAACAGTTTTTCATTCAGAAACACAATATAGTGATTTTGTTGGTTGCCTAAAACCTTGCATGGATGGCAGTAATATAAGTTATCAATTTAGACCTGGTCCTTTTACTTTAGCTTTAGTAAAGGCGGCTAACGATGCTACTAAACAGTATTTTTTAGTTATTGAAGAAATTAACCGAGCAGCTGCAGCTGCTGTGTTTGGTGATATTTTCCAACTTTTAGATCGTAGAGGTGACGGCAGAAGTCAGTATGCAATCGATGTAGTGGATATGGATTTTAAGCACTATTTAGAAAATAACTGCCCATCTTTATTAGTCAGAGGAAGGTTAATTTTACCAAGTAATCTATCACTGTTAGCCACGATGAACAGTAGTGATCAAGCTGTGATGCCGATGGATTCTGCATTTAAGCGTCGTTGGCAGTTTGAGTATGTCAGTATCGAAAGTGATACATACCCTCGTGGTCATTTTAACCTTAATGCTGGTGCCGATATTTTAACAGTGTCATGGGAAAACCTTTCTAAAGTCATTAATGATCAGCTTGCAGGGGTACAAATACCGGAAGATAGACTATTAGGCCCTTGGTTCGTTAATGAAAATGAACTGCAAAATTCACAGGCTACACTTGCTGGTAAGTTGGCTATGTATCTTTGGGAGGATGTATTAAGGCATGCCCATCGTGAAATTATTTTTAATACTGATAAATATCCAACTTTATATCAACTGATTAAAGGTATTAATGCTAACGAAATGGTCTTTAGTGACTCCATTATCATTAAATTACGTAAATTAGGTGAACCGTTAACCCCTGCAGAGGCTTAAGCAGATGGAACACCAATTACGTGTATATCATGACCGGTCTTATCTTAGCTCTCTGCCTGCAAAGATTAAGCAGGAGCTAAGTAAGCACTCCTTACTTTCTGATAAAGATAAAAGCGTGAAGTTTTGTGGGTTGATAGTTGCTGATGGCATTGCGCATGTGTTTTCACCCCGCAACGCTACACTCAACAACAGCGATGAAAAATCGCTTAAATCTCAGGCTTCACAACTCATACAGGCTATTTACCGTTACTCACTAATATCCAATAGCATAAAAAATGCGAATGATGAAGGTAGTGAGCTTATTGGAGATTCACAATTAGGTCTGATTATTGAGTTGGTAACGGATTTCCAAAAAAATGGGTTGTACACTCATAAGTATTCTGTAAGTGTAAAAAATACAGGTAAACCTGACTGGAAAAAAACAATATCTAATTCTATAGCATTTTTGAGCAGTCGAGGTCCGGTTTACTTTGATATACATGGTAAAAAACAGCATTTTAATCAAGACAATGAAATTTCCAAAATTCACGCAGGGATATTAACAATATTGTTTGAAAGGTTTGGCTGGTTATTCTCTAATGCATCAAATTCATTACTTAAATTGAAGCTGATAGACCGTTGCAAGTTAAGTGAAAATAATCAACTTAGTCTTATTACAAAAGAAATGAATAATGTTTACTCAGACCGTGACATTAGATTACTCTCCAACTTAAGACGCTTTATTACAAATGAAATAGGTCGAGATTCATCGGTTGAAATCATGGGGATTCGTTCATTTCATGTCATGTGGGAGCACATGTTAAGTCGGGTTTTAGAGAATGTCATTGATGTAAATAAGCTCTTACCTAAACCGTCCTATAAGATGTTAGACAGCCATGGTGATGTTAAAGTCATCGATGCTAATAGAAATGGGCAACGGACCGATATCGTTGTTAAGCAACCCGAACATGAGCATTACTGTGTTATTGATGCAAAGTATTACGGTGCTCATTCAATTGAGTCTGTTCCAAAATGGGAAGATTTGGTTAAGCAGTTTTTCTATGTCACCGCGCTAAAAACGATCATACCGTCAGGGGCTTTAGTCAATAACGCGTTTATTTTCCCTGGTGAGCAAGGACCTGTGAAATCAATTCATATGCGTAATCAAAGTGATAGCACTCTGTTAGATGCTACCTATCCGCCCATAACGTGCTATTACATCTGTCCAAATGACGTTATTAATGCATATATAAAAAGCCAAAAGCTTAAAAATCAACCTTTTTGGTATTTGCCTGTCGAGTCAGTTGTTAGCTAGCGACAACCGTTCCTTGTCGCAAATTTACAGCCTTCTGTGCAGCCTTTAGCGCTTCTTCGATGGAGTACTCAAGGCCGCCATCCCATTCCGAACCGTCTTTACAGATAGCCCATTCAAAACCTTCATTGTTTGGATCTGGATTAGGTTCGATATAAATTTGATAGTCGAGATATTCTTCTTCATAGGTGGTTTGCATAACTAAGTCCTAGGTGTTTAACCATTCAATTATCAACGAGTTTACTTGTGATATCTACGGTCGATAAGTCTCATTAATGATTGACTTGTACTGCACTAAATCGGCTTTTAAGCTCATTAAGGTAAAGCACAATATCGGCCACGGCTTCCAGTTCGACTAGCGCGTGGCCCGCTTTCGTCTGTAGCTCAGGATATTCGTCATCACCCAAGTTCTCCGCTTCAACCACGGTATAGCGACAATTGCTTTCATCTTCGCGCTTTTCGACTGCGCAGTGGTCAACCCACAAAATGTAATAGGTGCTATCAAGCTCAAAATGAAAACTTGGGCACATATCGTTGTCATCACTCTGATCAACTAAAAACGGGTATTCGCTCAGTTTAAAGCCGAGTTCAAAAAGGTTTCCAAATGCTTTGAGATAGCTATTCATGGGACTTATCACCAGTAGAAATTTTGTTCATTATAAAATGATTCCGTTACTAAATCAAATTTTATGTATTTCAAATGAAGTTCATTTGTATTACATTTTTATTTTTTTAAAATATTTTATATTGCTTTTTCAGAGGGTTATTTTAAATTTTAGTTTTGTCACACGAGAGACGTCTTAGTGTGACAGATCGTCATTTTTGAGTAACAGAATCAAGTTATTTGGCTAGCAGTATCGAGATCCGTTCTAGTTTGTGATGGTCGTTGATATCGATTTCGGCTACTGGTTTGCTTAAATCTTGGTGGCAAAGTTGCCAGAATTTGCCATGTTCAACGAGATAATAACCCCTTGGGTTAAGATCTAATATACATAAATTCATGCACACGGAATCATTCACTAAAGCGCAAATCTGGTGGCAAGTCATACACAATCCTTGTGGTGATGTATTTCAAATGAAATACATTTTACCTATAAAATTCTGAATCTATTCTGTTTCCATTCATAAGCATCAATAATGCCTTTATCATAAAAACCTGCCCAATCGTAGAAGAACGGGATAAAGCCGCTATCCCCTAGCAGCTTCATTAGCATGATACACAACACGACCACCACAAAACTGATGGCATACTCGACGGGATCACCGGTGCGAAAGCGACCACCAAATAAGTGAAAGCGTCGGTCGCTGTAAGGCGAAAATGGGACGCCGGTGACTGTCATGGCATCGGTGATGATGTGGGAAAATCCACCCCAAGCAAAAGCGGTTAACATGCCGTAAAAATCGAATAGAAATGTGGTAGCCAGTGCTGCGATAAGCCAGTGAGTGAGGATGTGCGTTGGCCCTCGGTGTTTTATATGCCGGCCAGTTAGTTTTACTAGCCACTCCATCCAATCGGGCGCAGTGGCGCCAATGACCACAGGCGCAACATGGATCGGTGAAATTACCGCACAAATACTGCCAGCGATAAGTGTATGGTTAATCCACTTCATCGAAATAGCACCATTGCTGGGTTTCGTCGTTGAAGTACATATCTTTAGTGAATGTCGTTGTCCTTCCTTCTCGGTATTCTTGTTCCGCTATAGCGGCAAGTTCGCTCAAGTCATTCATGCAATGCATGGGGAGTTCTGGCTGTAACCAAAAATTGGCAAAAGCGGTAATGTAAAATACAGCGCTAGTGATTGAGCTATAGATGATGACTCGTTTCCAACGCATGGTTTTCATAGCGTTCCCTTGCTTATTTGGATTTTGGTAAAAAGGCAATTTGCTTTAAATAATCATTGAGCACAGGTGCCTTTTGGTCGTCACACATCGCAATGATTGCAAGGCGAAATTGCACCGCTTCGGCACTGTACTTTGTCACATTACGTTGTGCTTCTGCGACCTTTTCCATCATGGTGATCTGTTCTTCCGTTGGCGCTATCCCTTTACCCACTCGCACAATCGCCCGTGCTTCTAGCGCCATATAAAGCCCGATTTCACGATAGGCAAAATTACGATTGGCGAGTGCCTGGGCAAAACCAGCGACGGCTTCTGCGGTACGCGTTCGGCGTAAATATTCGCGGTCCCGGGCGCGGCTATCTTCGCTATCCGATAACAGCGGAATTTTACCGACTACCCCTATGTAATGCTCACTCAACGCGGGCCAGCCGCTGGTGTCATATTGATCACTCACGCGCCGATAGCCAGCGACTAAATCAACATCAATCTTAAATTTTGATTCTTCTGGATAGCAGTTAAGCGCGGCTGAATAAATGGTGTCGGGATCAATTTCAGGAGCGGGTAAAAGCGAGGGAATAGGATCTTGGTATTGTGTATCGCCCTGCAGCCGTGGCACTTCAAATGGTCTAATGTCTGGCTTCTGTTCTTTGTCGTTCCAAGGATCACGGGCGCATGCTGTATTGCTTAATAAAATGCCGCTTATCCACAGAAAATGTGCATATCTTTTAATCGGCACGAGCTGATCTCCGGCCGGTGCCAAGCATTTGGAAACCACCTAAGACGATAGCAGCTTCCCAAACGCCAGCGGCAGCAAACCCCACTATTAGCATCCACATTAGCACTTTAGTTGAATCATAACTGGCATCACTTTCGAGGCGGGTTCGCTGGGGCGCTCCACGTTCAACAATTGTTCTTAATGTGGGTGGTAGGCGGTTTTCAGAGCTGCAGCTAATTATCCAGTATTTGGAACCGAGCACACATTGGCGGGCAACCTGCAGTTTACGGCCCGTTAGCCGGTGCGCATCATCGAGAAACAGCAGCGTTTTAGTGGTATGGAGATAATTGCTAAGGGCTTCCAGCTTGTGTTTTTGGCTGAGTTTGTACCATTTTCGTGGGGGCTCATCGGCCGCTAATGCTCGTTCACATTCTACTTCGGCCCACCAGGCTTCTACGTGTGGGGCATCAATCCAATCGGTGATCGGTTCAAGAGCGCTCAAATACAGCGGTTCTTCTTGGATTTTTGCGCCCCAAATATCAGCCCAATTTTCATAAAGTCGCACTAGCCAGCGGGTTTTTCCTGAATCGTGAGCGCCTTCGATTAAGTGATTTTTTTGCCGCGACAGGCTGGTTTCGGTACGTTGGTTTGAAGGGGCGAAACGACGGGGCGCATCGACGATAAGCGCGTGTTTATAAGCGGCACCGTTGGCGCGTGGAGCTGTGCTTTTTAGCTTGAGAAAGCGCATAGGCTGCGTCCTTGCATGTTCGGGTGTCCCGTGTTTATTTTCGGTCAAAAATTATAAATTTTTGCGAAGCATAAGGGGGGACAAAAAACACCTTCTATAAGGTTAGAGCAGGATCGGAAACTGTGCTAAAAAAACGTTCGTTAATCTCGGGCAGTTAGATGACGATTTGTAGGCATCTCAAGTGTTGTAAAAAGGTTTATGTATTTCAAATGTAATACATTTTCACTCTGTGTGGCTGTGGGCGTTAATTGATTATTTTGAACATATAAAGTGGTTGATAGTTGGCTCAAAGATCACGGTATGAGGTTATATTTTTGATTAAAAATATCGGAAAAGTATAATGAATTTTTTATTTTACAATCATAGTATTATGCGAAAATTTCTCACTAGCATCTTCATCATTCTATCTCTACTTTCTTGCAATTATGCAATTGCTAAAGCTGACATTGTCACCACATCAAAGGTACTCGGCTGTACTTCTATCATGCGCCTAGCTAAAGACTATCCAAATGCAGATAAAGTATTCAGTAAAGCAGCAAATGTACTTGTTGCTAATGGGTATGCAACTGCACAGATCGCAGCAATAGCGGCTAACGAAGCGATATATTTAACACATGAAGCAGTCCTTACCAGAGCTGTGAAAATTGATAATGATACATCAGGAGTTGACATTGCTAAGCAGTCATTAACTTACTCTGGTTGCGAAAGAGCAATCTCGGATTTTCTATTAAAAAATTAGATTATTCATTATATTGGTGTTTTTTTTAGCTATACATAATCACTTAAATGTATTACATTTGTCCTACATTTTTAGTCGAGGGTGTGCAGTGAAAACGCTAGCAGTGATTAATCAGAAGGGTGGTGTTGGTAAGACAACCACAGTGATCAACTTATCTGCGCAATTAGCGCATGAAGGTAAACGGGTTCTGGTCATTGATTTAGATCCCCAGGCAAATTTAACGGTCGTGATGACAGGCGGCCAATACGAATTTGAACACTCGATCACCGATGTATTCGAGTCCTCGAAAAAGTGCCCTATTCAACAGGCCATCATGCCGGCTCAATCCAACGGTGAAGCTATCGCTAATCTGTGTATTTGCCCTACTGATATTCGCCTAAGCCGCGTGATTGAACAGAGCCTCACCAAAGTTCACCGTGAACGCATTTTATCCAAGCAGCTTGAAGCTATTGCTAGCGACTTTGACATCGTGATCTTAGATTGCCCGCCTAACCTTAGCCTGACATCGGTTAACGCCATGATGGCCGCCGATATGTTCCTGATCCCCGTTGATGGAGGTTCATTCTCACTCAATGGTTTGGCTGATCTGCTCGATGCTTTAGAAGAAGTGAAAGAAACCGAGCAAGTGAATTATGCGGTATTCCGTAACGAATTTGCCAAAGCTAATAAGTTGATTAATAACTTCCTCGATGAGCAATTAGCCTCACTCGAAGGCAAAGTATTAGCGACGACGATTCGCCGTTCAGAGGATATTGGACAGGCCAGTGTATGCGGTCAAACTTTGCTGAGTTACAAGCCGAGTAGCCCCACGCTAACCGACTATAAGAGCCTGGCTAAAGAAGTCATGCAACGAATCAATGTATAACAAGTGTAATACATAACATGAGCAAATTAACTGGTGTTACTGGGCTAAGTAGACGTAGTTCTGCTAAAGAAACCCAAGAAAGTTCAAAGCCACAAGAAAAAATTACCACGGTTTCAACCCGCCGTAATATCACCACGGGCACCTCACCCATGCCGTTGCGATTAACCGAAAATGATAGAGCAGATCTGAATTTATGGCTGGAAGCCTTAGAGGCGGAATCAGGTAAAAATATCACTGCAGCTAAACTATTTCGTGGCCTGATCAGTATGCGCGATAAGATCAATACCAAGGCGTTGATCCGTTCAATCAATGATGTGACTTGATAAATAAGTATATCCAACAGATGTGTAGGGGTCGTCTCAGAAAACGGAAAATAAAGCACGCTAAGCCGGTGGCAGCGGTCGCAATGGCCTGAACTTCCCCGCACCGACCTTGGCACTGCTGCGCCATAGGTAATCGCCGGTCAGGTTGATATGCTCCCACCCCAGCGGGGACAGATATTGCAGCAACGTGTCGTCCAGCGCCATGCCGTGGGCACGCAAAGCACTGGTGGCACGCTCCAGATAGACCGTGTTCCACAACACGATGGCCGCCGTCACCAGATTGAGGCCGCTGGCCCGGTAGCGCTGCTGCTCAAAACTGCGGTCGCGGATTTCACCCAATCGGTAGAAGAAGACCGCCCTGGCCAGCGCGTTGCGCGCCTCGCCCTTATTCAGCCCCGCATGGACGCGGCGGCGCAGCTCCACGCTTTGCAGCCAATCCAGAATGAACAGCGTGCGCTCGATGCGCCCCAGCTCGCGCAGGGCGACGGCCAAGCCGTTTTGGCGCGGATAGCTGCCGAGCTTGCGCAGCATCAGCGAGGCCGTCACCGTGCCCTGCTTGATCGAAGTGGCCAGCCGTAGGATTTCATCCCAATGAGCGCGAATAGCCTTGATGTTCAGCCTGTCGCTGCTAATCATCGGCTTGAGTGCATCGTAGGCAGTATCGCCCTTGGGAATGAACAGCTTGGTGTCGCCCAGGTCGCGGATGCGCGGCGCGAACCGGAATCCCAGAAAGTGCATCAGGCCGAACACATGATCGGTGAAGCCCGCCGTGTCGGTGTAGTGTTCCTCGATACGCAAGTCAGACTCGTGGTACAGCAGGCCATCGAGCACATAAGTCGAGTCGCGCAAGCCGACGTTGACCACCTTGGCGCTGAAGGGCGCGTATTGGTCGGAGATATGGGTATAGAACGTCCGCCCAGGGCTACTTCCATACTTCGGATTGATATGCCCGGTGCTCTCTGCCTTGCTGCCGGTTCGGAAGTTCTGGCCGTCCGACGATGACGTGGTGCCGTCGCCCCAGTTTCCGGCGAAGGGTTGTCGATACTGTGCGTTCACCAGCTCGGCCAGCGCCGTCGAATAGGTTTCGTCGCGAACGTGCCAGGCTTGCAGCCAAGACAGCTTGGCGTAGGTGGTGCCAGGGCAGGACTCGGCCATCTTGGTGAGCCCAAGATTGATACCATCAGCCAGAATCGTCGTCATCAGCAAGGTTTTGTCCTTGGCCGTGTCGCCGGTCTTCAGGTGTGTGAAGTGGCGCGTGAAGCCCGTCCATTCATCGACCTCCATCAGCAACTCGGTGATCTTGAGGTGCGGCAGCAACATCGCCGACTGGTCAATCAAGGCTTGCGCGGCGTCTGGCACCGCTGCGTCCAGCGGCGTTATCTTCAGGCCCGATGCAGTGGTGATGATGGCGTCCGGTAAGTCGTTGGTCGCCGCCATGCGGTTGACTGTGGCGAGTTGCGCCTCCAATAATTCCAGTCGGTCATGCAGATATTGGTCGCAGTCGGTGGCCACGGCCAGTGGCAATTCGCTGGCCAGCTTCAAGGTGGCGAACTTCTCGATCGGCACCAGGTATTCGTCGAAGTCCTTGAACTGACGCGAACCCTGCACCCAAACATCACCAGAGCGCAGTGCGTTCTTCAGCTCCGACAGGGCGCATAATTCGTAGTAACGCCGGTCAATACCCTCGTCGGTCAGAACCAGCTTTGCCCAGCGCGGCTTGATGAATGCGGTTGGCGCATCGGCGGGCACCTTGCGCGCGCTGTCGCTGTTCATGCCGCGCAGCACGTCGATGGCATCGAGCACACCCTTGGCGGTGGGCGCGGCGCGCAGTTTGAGCACGTCCAGGAACTGCGGCGCATAGCGGCGCAGCGTGGCGTAACTCTCGCCGATATGGTGCAGGAAATCAAAATCTGCAGGCCGCGCCAGCGTTTGCGCCTCGGTGACGCTGGCGGCGAAGGTGTCCCACGGCATGACCGCTTCGATGGCGGCGAACGGATCGCCGCCGTTTTGTTTGGCTTCAATCAGCGCCTGACCGATGCGCCCATACATCCGCACCTTGTCGTTGATCGCCTTGCCGGAAGCCTGGAACTGCTGTTGATGCTTGTTCTTGGCCGCATTGAACAGCTTGCCGATGATGCGGTCGTGAAGGTCGATGATTTCATCAGTGACGGTGGCCATGCCTTCGATGGCCAGTGCTACCAAGGTGGCGTAACGCCGCTGCGACTCGAACTTGGCCAGGTCGGCGGGCGTCATCTGGCCGCCCTCGCGGGCGATCTTGAGCAAGCGGTTTTGGTGTACCTGCCGTTCGATGCCAGCAGGTAGGTCAAGCGCTTGCCAGGCTTTGAGGCGTTCGATGTGTTCAAGCATGTGGCGCGAGTTAGGCTTGGCGGGCGATTGGCGCAGCCACGCTAGCCACGTCATTTTGCTACCATCCTTGCGCTTGAGCAGTTCGTCCAGGCGCTGGCGATGGACAGGTATCAAGGAATCGGCCAATGCCGCATGGATGCTCCGGTTGGCACGGGTAATGGCCTCGGCGCTTGCGCGCTCGATGGCATTCATGGCGGGTAGGATGATGCTCTGCCGCCGCAGGTTTTCAACAAGGGTGCTGGCCAGCACAATGCCTTTGTCTGTTTGCAAGGCCAGTTCGGTCAATGTATGCACGGCTTGCCGGTAGTGACTCATGGTGAAGGGCTTGAATCCAAACACCGTTTGCAGCTCGACCAAGTGCTCCCGCCGTGTCTGCTCGCGCTGGCCGTAATCGTTCCAGCTTTCCACCGGCACCTTGAGTTGTGCGGCCACCATGCGCAGCAGGGGCGGAAACGGAGGCTCATCGATGCCCAAGAAGATGCCAGGGAATCGCAAGTAGCAAAGCTGCACGGCGAAGCCCAATCGATTCGCAGCGCCGCGACGCTGGCGGATCACCGATAGGTCGGTTTCGTTGAACGTGTAGTGCCGTATCAGTTCGTCTTTGGCATCTGGTAGTGCCAGCAGGCTTTCGCGCTCGGTGGCGGACAGGATTGAGCGGCGCGGCATGATCAGTCTTCCCGCAGGTACTGGTACAAGGTTTCGCGACTGATGCCGAAGTCACGGGCCACCAAGGTTTTTTGATCGCCTGCCGCGACTCGCTGTTTCAACTTGGCAATTTGTTCGCTGTTCAGCGATTTCTTTCGTCCCCGGTAGGCACCGCGCTGCTTGGCCAGCACGATTCCCTCGCGCTGGCGTTCGCGGATCAGTGCGCGCTCGAACTCCGCAAAAGCCCCCATGACCGACAGCATCAAATTGGCCATCGGTGAGTCATCGCCGGTGAACGCCAGCCCTTCTTTGACAAACTCCATCCGCACGCCCCGTTGTGTCAGCCCCTGAACGATGCGGCGCAGGTCATCGAGATTGCGTGCCAACCTGTCCATGCTGTGCACCACCACGGTGTCGCCCTCGCGCACAAAGGCCAGCAGCCTTTCAAGTTCGGGACGTTGCGTGTCCTTTCCGGAAGCCTTATCGGTGAATACCTTACCGACTTCGATTTGCTCCAGTTGCCGATCAGGGTTCTGGTCGAAGCTGCTGACGCGGATATAGCCGATACGTTGACCTTGCAAGATGCCTCCAAAGGTAAAAGTGTCAGGATGAAATCTATTACCCTTGGCGGCTTGTGTCAATAAATACAAACTACAACTCTATTCTGACGTGCTTTGCGCCAAGCATCTGACATCAGGTTAGGGTATGCCTCAATCTGACGGCTGCGAACCGCCAGGGACAGGCGCAATGTCAGATTCTGTCGCGGCCTTGGCGCGTGCCTGGAAGCGTTCATAGCAATCCAGCCCGCAGAAATGTTCGACGTATTCCGCGCCTTCCGGGGTGAAGGCGGCATCGAGCGGAATTTCTTTGCAGCATACGCAGCAGGTGGTGCAACTGGCAGTGTTCGGGGCGTTTGCGTTCATGGTGGTACTCCTCCAGATTGGTAGCGAAGCTCAAAGCTGCCCACTCTCGGCTGGCTGGGAAGCGGTCATGATCTTCCCTTGAAGGCCCGCAGCAGCCGCGTCACAGACAGGACAAACAAGCCGGTCAGCGTGAGGGCTGCAATACCCCAGTGCTCCCCGATGAACGCGCCGGCCGTCGTGCCGGCTAGCACAATGGCGAGAATCGGCAAATGGCAGGGACAGGTGAGCACGGCCAGCGCGCCCCACAAGTAGCCGGTGATCGGTTTGTGCGTCTCAGACGGCAAGTGCTCTGGGCTGTTCATGGCAGACTCTCCGCGTGCTGTGCCGGTTCGGTTGGCATGGCGGCCAGTTGCATTTCGAGGCTGGCCAGGGCCTCGCGCCGACGCTCGACGAGTTGCCGCAACACGGCAAGCTGCGCAGACGCACCGTCACCGTCCGCAGCATCCAGCGCCCGGCACAGCCGCGCCAGTGCGTCCAGGCCGATACCCGCTTCGAAGGCAGCCCGTACAAAGCGCAGCCGTTGCAACGCGGTGTCATCGAACAAGCCGTAGCCGCCCGTGGTGTACGCGACCGGCCGTAGCAATCCGCGCAGCAGGTAGTCGCGCACGATATGCACGCTCACCCCGGCATCAAGGGCCAGCCGGGACACTGTGTAGGCGCTCATTGAACACCTCCTTTTCCTCATCCGGCGCAGCACGAAAGCTGCTTCACGTCCTTGCTGAAGGTCTGCGCCGCGAGCTTCAGCCCTTCGACCATGGTCAGGTAGGGGAACAATTGGTCGGCCAGTTCCTGCACGGTCATACGGTTGCGAATGGCGAGCACCGCCGTCTGGATCAGTTCACCCGCTTCCGGGGCCACCGCTTGCACGCCGATGAGCCGTCCGCTACCTTCCTCGATGACCAGCTTGATGAAGCCGCGTGTGTCGAAGTTGGCAAGCGCACGCGGCACGTTATCCAGTGTTAGCAGGCGACTGTCGGTCTCGATCCCGTCGTGATGTGCTTCCGCCTCGCTGTAGCCCACGGTGGCGACCTGCGGGTCGGTGAACACCACGGCCGGCATTGCGGTCAGGTCCAGGGCCGCATCGCCGCCAGTCATGTTGATCGCCGCACGAGTGCCGGCCGCTGCCGCCACATAGACGAACTGCGGCTGGTCGGTGCAGTCGCCGGCCGCGTAGATGTTCGGGCTACTGGTGCGCATGCCCTTGTCGATGACGATGGCCCCCTGCGCATTGACGGCTACCCCCGCCGCTTCCAATGCCAGGCTGCGCGTGTTCGGTGTCCGGCCGGTGGCGACCAGCAGCTTGTCGGCGCGCAATTCACCGTGCGTGGTGGTCAGCACGAATTCACCGTCCATATGGGCGACCTGGCTGGCTTGCGTGTGCTCCAGCACCTCGATGCCCTCGGCACGGAAAGCGGCTGTCACCGCCTCGCCGATGGCCGGGTCTTCACGGAAGAACAAGGTATTGCGCGCCAGGGCCGTGACCTTGCTGCCCAGCCGGGCAAAGGCTTGCGCCAGCTCCAGCGCCACCACCGACGAGCCGATTACGGCAAGGCGTTCGGGAATGGTGTCGCTCGCCAGGGCCTCGGTGGAAGTCCAGTAGGGTGACTCTTTCAAGCCCGGAATCGGCGGGACCGCCGGGCTGGCACCCGTGGCGACCAGGCAGCGGTCGAACATCACGACGCGCTCGCCACCCTCGTTCAAACTAACGATAAGGCTCTGGTCGTCCTTGAAACGCGCTTCACCGTGCAGAACGGTGATGGCTGAATTGCCGTCCAGGATGCCTTCGTACTTGGCATGACGGAGTTCTTCGACACGGGCCTGCTGCTGGGCCAGCAGCCGCTCGCGCAAGATCGTCGGCGGTGTGGGTGGCATGCCGCCGTCGAATGGGCTTTCCCGGCGCAGATGGGCGATGTGGGCGGCGCGGATCATGATCTTGGACGGCACACAACCGACGTTGACGCAGGTGCCGCCGATGGTGCCGCGCTCAATCAGCGTGACCTGCGCGCCTTGCTCGACGGCCTTCAGTGCTGCCGCCATCGCGGCTCCACCGCTACCAATGACGACGACCTGCAACGGGCGTTCGTTGCCACTGGGCTTATCAGCGGCCCCTATCCAGCCGCGCATCTTGTCGAGCAGGCCGGCGCGGTTGTCCGTCGGTGGCGCATCGGCAAGCGTTGCCTCGTAGCCCAGTCCGGCCACGGCGGTAGTCAGCGCATCCGATGACGTGCCCGCCTCAATGGCGAGTTGCGCTGTGCCCTTCGGATAGGACACCAGCGCCGATTGCACGCCGGGCACTTTCTCCAAGGCTTCCTTGACGTGAGCCGCGCACGAGTCGCAGGTCATCCCGGTGATTTTCAGGGTGGTCATGTATTTTTCCTTTTCTGTGGTGGCTACGGCTGTTGCCGTCAGCCACGTTGTTCTGGCAATTCACAGCTGTCCGGCCCGCAGCGGCGATGTGCTGGCGAGATGAAATCCCAGACCGACACCCCAACCATCAAGGCCAGGCCGACATAGAGCAGTCCACCGCTCTGCCAGCCGTAAGCCCGCATTAAAAACACCGCTGCCAGTACCAAGATCGGGCCTATCGTGCCGAGCGCCGTGCGTCGCCACTGTCGATGATTGAGCCAAGCGATAGCATTGGCGAGTAACGCGATGCCGGCGAACATCGGCAGCAGGATGCCAATGAATAGCCCCTCGTACTGGCTCAAGAAGCCCAGTCCGATGGCCGCGCCAAAGCTGGCGATGGCAGGAAAACAGGCGGCGCAGCCCATCGCGGAAACGACGCTGCCGAGCGCGCCGGTTTTGCCAGCGATGCGCGTGATGAGTCCCATGTGTCGCTCCCGAGTTCGGTTAACGGATCAGCGTTTGAGGCTGGACGGATAGCCCGCGTCCTCGGTCGCCTTGGTCAACTTCTGGACGTTGGTCTTGGCATCGTCGAAGGTGACGACGGCCTGGCGCTTGTCGAAACTTACGTCGGTCTTGCTCACGCCCTCAACCTTGGAAAGCGCGTGCTTGACAGTGATCGGGCAAGAGGCGCAGGTCATGCCAGGCACGGACAGCGTGACGGTCTGGGTGGCGGCCCACACGGGGGCAACAACGGCAGCGAGGGCGAGGGCGGCAAACAGTTTTTTCATGATGAACTCCTGTGATTAATAGAAAAATGGCATGACGTAGGGAAATCCGAGCGAGACCAGGACCAGCGCGGCCACGATCCAGAAAATGAGCTTGTAAGTAGCTCGCACTTGGGGAATCGCGCAGACCTCACCCGGTTTGCAGGCTTGCGCCGGGCGGTAGATGCGCCGCCAGGCGAAAAACAGCGCGACCAGCGCTGCGCCGATGAAGATCGGGCGATAGGGTTCCAGCACCGTCAGGTTGCCGATCCATGCCCCGCTGAACCCCAAGGCGATCAAAACCAGCGGCCCCAGGCAGCAGGCCGACGCAAGAATGGCGGCCAGCCCACCGGCGAAGAGCGCGCCGCGCCCGTTTTGTGGTTCAGACTTTTGTGGTTCAGACTTTTGTGGTTCAGACTTTTGTGGTTCAGACATACGCTTGTCCTTTCAAATTTGGTTTGGATAGCTTAAGCTTACTTCCGTAGTTATGTACGGAGTCAAGCGATATGCAAATTAATTTTGAGAATCTGACCATTGGCGTTTTTGCCAAGGCGGCCGGGGTCAATGTGGAGACCATCCGGTTCTACCAGCGCAAGGGCCTGCTGCCGGAGCCAGACAAGCCCTATGGCAGCATTCGCCGCTATGGCGAGGCGGATGTAACACGAGTGCGGTTCGTGAAATCGGCCCAGCGGCTGGGCTTTAGCCTGGACGAAATCGCCGAGCTACTGCGGCTGGAGGATGGCACCCATTGCGAGGAAGCCAGCGGCCTGGCCGAGCACAAGCTCAAGGATGTGCGCGAGAAGATGGCCGACTTGGCACGCATGGAGGCCGTGCTGTCTGAACTGGTGTGCGCCTGCCATGCGCGGAAAGGGAACGTTTCCTGCCCGCTGATTGCGTCACTGCAAGACGGAACGAAGCTCGCTGCATCGGCGCGGGGGAGTCACGGGGTGACTACGCCTTAGCGTGCTTTATTTTCCGAATTCTGAGACGACCCCAACTAGCGAAATGTTACAGATTTAATAGGGGTCTTAGTCTGCGAATCTTCATGGGAGACGGGACTAATCAGAGCCCTCGCTCTTGGATAACATTAGACGCTCGCGCGCAAAATTCCACCCATTCCGATAAGGCGGCGTATAGAGCCTTAGCGGCATCTGAGGTTGGCGCGTACTTATCTCTGTCGCAAGCCCATCTGGTGAACCGCTTCAGGGTATGCAGGCATCGTAGTCAGTGTCTGAGGGTCGGTTGAGGTCAATTTTGACTTCAAGAATCTAGACGTGGAGGGGAGGCCTCATGCCCGGCAAGACTTTAATTTCCATTGGCATGAGGCGCATGTTATTCGTGAACAGGCAAGATCCAAGTTTAAGCTTGTTTACTGATATTTTGCGGAGCCGATGAACTTAGAGAAATGCTCGCACCATATTTGGACCGTTGTAAACTCGTTGACGTTGACGCTTGCAGGAATGGTTTTCTTGAAATTCCCGAAGTTTTTCAATTCGCCAATCAGAATTGCTTCTTTCTTTATGTCCAAAAACGATTCTTTGTCGGTGGCTTGTTTCTTTGTCAGGTAAATTTTGTAGTCTGGACCAGGTGCTACATCACCTTTAAATACAATTTCGTTATCCGTAACAAAAAGTTGTCCATTCGCCCAGTGAAGGGCGTCGCTGCCTTTCTGATCTTTCTTGAACTCTCCGCTATACTTTGCCACCTTTTGCACTTCTTCAATTTCGGCGATGGTGGCGTTTTCTTGTGCTGTCAAAATCGGAAGTATATAGATCCCTAGCCCAACTCCCGCGCCAAACAGAGCCAGGTGGGACGCGAGCAGAATTATTTTTAATTGCTTTTTCATGGGTTGCCTCATGCAGTGAGTTATTTGGTGTGTCCATCATAATAGCTGGTTGCAGGATCTGAGTGCAACACGGTTATTGAATTGAAGCGGGAGCATCATGCCGCATCACCACGGCTTCTTGCATCACTTCGCCCATCACCTCGATCGGGCATTTGAAGTCGAAGCGTTTGCGCGGTCGCATATTCAGTTGCAAAGCGATGGCGTCCAGGGCTTCCTGACTATGCACCGACAAGTCCGTGCCCTTGGGCAGGTACTGGCGGATCAGTCCATTGATGTTCTCATTGCTGCCGCGTTGCCAGGGGCTGTGCGGGTCGCAGAAGTAGATCGCCACCCCGGTCCGCTGGGTGATCTCGGCGTGCCGCGCCATCTCCCGGCCCTGGTCGTAGGTCATGCTCTTGCGCACCGCCAGCGGCATGCCATTGAGCGCCGCACTGAAGCCCTCCAGCGCCGAGGTCGCCGTCGCGTCGGCCATCTTGATCAGCATCAGGTAGCCGCTGGTACGCTCCACCAAGGTGCCCACCGCCGAGGCATTGGCCTTGCCCTTGATCAGGTCGCCCTCCCAATGGCCTGGCATCAGCCGGTCTTCGACCTCCGGCGGGCGCACGTGGATGCTGAGCATTTCAGGGATCTGGCCGCGCCGATCGACGCCGCCAGAGCGCGGCCTGCGACTCGTCTTGCCCTGGCGCAGGCAGATGATCAGCTCCTTGCGCAGGCCACCGACCGGCAGGGCGTAGATCGCGTTATAGATCGTCTCGCGGCAGACGTAGGCCTCTCTGAGGCTGGGTATGTTCATGCTGCGCAGCTTGCCGGCAATCTGCTCGGGAGACAAACCCTCACGCAGCATATGGACGACCAGCTCGAAGCGCTCACTGCCCGGCAGCAGCTTGCACTGAGGCCTGCAGACCTGGCGGCGGACCTGCATCTGCTGCTGGGCAGCACAGGCCTGGTAGCGGGTGCCAGGGGCCCGGTTGCGGCGCAGCTCCCGGCTGATGGTCGAGGGGGAGCGGCCGAGCATCCGGGCAATTCGCCGCTGGCTGAAACCTTGGGCAAGGCCGAGTTGAAGGGTCGCACGTTCGGGGATACTGAGTTCGTGATAGGACATAGTGGCAGCACCGTACCGGAAAGGTCAGGTGTTGCACTCAGTTTTTGCGGCCGCCGTGCGTGATATGGCTTTGAGGGGAGGTAGTCGAAAGAATATTGGTATCTTTTGGGAGTTCTAAGTTTCGACCCGTCACTGGTAAATTCTGGCGCATAAGAGCCTCAAGGGTTGGCTGTTTTATTTTATTGTATTCGGCATTAAGCCCAATTTCTTGAGCGTTACGATAAAGCTAAATAACTGTGCGAAATAGTAGATCACTCAGGTAAGGGAACTCAATGCAGTTTGCGCGATCAGATCAGTCGCCAAACAAACCAAACCCACAAACGCATTGAGTATGAACAAAATAGCATTTTTGTACGGCGCTGAACAATGATTGACGATCTAACGCTCCAGAACCAAATCAGGGATCTGGCTTTAGCGAGTCGGAGCGAACCGACCGATGGTTGGCGTACCGAAGAGCTTGACCCTAAGTTGTGGAACGGTTGGCGTAAAATGATTCAGGGGGACCGGCTAGAAATCGCTGAATACGATCTGACGGCTAAGGTTAGCCAAGGGGACTCTCCTAGTGACAAGCCCGGAGTGGTTGAAGGTCTAAAACAAAGAATAAGGGCTTACAACTTTAGTAAACAAAGGACGTCATCAATAGCAGTGATATAAAAAGTTATCTTTGCCGCCCCGATAAGGCTTTACGGGGCGACTAAGTCTCACCCAACCGACAATTCCGATAGTTTCAGAATAAGCTTTGAGTTTTCTAAGATTGGAATTACTACACCACAGCACGTACTCGAGATACTACAAATAGCTTTTTGGTAGGACCGATACCGAATAAATATCCATAATACATCAGGAGAAACTTTTTTTAATTTTCTGTAACCGGTCATAAATCAGTGGCGGATAATTTGCATGATATTCACCACACTCTGGGCAATGCTCTTGTTTTAGGTACGCTTGATTGTCGAGATCTTGATAAGGAAAAACGCTGAAGAGAAGTTCGTGCTGCATAAGCGTTTTATAAAAACTCTTATGATAAGGTGCAATCTCGCTGTCTTTGATTTTGTCGAAATATAGGTCAACGCTGTTCAAAATGCTCATAATTTCTTTAACCCCGTCGAACCTTAAAATGTCGTCATCTTTGTGAATATCAACATCTAAGCTCTCTAGATCCTCAATGAAACATTTAATCGCTCGCCGGGAATGCAAAAGGATCATTTGCGACTTGCCATCAATCATCTTTTCCTGATCGTAGCTAAAATTTTTAATGTTTCTTTCGACGAACATATAAAGTTCGTGAAGCTGATTCAACTCGTGCCTCAGTTGCTCCTTCGTATATTCCTTTTCGATTTGCTGATGGAGGATGCCATTAGCGTCAATCTGAGCTTTTAACACCAGAAAGAGAAGCACTGAACCCAGAATTTGTACAAATGGGCTTGAAATACCTCCAAGAACATCTCCTATTTCGCCATAACCTTTCAAATATTGCAGCGGAAGAAGAGGTGCAAACAAAGGGATAAGCAGGCAAGCCGCACCACCAATGACTATGACCCAGAAAGCTATTTTGGTAACAGGAGAGTTATAGATATTCATTTTTACACCTTTTCAGAATTTTCTTTTCTGTACGCGCTAGGAGTTTTGCCAATTTTTTTCTTAAACAACTTTTGAAAGTGTTCATGTGCCGGATACCCAATGGCTTCACTCACTTCGGGAACAGACTTACCGGATTCTTTAAGCAGCTGCTTTGCTTTTTCAAGCCGACAATAGGTTAAATAATCAAGAGGTGTCATGCCTGACAGCTCCTTAAATTTGACGCTGTAGTTCGTACGCGACATCCCCGCAATCCCGGCGAGATCGTCAAGACCCCATTTTTTATCGAGACTATGATGAATAGCTTCCAAGGTTTTGCTGAGTTGCGGATTTTCGATCAGTTTGAAGAATCCAGCATTTTTATTGGATTTGTACATGTGGATTCTTAACGCTTGCACGAAGATAATTTCGGTCAGCTTTCTGACTAACGTGTTGCTTCCAGGAAGCCCTGATTTTGCTTCCTGCTCTATAATACTTAAAAGCATGGCAAGCCAAGGCGAGTGGGAGTTATCAGCACTCTTGATATGCACGACATTTGGCAGCGAATTTAAGAATGGATGATCGGGTCCGCCATTAAAACAAAAATGTCCGCAAACGACGTTGGCTTTGAGCTTGCTCTGATCACCGTATTCCAAAACTTGAGCTTCGGTGAGGTTGGCTTTAGCTCTAAATTCGACCGCAGGCTCGGCCTTGATTTTTGGTGCACTGGCCATGGTGTGCTCCATCCCTTTGAAAAAGATCAAAATATCGCCCTGCTCCGCCAATGCTTTAAGTTTAAGTTTTGGCACCTCATACCAAAACTCGCCATGAGTCACGATGTGAAATCTCGCTAGATTCTCTTCCTGCGGGAGGCTGATGCCCCAGTCTCCCGCAAATGAGGTTCTATACCAGTAGCTGCTAGTAAGCTCTACCTTATCTAAAATTTCACTGAGAACATCCATATATAGCTCCTACGTAAACTGTCCAATAGGTCATGTTATACGAACTATTGAACATATTATATCTATTTTACATGCTGTAAAGTCAGTCTAATCAGTAAGTGGATGAAAACTAAGGAGGCTTTATGAAACTAGATTATGTGATCGTTGCCGGAGGGTGTTTTTGGGGTCTCGAAGACCTCCTTAGGAGTCTGGACGGTGTGACGTCAACGAAGGTGGGCTACTCTGGCGGAGATTTTGATGATCCTACCTACGCCGATATTATAACAGGGAAAACGGGGCACGCCGAAGCGGTTCGCGTGGAATACGACCAAGACGAAATATCTCTCGAAGAGATTCTACATTACTTTTTCAAAATCCATGATCCGACTACGAAGAATCGCCAAGGAAATGATGTTGGCACTTCGTATCGCTCGGCAGCGTTCTATCGTGACGATGCACAGAAAGCGATTATCGAAAACGTGATTGATGAGGTCAATGAGATCGGTCGCTTCGAGAATGAAGTGGTCACGACCGTCACCCTGGAAACAGAATTCTACGACGCTGAGGCATATCACCAAAACTATTTGCAGAGGAATCCCAGCGGATACTCTTGCCATTTTGAAAGAGACTAAATCATGAACCAAATGAACGAGGAAAAAATGAAAGCACTTAAGAATGTTGTTATTTATACGAAAGACCATTGTCCATTTTGCGCACGCGTGAAGAATTACCTAACTGCTGAAAAGGTCGATTTCAAACAAATTCGCGTAGACGACGATCCGAAGACTTACCTGGAGTTGAAGGAAAGAACAAATCTCCAAACTGTACCGCAAGTTTTTGTGGATGGAGAATTCATTGGTAGTGCTACAGACTTCTTCTCGTGGATTGATAGCTAAAGAGTGAACCCTAAAATAAAGGAGCAAATATATGTTCAATTGGAAAAGCATTTACAACTACCTGGATAACGGCACTCCCGCGCCTCCCAAAAAAGTAGAAAAGAGCGAGGAAGAGTGGAAAGAAATTCTGACGCCAGCGCAATTTCGGGTCATGCGGATGAAAGGCACCGAACGCGCGCACACCGGAGAACTCTGTTCATTTTATGAAGCTGGAAGGTACGCCTGTGTGGGCTGCGACACCGAACTCTTTGACTCGAACCTAAAGTTCGATTCGGGAACGGGATGGCCGAGTTTTTCTGAGCCAGTCGCAGACAACGTAATTCAATATGAACTGGATACGACCTTCGGGCGCAGAATCGAAGTGCTATGCAATGTGTGCGAAGCCCATCTGGGGCACGCTTTTCCAGACGGTCCTGAGCCATCAGGGGTCCGATTCTGTATTAACTCGGAGTCATTGAAGTTTGTAGAATAATTTTTAAATCGAGGGGGTTTATGAAAGTGAACCTTTTGAAAAAAGGAGCCGTTCGTGTTGATTAAGCTGTTCGGTCATAAAGACTGCCATAAAACCAAGATTTACCATTCGTACTTGCAAGAAAAAGGGAGCCAGTTTGTTTTTTTGGATGTTCATGAAGACGACGCGGCTGCTGATGAACTGTGCTCCCTCTATTCGAACGGAAAGCTGAATTTCCCGACAATAGTGGTTGGGACAAAGAAGCTGAGAAACCCCAAGTTCAAGGACCTTGACAGGTGGTTGGAAGCTTCAATGAAATAATGAGTTTTTTAGAATTATTAATAACTTAATAAGCAGTAAGATCAATGATTACAGCAATTTTCCGCAGTTGTGTTACCAAGAAACATGCTGCGGAGTTTTAGCAAAGATACTTCATCAAGCTGGTGTTGGAAAACGTGGTCTTATCGTCGTTTGCACGGCGTGAGGAATGGGAGTGGCTTCAATTTTTGAAAGTTAGGTGAAAAATATGTCGGATCTAAAAATGAATAAAGAAGACGGTGTTGAAAGCTATGAATTTGCAACCCCTGAAGCAATCGAAGAAGCATTGAAAATCGGGAAGCTTAGTCAAACGGTTTTCGGCATGGGTTGCTTTTGGGGACCGGATTCTAATTTTGGAGGGACGCAGGGAGTAGTGCAAACACGTGTTGGCTACGCTGGAGCATCAACTCTGGATCCGAGTTACCGCAACATCAACGGACACGCCGAAGTCGTCAGAGTGATCTACGATAAAGACCAAATCAGCTACAGGGAACTTCTTGGAAGTTTTGAATCATGGTCTGTTCATGGTAGAAAGCAGGGCCAGTATCGCCAGATACTTTTTGTTTTTGATCTGGAGCAAAAACAAGTAGCTGAAGAACTGATTCAAGCGATTGGAAAGGAGAAATCTCCCGAGGTGATTGAGGCCGGAGAACAAAATGGTTATTTTTGGCCCGCCGAAGATTACCATCAAAAGCATCGTCTTCGCAGAAACAAACAGCTTGTAAGTCTTGCAGAAGTAGATTTCGGTCCTCGCTGGGATGAACATCTGTATTTTACTAAATTAAATAGTACCGATAGAAAAGGCTTCAGTCTCTCAAGCTGGCTAAAAAAGTTGTCTCCGGAAATGCAGAAAGCTTACCGAATCGGTTAATCTGAAATTGCAGCTGGCTAAAGAACTCTATTTTCTATATGTAAAGAATGTGACGATCTCCTTCACATGGAGTCCAAGAGAGCATAAAAAATCTGTGTAAGTCGCATTACCCATGTATTTGAAAGGAATAAATAATGCCAATATCAGACCAGCTTATCGACCGAAGCAAGACCTCAGTTTTTATGAGGTCTTGAGATCAGCGCAGCATGAACAGATCTCTTACAGTGTGGCGAACACACTGGTTTGATTGCGGCCTTGGGTTTTAGCTTTGTATAACATCTGATCGGCGACTTCGAGCAACTGCTTTTTGTCGTCAAATAAATCAGCGCTGGCCAAACCTATGCTGACCGTTAATTGTCGTAATAACCACTCATGGTTAGCCACTACCAGCCTTAACTTTTCCAGTGTTTTATTTGCGGACGCTGTGTCTGTGCCTGGCAGGATCAGCACAAACTCTTCACCACCATAACGGGCGAAAAAGTCATAGTTCCTGCTATGGCGCTGAAACAGAGCCGCGACTTGACTCAGTGCCTCATCTCCTGCGGCATGACCATAGCTGTCGTTAAAACTCTTAAAGTGATCAATATCAATCAATGCCAGTACAAAAGATTGTCCTGTTCTTTGCCAGCGAGCAAATTCAGCTTCAAACTTGAGGTCAAAAGCTCTTCTGTTGTTCACCCCTGTCAGCGCATCCGTCATGCTGGTATTATGTAATTGTTCGCCGACTTTTTTCAGCTCCAGTATGGCGATCACTTGTCTGGACAGAGCCTGCAAAGAGCTTATCTGCCGCTGGTTCAGCTGCTTAGGAACATGATCATAGACACAAATAGTACCAATCACTGCACCTTCGGGATCAATCAGCGGCGAGCCAGCATAAAATCGGTAGCCAGGTCCTGAAATCACCATAGCATTGGTACTGAATCTGTGATCTAAAGTAGCGTCAGGGACCACCATTACCGCATCAGGTGTTTCCATTGCATACACGCAAAAGGACTCTTTAATTAATACAGAGGTACGCGAAATACCAACTTTTGCAATTAGATTCAGCTTTGTGTCATCGGTTCGCGTCACCATAGCCACTGGTGCATCACAGATATAACACGCCAGTTCAGTGATATCCCGCAGGTTCTGATCTGCTTCAGCAGGTGCTTTTAGTGTGGTTTCTGCACTAGCTGTTTGAGCTAAACTAAAGGTCATGTACTTCTCCGTTTTTCTACTGCATTTTTCAAAGATCCTGCATAGAAAAATGAATTAAATCGTTGATTTAACTCTAGCATAGATCTGTCAGACTTGAAGTTATCTCTGTAGCAATGGTATTGTTTTGTACAATATTCGCCTGCTTGATTTGAGTTTTAGCTGTATTTATAAACTTTTGGCTTTTCCGGTCGCAGGCTCTATAATTTGCTCGTTTAAATCCAACTCTTCGTCTAACGTCATCTATTTAGTGTGCATGCGGCCTCCGGAGCATTTTCCGTGGCTTATTTTACCGAAGCATCGGGATTGCTAAATAGAGCTGAACGCTGTAATGCGCTTTCGAACTGAGCTTTCCGTAACTTCGGCATTAGTTCATGTACCTTGCTTACTGGATGTTGGTTGACGCGCAGCAGCACGTCCGTCAGATAATCGTAAACGTTAATAGCAGTGTTGACCTTGCTTTGAATGACGCCAACATGCTTAGCACCAAGCTCCGTTCAGCAGAATCACAGCCAGTTTTTCAGTTATCCCAAGTGTCACTCTCAGATTAAAGGCCGCCATACCGGATGTAGTGCCAACAAGAAAACTAAAACACAACTTCGCTGATCATCGCTGAGTGTTTATAAATCGTCTCCCATCACCGGTATCGATAAGCAGATAAGCCTGGTTATGCCATTAGCAGTTCTTGAAGCATTCCTGCTTTCAATGTCGTCAACGTGATCACGATTTGAGTTGAGATAACGACTCTGTTGCTGAAGACTCTCAGTTAATTGCCACTCACCAGATTCAAGAACAGCACCCGCTAACTCGGCACATACTGTTGCAAAACCATAAAGCGCTTGATTATCGCGGGTAAAACGCAGCGGCATCGTCTGGCCTTTTACAAGAAGGGACCATTCCAAAACTCTGTACTTACCTTTTAATCGGTTACTGACAAAAATAGTTATACTTGTACCGCTGGCGCCAACAACTAAAAAGCTCGTGATAGCTAGTCCTATCAGAGACCATAACTCTGGTTTCCCACTTAGTAACAGTGGATTAGGCAAATGACTCCTCAAAACGAGATCAGCACCAAGGGTCAGCGCTGTTTTATACACTGCTTGTTCTAATAATGGAGTTGCATTGACCAGTGACGCAACAGCATCACAACTATAAGGTTCTAGAACTGCCGTAGCTCTCAACCATTCTGTTTCATGGGCAATCGCCAACAAATTTGACCAAATTCGAACCAGTGCCGCTATATGAATGGAGTTTTCATCAGTCAGGACGGTTTGATTAAGCTGCTTATCCAGTTCCTGATGCCAGTATTGGTATTGGCTTGTCAAAAGTACAAACAACTCAGATTGAAGCAACTTATTATTAGTTACCGGTCTTATCCTATTTGACATCTCATTGAATAGTTGTATAAATTTTTTGTCTGCTTGTTGCTCACGCTTTAGCAGATCTTGCTGTTGTTGAAGCATCTGTAAATCGTATTCAATGGCCTGCTTAAAAAGTGTGAGTAAGGAACAGTGTTGTGATGCCCGATCTGGGCTTGAAAAGTCCAACATACACAAAGTACCGAAAGTTTTTCCGCTAGGCCAAAGCAATGGCAGGCCATAGTAATAACTAAAGCCTGCTGCAAATGTTGGGTTATTGTTTTCATATCGGGTACCGATTGCATTTTCAACTAGTAATGGCTGGTTACTGGAAATGACTTGGGAACAATAAGTGTTAAGTGCCAATGGAACAGGTTCACCGCAATAAAAAGTTGGTACTGACACACTGCCAACAGCCTGACAAATTTCGTTTTTATCTAATCGATTAATCAGCACACAAGGCACTTCCGCGACTTGAGCCATCGAGTTTACAATGCCTTGCCAGCGCTCTAGGAGCAGAGCGGTTTCTATGCTCAAATCTACTGCCATTTGTTCCCTCAGTATTTAAATAGTCCCCTTTTGCATCATTCGATCTTGTTTATCTCAGAGTATCAAACAGGAAACAAAGTGATTGATGTCAATCAGGGAATTAGCAGCATTGATGCATTAAGCGGCGCACATACACTCTAAGTAAAGTGCTTAAGTCTGATTATGGCAAGAAATTGTTACTTTGTCAGGGATAGTCAACACTTTATTAGCGAGAGACTTGCTTGGCTGACATTTAAGACAAATCGCGAGATTCCAAATCTGCCACCAACAGTCGGAACTGAGTAACTCACTTGAGCTTTAAAAAGTAAAGCATTGAAATATTTATGGTATTTATACATCCTACCTAGCTCACAGCAGAGTTTAGCATCGTGCATTAATATGACCTTACACTAAAAATACGTACTAGTTGACGTCTATCAAACTCGTTTACGAGATAGTGTAGTGGTCGACAAATTTTGGCCACATCGTTATTGCCTAATAACCGATGCTCTCTTTAAATGCGAAATGAGTAGTGCACGCATTTTTAGCCTTTTGGCAAAACGTTGATGTCTCGAAATTTTCAAGCGCTGTGCCTTGTTTATTTTCAGAAACGTCTGCTTTCAGTGAGTTCCTGATGCTCGGGCGCTCTAAATTATGGGTATAGACAATCTGATTTGCCCTATATTTGCAGTTTTTCGTGAACCCTTAATTTCACAACTCTTTTAATCTGATATCCAAAGTCTGCATCCATACATAGCCCCTACGTAAACTGTCTAATAAGTCACATTATACGAACTATTGAGCATGTTATATCTATTTTACATGCTGTAAATTCAGTTCCATTAGTAAATAGATAAAAACCAAGGAGGCTTTATGAAAAATAAATAATGTGATCGTTGCCGGAGGGTGTTTTTGGAGTCTCGAAGACCTCCTTAGAAATCAGGACGGCGTGACGTCAACGAAGGTGTGTAGTGGCACTGAAATGGCGACTGCGCAAGACGTGAAGATGAGCTGTCTGATAGCAACGGATTATCAAGCAGAACCTTCTTAAATACAATTTATTCCACGCCAATACAGCGTGCTGTCTTTCAAATCACTAGGAGAAATTTATGTCACGTTTGAACACCCCTACCACAATCGACGCCGCGCCTACTGCTACCCATACCTCACTCAAGGCTGTGGAAAAACAACTGGGCCGCGTTCCTAACATGTTCCGCGTCGTTGCCAACAGCCCTGCTGCGCTGACTGGCTACCTGCAATTGAGCGCAGCATCAGCACAGGGCGGCTTGGGTACAGCGACTCTTGAGCGTATTGCCCTAGCCGTCGCTGAGATCAACGGCTGCGATTATTGCCTTGCTGGCCATTCCTTCCTAGGCCGTAAGGTGGCCAAGCTTGATGATGCTGAACTCACTGCCAACCGCAGCGGTGCATCAAATGACCCTAAGGCCGACGCAGCCGTGCGTTTTGCTGCCGCCGTAGTCCGCCAGCGCGGGCAAGTCAGCAATGACCAGGTCCAAGCGGTGCTGAACGCTGGCTACAGTGATGCACATGTAGTGGATATTCTGTTGGCTGTTGCCCTGAACACTTTCACTAACTACGTTAACGAAGTGACACAGACCGAGGTCGACTTCCCGGCCGTTCAACCACTAGGCATTGATGTCTAATCCATTGGTGCTCAACTACAGCAATTACCTAAGTTAGGTTCGACTCGAGTAAACATATAGTTTTTCTCAAGAGTCATATCATTTTAGTGGGCTACATAGAGTGAGTCCACATGGCTAAAAATAATTGGAGATATAAGATGACTATTCCCGAAATTGAAAATGGTGTCCAGACTACCAATATCCTTAGTAATAATCTCGGTGCAAAAGTCACTAAGTTTGGTATAGGTGGCATCTACGTTGCCATGACGATAATATATTTGTGGTTTGGTGGTATGAAATTCACTAGCTACGAAGCAAACGGTATACATGGTTTTGTTAGTAATAGCCCTCTGCTTTCATGGATGTATAGTTTCCTCAGCATTCAAGGATTCTCAAATTTTCTGGGTGTGCTTGAAATTTCAGTTGGCCTGTTAATCGCTGCACGAGTTTTCTCCCCTAAGCTCGCAATCTTGGGCGGTGTACTTTCAACCGGACTCTTTTTTACGACATTGTCGTTCATGCTGACTACACCCGGTGTTTTTGAGGCATCTCTTGGGTTTCCTGCGATCTCTGTGGTTCCTGGCCAGTTTTTGCTAAAAGATTTAGGCTTGTTTGTCGTGTCTATATTTATCGTAGGCACATCACTTACAGCACTGGAGCACAAAAACAAATAAGCCGCATCCGAAACAACTATAAGTTAGAGGGCCTTAAATTCTGCGGTATAGGTCTTGCAGTTCTTTTTAGCTGTCATAGGCACCTCGTTATGTGATTTTACTCACTTAGCGCGGTGTACAGAACTACTGGATCAGATCATTTTTTCGGGTTAACGGCCTAAGTGAAATAAATTCTGTAAACAGAAGGTCTCTTATAATCTGAAAGGCACATGGCTCTACTCTATAAGAGGACATTTATGAATACCTATCAAAAATCTATGAATGCGATTTCTGCTCTGACTAAGGAGCAGTATCGGGTGACGCAAGAAAATGGTACAGAGCGTCCAGGGACTGGTGAATTGCTAAAGAACACCAAGCCCGGCATTTACGTGGATATCGTGTCAGGTGAGCCTTTATTTGCGTCTTCTGCCAAGTATGAATCAGGGTGTGGTTGGCCGAGCTTTACCAAAGCGATAGACTCTGTCAACGTAATTGAAATCACTGATAGGTCGCACGGCATGACCCGCACAGAAGTGCGCTCAACTCATGGCGACAGTCACTTAGGCCATGTATTTTCAGACGGTCCCAAAGACCAGGGTGGCCTACGTTATTGTATTAACTCAGCGTCATTACGTTTTATTCCTAGGGAAGAAATGGCAAGTAAAGGTTACGCAGAGTATTTAGACCAAGTAGAGGACATTTAATTATGGCAATTGAACGCGCAGTATTAGCCGGTGGCTGCTTTTGGGGCATGCAGGATCTTATCCGCAAACGTCCCGGTATCACTTCAACCCGAGTAGGTTATACCGGTGGTGAAGTGGCTAATGCTACCTACCGCAATCATGGTAACCATGCTGAAGGCATTGAAATAATGTTCGATAATGAAATCACCAGCTATCGACAAATTTTAGAGTTTTTCTTTCAGATTCATGACCCTAGTACAGTAAATAGACAAGGTAATGACAAGGGCACATCTTATCGCTCAGCCATTTATTATACCTCTGAGGCACAGCATGCTGAGGCAGTAAAAACCATTGCTGACGTGGATGCTTCGGGATTATGGCCTGGAAAAGTAGTGACTGAAGTCGAACCTGCAAGTGATTTTTGGGAAGCGGAGGCTATGCATCAGGACTATTTGGAACTCCGACCAAATGGCTATACCTGCCACTTCCCCAGACCAGACTGGAAGTTGCCCTCATCTCAATGAGTTTGCAGCAGCCCACACAGACTTGCAATTTGCATACGACAACCACCCTTAATACAATCGGCTTAGGCGGTGGTTGTCACTGGTGCACCGAAGGCGTATTTTCATCACTTATTGGCATTGCTACTGTCAATCAAGGTTGGATCGCCTCAATTGGTGACAACGCTCAGTTCAGCGAAGCCATTGAAGTGGTTTTTGATCCGACTGTTATTTCTTTATCAACCTTGATCGAAATCCATTTACATACTCACGCGAGCACATCAAACCACTCAATGCGTGGTAAATATCGTTCAGCGATATACGCTTATGATGAGGTTCAGTATAACCAGGCTGTAAACATATTAGATGCCTGTAGAGCTGATTTTGAGCAGCCAGTCATTACTCAGGTTTATTTTTTTAAGGATTTTAAAGCGAATAAAACTGAGCTTATCGACTACTTTTATACAGCACCCAACAGACCATTTTGTCAAAGGTACATTCATCCAAAACTCACCTTCTTATTAGCACGTTTCAGCCACTATGTTGATACGCATAAATTGACAGAGTCAGGTGTAGAGTTAACATCGATATAGGCTGTGCTACTCTGCAAGTTCGAGCGTCATGATTACCAACTCTAGTAGTGGCATCGATCACACGAAAACTAAAACGATGTCACCGCAAACGAATGGGATCTGCGAGCAGTTTGATAAGGCGATCCTGAACGAGTTTTATCAGGTGGCTTTTCGCAACAAGTTAATCAAACGCTGGAGACGCGGCAAAATGATCAGGATGAGTGGCTGTCTTACAACAATGAACGAACTCATCAGGGCAAAATGTGCAACGGCAGAACGTCAGTTGAAACTGATCTGATCCAGTAGTTCTGTACACCGCGCTAAGTGAGTAAAATCACATAACGATACAACAACGTTACCCTACATAATCCCAAACTAATTTATCGTTGGAAACGCGAGTTATCCGTGAAGATGATAGAGCTTCTAAGCGAGATCCTTTCCAACTGAGTCTGTTCGATGCTCTGTTATACCAATATCTTTGGAAACGCCCTTCGATGGTAGCTTGTTGCTTCTATCAACATTCATACACTTTTGTGAAAAAAATTTCCTGTGTATTTATCGGTATAGCATAAAGTCCATAATCAAATTAAAACGCTACCTAGTACAAAATTGCCTATTATTTAACCTTGACACTACCAATATGCACTGATCTGATATATATTGATTTAATGTATATTTTGCAGGCGATTTTTATGAAAAGTGCACTACTGCGGATCATCACCAACCAGAGGTAAGCGTAACGCCAACCACACCTTGCGGTGTGGCTGGTGATCAGTAAGGCAGGAGTTGCTGTAGTTTCTCTTGGGTGTTGGCTTTGGGTAGCTCGGTTAATAAGCGGCATAGGTAATCATACGGCTCCAGTCCGTTGATTTTTGAGGTCTCGACCAGGCTGTACAGTGCCGCACTGGCTTGTGCTCCCGTCTTGGTATTAGCGAACAACCACGCCTTGCGACCAATCACGAACGGTTTGATGGCGCGCTCCGCACGATTGTTGTCGATATTCAGACAGCCATCATCCAGATAGCGGACAAGCTTGGGCCACTGATTCAGGCTATACGTAATAGCCGCTCCCAGTAAACTTTCTTTCGTGACACTCTCGCTTGATTTATCCAACCAGCTTTTGAATTGCGCGAGCAACGGCTTGGCTAGCGTTTGCCTGGCTTCATATTTCTTATCAGGCGGCGCAGTTTTTAATTTACTCTCCAGCGCATAGAGTTTCTGGATATGGTTAAGGGCCACATCGGCCTTACCCGTTTTGCCTTTGCCCTGCGCTTTTTGGGCTTCGACGAACTTGCGTCTGGCATGCGCCCAGCAGCCGACTAAGGTTGCGTGGGTTTTCTCATATCCGGCATAACCGTCGACCTGCAGATAACCGTTAAACCCCGCCAGGAAGTCGGTGGGATGTTTACTGCTGCGACTATCCTGATAATCAAACAGCACGAGCTTGGGGCCGGTACTTTTTTCTAAGCCACAGCCATATACCCACATATAACAGGTGCTTTTCTCAACATCCAGCACATTAACCGTGGTTTCATCTGCCCACAGCACGGGCTGTTTCAGAAGCTCAGCTTTCATTAACGCCAGTAACGGTTTCAGTTTCTCTGCACAGCTTATCAGCCAGCGGCTCATCGTTTGACGGCTAAGCTCAATACCGGCCTGATTAAACAACTGCTCCTGACGATAAAGCGGTAAGCCATAGTGCATTTTGCTGCTGATGATTTGGGCAAGCAGACTCGGTGTGGTCATGCTCTTAGGGATAACCGCCGGTGGCACATCGGCAATTTTAATGTCGACCTTGGTGTCCGTGGTTTCACACTGCCGGCAGCTGTATTTCAGCCGCACGTTTCTGAGCACCCGGATTTGTGCCGGTACGAACTCGATTTGCTCACTGACTTCCTCACCCATTTGATGTAGCGCATGGCCACAGCAAGCACAGGTTTTATCGTCAATGTCATGGATAACATCAACGCGCGGCAGCTCAGGGGCAATCCGTGGGCGGCGTGGCTTAGCAGCTTTCTTAGCGCTCTCGGTCGTCTGAGTATCTGGCTCTGTCGCTACTGACTCGTCTTCAATAAGCTGTTCGGCCTCATTTAACACCTCGCCTTCACCTTCATAGGTTTCACTGCTGGGGCTAAATTTCTGGTACTTCTTCAGGTTGTAACGCTCCAGCAACTGCTGCAACTTGTCCGACAGTTGCTGGTTAACCCGCTCTAATTTGGCGATGCGTTTATCTTTTTGCGCCAGTTTGCGCTCAAGCTTTTGCGTCTGCTCAAGCAGCATTTTCTTGAGCAGTGCAACGTCATCAGGTAAGGTGTCTGGTATCTTTTTCATGGCCGCCATTATAACGGCCAATTTAGCTAAGTGCTTGGTAAGATTTAGATTGTTTTGGATGCGATCATAAGGATTTATAGCCGATCGTCATATCAGCCCACACTCTGGTAATGCAGTGGCTGATGGGCGGTGATTTTTTGGATATCGACACCTTGCAACAGCCAATGCCATTGCTGCTCGCTAATAGACAGTATTTTGCCAGGCATCTGCCGTGGCCAGCGGAACTTGTCTTTTTCAAGCCGTTTGTACCACAGGCAAAACCCGGTGCTATCCCAGTACAGTACTTTTAACCGGGTACGCTGCTGATTACAAAACACAAACAGTGCGCCGCTAAATGGCGAGAGCTGCATCTCTTGCTCGACCAGCAACGATAAGCCATTAATGGATTTACGAAAGTCGACCGGCTGTTTATGGCTAAATTTGCCCAACGCGCCAAAAATGTAAAGTTAGCTTTAAATTCTAAAATCACTCACTTGAATTCTCGTTCTCAATCAGCGCTTGCTTCCAATATTCTGGTTCAGCATATCGAGCAACCAATGCATCGATATCTATTTTTGAGGTTGATGGACTAAACTCAAAATTGCCATACATATTGATGTGCTGCCATGCAACGGGCGAAATACTGTGAAGCTGAGCCAGTGCATTTTGATCTCCTACTGTTTGCTTCTGTTCATAGACACGAGATAGCAGCACTGTGTTGTAGTAAATGACCGCGTTGGTGATGAGCCGAGAGCATTCATTCCATATTTGCTGCTCCTCTTCTGTTTTTACTCTGAATTTTCCACCGTTAACAAATGCAACTGCTCGTCTAAGACGATGATAGGCTTCGCCACGATTTAATGCTTTTTGTACACATTGACGTAAGCCAACATCGTCGACAAAGTCGAGAATGTATAGCGTTCGGCATATGTTTTCCAACTCCCATAATGCTTTCTTGGTCTGATTCTGACGCGAATAGCTCGAGAGTTTGCGAACAATCGTGGCTTGAGTAACATCTTTTTGAGCTAGCGATGCCATGATCCGTTGAATATTGGGCCATTCACGTTCAATCAATTCATCGTTGGTTTTTCGGGCAGGCTTTATTAGCCAGTCACCACACTCATTGGGATGTTGTGAGCCGACTAACGTATCCATTTTCTTATGCAAATCACGATAACGAGGTGCAAAATGATATCCAAATGCATGCAAAATCCAAAAATTAACCTGATTGGTGCCATGGGTGTCAGTGGAATGCCGTTCTGGCTTTATATCAGAGGTATTGTTATGCAATAAATCGAAAACGTAATGGCTTTCATGTTCGTGAGTCCCAATAATCTTTGCATTTATAGGAACATGATTTGCAACCAACGTGTAGGCGCTGACACCTTTCTGTAAACCAAAATACTTGGGAGAATATCGAGCGTTAAGGGTGTTAATTTGCGTTTCTATCCGCTGACCATCGCTACTTGAATGAAGTGTGTCCTGAATATCATAGAGATGAAATGCGGGTAGCTGGCTGGTCGCATTACTAATCGCATCATTAGCCGCTCGTAATGTCTCCAAGCGTAGATAATTTCTTGATGTCCCCGCCATTGATGCTGAGCTAAGGCCTGAAACCTCAGCCATTTTTGCTAACCCCATGTTTGTTCCCATCGCAACAATACAGGCGAAAATTTCACGGGGATCAGCTTCATGCTTTACATAACGATCTAATACATGGGTAAATGCATTTAAAAATCCAGTATTACCCGCAACAAACCACAGTAGATCCGCAATACCAATTCCTGGTAACTGGCTGTAAAAATCGCTATTAACGGATTCATCACTGCTCGGATAAAGCAGCTTCCAACGACGCTTTTCGGCAGCCCCAATTACTTTAATATGTTTGTTGACCCCATCAGAAATATGTTGGTTAATCGCACTATAACGTGCTGCTAGCATAGTATGAAATACAGCCAGAGTATCTTGGATAGGGGCCAATAAAATGGGTGCACCAATATCTTGCAATACTCGTTCTTTATCCTGCCATCTAAGATCGCTTATTAAGTCATCTTCAAAGCGGCGAAATTCATTACTATGTTTAACGTACACATCACCCGCTTCCAGTGAGTTGCGTAGTAGGCGATAGACCAAAAACTCATAGCGATCTACATCAAGCGTTTTAAATGTTTTGCCCTCTTTACTAAACAAATATCGGCGTAAACCTTTAGGAATAATCTCAGTCGGAAATGAATTAGGGTCAGTTTGCCTTGGTGATTTTTCTGTGCGCAATAAGTTTTGTAAAAACGCGATAGCTTCAAGCAAAGGAGAGTCTTCTACACGTCCGGCAAAATCCAGATCAGTAAAAAGTTGCCTTAAGTTACGTTTGAATGTGGCGGATAATTTTGTGTAATGTGACCATTCAAATGCCGTTTTGTCGAAAGCAATATTGCGTAAGTAATCAGCAACTAATGGGAATCTCTCTTGTTCAAGCAATGCATAGGCTTTTTCTTTAATAATGGAAAAAGGTGTGTCATCGGTGATGGTGTCATCCGTAAACAGGCTCAATACATGACCCGCAGCCTGTAAATTTTTCGCTGCATTGGTAACCGCATTATTCATTGCTTCTTCAGCGGCACGCTTGGCCTGTTTCTCGTATTGATCGACCCAATGGAGCAATGCTTCAATTAAGTTGTCATTAATTTGCTGAAACCGATGAAAAGCAAAAAACAGCAGATATAACTGAGCAGTCTCTTTTTTCATGCGTTGAAGTTTATAAGTGGTATAAAACTTAACCATAGAAGCATAATACTTGCCGCTTTCATTGGAGATCCCCGCTGTTATGAGGAACTGCTTGGCAAACTCATGTAGAGGCTGGAAAAACTGCCGCCGTGCGACTTCATGTCGCAATTCTTTATAACTGAAATCTTTAGCTTCATGTTTTAATGCGCTGACGCGAAATACTCCTGACTCAGCCCGAAGCAAAGCCGCTAATTGCTGATCGATAAGTGAAGTCATGCAAGTGCTAAGTAATCGAGCAATACGGGTGCGTTCATAAGCCACCACTCTACCAATCATCTCTTGCATATACCGATAACTGGGCATGACAATACGGTGTAATGCTAAGTATTGGGTTAATTCACGAAAGATAAAGATAGGTTGTGTCGATAACATCGCAACCCGCTGTGCTTTATCTTCCAAATCAACTTTTACCTCATTATCACATTGTTTATACTGGAATAAATCAAGAATTGCTCGTTGTTGTTCAGCCCTAATCGGTCTTGAGGGACTTTTCAGTCTTGAAAGCGTTTTGGTGGGAAAGTACAGCGCGGCAATGTAATCCAAGTCATTTAGTACTGACGATTCTTGTTCATAACTGAAAAACTGCCGTTTGGCTTTGAAATAGCCCAGTTGCAATACTAAATGGGCTGCCACAGAAAACGTTCGGGTATTGTCGAATAGCTCGCGCTCTTTAGCACTTAAGTCAAAATATAATCGACGATCATCATCTGAGAAATGAGGTAATCCAAACAGTTCATCTATTTCATCAGTTGACAAAATAGATAGCCGCCGAACATCATTTTTCATGGTGCCCTCCCTATTTCACTACATCAAATAATTTCCCGCTCCGCGAGATGTGCAAGTGGAATCATACTTTTATGTAAGATCCCAAATACAACGAATTGATGCTCATGTTGGATGTAATAGATGACATGACTTGAATAAGGGAAGCTAAACACATTCATGCGTACCTCGGGTCTATTTTTCCCAAGGGTGGGTGTTTCAGCCAGCAGTTGAATCGTTTGTCTAAGTCCTGATAAATAGGTCTTCGACTGAGTCGTTCCCCATTGGGCTAACGTAAAGCGGTGAATACCTATCAGATCAGATTGTGCATCGGGCGTTAAATGATAAGTTACCGGCATTAGTCATACTGCCCTGCGGCCAGCTCATCAAAAAAGGTATTACCATCAACCAAATTGCCCATTTTGATGTCAGTTATGGCTTTCACCGCTTTGGATTGAAGCAAATGTAATTTTAGTGTCTCGATACTTTGGTATGCATCAGCTGAAATAACAACGGCCACAGGCTTGCCATTTTTATTAATTTGGATTGGAGCTTGTTGAGCTTTGAGCAACAAATCTCCAAAGTGAATTTTTGCTTCATTGGCTGAAAGAGTGTTCATTTATCACCTTTAAACGAATCGTTCGATTCGCTCAATTTACACCAGTTGGGCGATAAAAGTCAAAAATGCACCCTATCAAAATGTATACAATTTGATAGAGTAATTTATCACCTATCAAAACTACTATCATAAGTCGGTTATCAAAATCTCTAAAGAGATTATGGCAAATTTTTAATGTTTAGGTTTAAGGTGTATTTGATATTGAAAACAAGTTGTTACCTCGTGCATAAATCTAACTTTACACTTTTGGCGCGTTGGGCAAATTTAGCCTATTAGCATCTGCGTAACTGTGCCGCTATGGAATTTTTCAAATCCTGTGGTAGCGAGCGACTGGTGCAATCCAATAAAACATGCAAATCCAACTCCTGAGTAAATCGCTTATTCGACCACGAATCACCATACATTGATTCGGCCCAAATGAGAGCTTGCGCCAGCGAGTGAAATTGGCGCCTTCCGGTGTAGCCTAAACGGCAATCTACTGTCACGCCAACGAAGTGGATGCGGTAACTAGGAGGGATGCGATTAGCTAGCCGGATAAAGGGCGTTTGCCACACTTGCGGCTTTACCGCCAACCGTGGATTGAGAGGGTCTTTGAAATCGAATCTGGGCATGGCAAGGCTCCTGTTTATTTAAATACAGGATCTCACCAAGTCCAAATCACGCAAATTTTGCCTTACGCTGCCTTCCTCTTCAATGCCGTCAAGCGTGCACCCAGAGTCATCTTGTTAGCTGCCTGCGGCATTGCTAGGCGCTGTACTCGCTGTAACGATTGGTTAAGTGACTCAATAAAGCGTAAGTTCTCTTCCATCGTTTCTAACGCTTTCCCCAACAACAATTTGAAGTTGTCAGGGTTTGGCTTCCACCACTCCAAAATGGATTGGTCGTACACTTCGGCTGGCACCAGGGAGCCGACAGCGACCTTGTACTCTTCCCGCGTTAAGCCTTTACATAATTGCTGTTTAAGCGTTGATATAGCGCCGTTCCAATCATGGGCAGCTCGGATTAATTCAGCGACAATCAAGTTCAACGACTTGGCCATGACTCTGCTGGCATTGAGGTAGTCGCTCGGATGCTCTTTGAGTTGAGCCAGCTGAGCAGGCGATAACAGCTGTTTAAGTACATCATCAATCTGGGTCACGCCGCCGAACATCAGTGCCAGCCATAATTTAGACACTCCAGCTCTCTGGGTTACCCCTACGTCTGAGGTATCAAATCTAACATGGAGTAAATGGCTATTAAGACCATCTATCATTTCCCTTACTGCCCAACCTGCGTCCTGAATAACGCGCTCGATGTTAAATCCTAGGCGCTCTACTGTGTCATCGTTGGTTAGGGCGGTTTTAACCCCGTGGCGCTGGGCATTTCGCTCCGCTCTAATGATATTAAGGATTTCTGTCTTATCCCTGCGATGCTGGGTCATATCGATGGCGCGGGGATGGTTCGCAACATCGATGTAAGGCATAGACTGAAAGCTGAACATTCCGAGCTGCTGAAATATCTGTGTGCGCTTTAAAATGGCTTGGAGCTGGCACCAATAGCTCGTTTTAATCGTGATCACGCCTTCAGATAACAAGGTTTCAGCCACATGGGTGCCACCGTAGCGCCGTACATCAATCGCTTTGAAGCCGTAGCTATGACGGTTGCGCCAGAAAGATGCCATAAAGTCCCTGTGAAGCTGCAAGGCGCGTCTTGGGCCATCAATGGCATACCATTTCTCAAGCGACAATTCGGATAGCTGAATGTTTTCTACCGTGGCAGCTGGGTCAAATGACAGGTCTTCGTGGGTCGCGATAGCCTGCTGAGTAAAGCCAGAGAAGTTAGGTACTAACAAAGAAGAAGTCTGTTGGTGTGCCTCATGTAATCTGCAGTCCAATTTTGGTTTGTAAAACACCATCCTAGAATTG